>CBHFOL010000054.1:0-31080 GCA_965995405.1 uncultured Saccharothrix sp.
GCCACGCGCGCCGCGGCTCGACGTCGCAGGACAGCGCCCTGTCCACGCTGGGCGGCATCCACGCGCGACTCCGCGACTTCCCCGCGGCACTGGCCGGTCACGAGGCAGCGCTCGTGTTGCGGCAGGCGCTCGGCGACCGGGAGGGCGAAGCGGTCACGCTGACGAGTCTGGGCATCGTGCACCTCTTCCAGCGGAGGTTCGCCGTGGCGGCCGGGATTTTCCGGCAGGTGCACGGGATATACCGGGAGATCGGCAACACCCGTCGCAGCGCCCACGCGCTGTACAACCTCGCCGAGGCGCACGTGGGTCTCGGCGAGCCGACTGCGGCGGCCGACGACGTGCGGGCGGCGCTGGCGATCCAGCGCGAGTACGGAGACAGGTATGGCGAGGCGGTCTCGCTCGGCATTCTCGCCAAGGCGCAGATCGAGTCGGGCGAGGTGGACGACGCGCTGGACTCGGCGACCGCCTCGGCCGGCATCGCGCGCGAGCTGAAGTACCCGACGCTGGAGGGTTACGGCCTGCTCGACCTCGGGCACATCCAGCGCATCTCGGGCAAGGGACCCGAGGGGCTGGAGTCCTATCAGCGGGCCGCCGCGATCCACCGGGTTCTGGGTGACCGCAGTCGGGAGGCCATGGCGCTGGACGGGGCCGGGGAGATCTACCTGGACCTGGGTCGGCCGGATGAGGCCGCCGACTTCCATCGTCGTGCGGTCGCCGTCCACGGCGAGATCGGGGACGACTGGGAGTCGGCCCTGGCACTGTTCCACCTGGGCAACGCGGTGAGCCGACTCGGCTCGGAGGAGGAAGCCGACGAGCACTGGCGTCAGGCGCTGTCACGACTTTCGGGTTTCACCGACCCGATGGCGGAACGGGTCAGACGCCAGGTGGAGCAGGCGCTTGGCGGGTAGCGCGTCCTTCGGCGGCCTACTGTTGCTGTTTTCGTCATCACCGGCCGGGGTGCAGCTGTAGGTGTCGGTGTGCGTGAACGAGGTGGCCGCCAACGTCTCCAGACAGCGGGCGATGGAGTCGTGGTGGATGTTGCCCAGCCGGACCCACCTGGCCGGCGGACACGGCAGCACGTGGCCGTCCGGCGTCACCGTGAGCCGGTCGCGCCCGCACCTGCCGCACAGTTCCGCGCTCGGCACGGTGGAGTCGGATGCGGCCCGCCCGATCCTCCGCAGTCGGTCGACGCGGACATTCGCGACGCCCAGGGCGGTCAGATCCGCCCGAGCCCGTGCCACGTGTCGACCGTTGTCGAATCCGACTATCCCGACCTGGACGGGAACCCCGCGGCGGACGGCCTGTGCGATGTTCGACCGCGTTCGCGCGTGACTGGTGCGCCTGCCGGTGACGGCATCGTGGTCGTCTTCGCGGTCGGAGTGGTACGACGTGGAGAGAGCGACACCGCGGCTCGTGAACAACTCCCACAGACGGGCGGTGACGAGTACGAGGTTGGTGTAGATCACGACGTGCGCCACGTGGGACAGCGCGTGCTCGACGAGTGCGCAGAACGCGGGGTGCAGTGTCGGCTCGCCGCCGATGAACTGCACCGTTTCCACACCGTGGTCGGATGCCTGGTCGATGACTCGGCGCCAGTCGGTGACGGTCATGGTGCCGTGGCCACCGGTCGGCGCGGAGTCCGCGTAACAGTGCGTGCATCGGAGTTGGCAGCGACCGGTGAGTTCGAGGGTCAGCGACTTCAGCACGGTCGACCACCTCTAACCATGTCTTCCCAGGGTCAGGGGTGCGACCTGGTGCTGAACAGCCCCAGAACGAGTGATGGGAGCCGCCACTCGTCCTCCCTCCAAAGGGGTGGCGGTGTGGTCAGCGTTTCAGCAGCACCACGTGTTCGGTTTCCGCGATGGGCTGGTGTGGCAAGGACGCCAGAGTTCGGCGTTCCTCTTCCGCCGATACCGGCCAGCCCGGCGTGGGTTTCGAGACGAGCAGGTACTCGGCGTTGGTGTGCCAGGGGAACAGGCTGACGCGGCACCGGCCGGTCAGCTGTGGCGCCAGGCGGTTGGAAGCGGCGACAGTCGCGTTGTCCGGGACCAAGGCGAGGATTCGTCGGGCGTCGGCGATCTGTTGCTCGTTCCACTCCGGTTGGGTGGCCGGCCGCAACGGCAGGACCACCATGAAAGCCGCGGTGACCGCAGCGCAGATCCAGACCCGGGTGGGTCTTGCCGCCAGGAAAGCGCCGAACACGATCGGCATCAGGACGGCGCTGTAGTGGTAGTCGATTCCCCAGAACGCCGAGTTGCCGGAAGCGAACCGCCACGCCAAAGTCGGCCCGGCCAACAGGATCAGCGGCGACCGGAGCGCCAGGAAGCCGGTCGGCGCCAACAGCGCCACCAGCGTCCCGGCACGGACCCACAACCCCATGTCGCCCTCACGAGGACGTAAAGCGGCCCAATACGGATAATCACCGGTCGGATTGGCCATCGGCAGCAGCACGAACATGATCAGCGCGAACGCCGCCAAGCCGAAGGCCACGGCCGCCGCGCCGAGCCGGTATTGCCGTCGGTACACCAGGTACAGGCCCACAGCAGCGACGGTGATCGGCAGATCCTCCTTCACCAGAACCAAAGGCGCGGCCCACAGCACCGCCACCGACCACCGTTCCCGGACCAGCGCCTCGATCGCGAACGCCAGCATCGGCACCGCGAAGCAGACCTCGTGGAAGTCGAACGCGACCGCGTTCTGCAAACCCCACGACAGCCCGTACGCGACGGTGACCACCACGCCCTTCGGCCCGAGCCGTTCGGCCAGCCGGGACACCGGGATCGTGGACAGGGCGAACAGGAATGCCTGCGCCACCAGCAGGGTCTCCGCGCGCGGCACCAGTGCGTAGAACGGGGCCAACAGCGCGAGGATCGGGTGGAAGTGGTCGCCCAGCAGCGGGAAGTCGGGGCCCTTCAGGTCGGACGTGGGCAGCCGGAGTTCCGCGTACGACCGCACCGCCTGCTCGAAGATGCCCAGGTCGTAGCCGGTGCTCTGGAAGCTCTGGTGCCGCCGGATCGAGTATCCGCCGTACAGGGCGAAGAAACCGACCGCGACGACGTACGCCGGGCGGACGGTGAGCCGGGTTCGGAGAAGCACCGGCGCAGCGTCCGATCATGGTGCTGAGCCGAACCTGAAGTCGCCTGAAGCACCTTTCAGGTAGCCGACGTCAGGTGACCAACGGCAGCCGCACGACCAGCCGCGCGCCGCGCTCGCTCGGCGCGACCACGACCGTCCCGCCGTGCGCGTGCGCGATCTCCCGGGCGATCGCCAACCCGAGCCCCGCACCGCCCTCGTCCCGCGCCCGGCCCTCGTCCAGCCGCACGAACCGCTCGAAAACCCGTTCCCGGTCGGCTTCCGGAATGCCCGGACCGTCGTCCGACACGGTCAGCACGGCCTCGCCGCCCTCCGCCGTCAACACCGTCTCGACCGACGACGCCTTGTGCCGCTCGGCGTTGTCGACCAGGTTGCGCACCAGCCGTTGCAGGTGGACCGGACTGCCCCGCACCAACACGGCCGGCGATGTGCCGACGAGCGCGGCCAGGTCCACGGTCTCCGCGACCGGCGGCGCGCCCTCCACCCTGGTCAGCAACATCAGGTCCGCCACCACAGCCTGCATCCGCTCCAGGTCCAGCACCACGTTCGCTGCCGTGCGCTGCCAGTCGACCCGTTCGGGGTGCGCGAGCAGCACCTCCAACTGCGTCCGCACGGAAGCCAGCGGCGTGCGCAGCTCGTGCGACGCGTCGGAGGTGAACTGTCGTTGCCGAGCAAGGGATGTGGCCAACCGCGCCAGCATGTCGTTCATCGTCGTGGCGAGTTCGGCGATCTCGTCCCGCGCGCCCGGCTCGGGCACCCGCCGATCGAGGTCGTGCGCGCTGATCTCGGCCACCTCACGCCGGATCGCGGCCACCGGGCGCAGCGCCCGCCCCACCGCCAGCCACGCCACCAGCCCGATCAGCAGCACGGTCAGCGGAACGGCGATCCACAGCACGACCTGGACCGCGTCGAACAGCCGTTGCGCCTCCGGCACCGGCCGCGCCGCCATGTACACCACGTACCCGCCGGAACCGCTGAAATCGGCGTTCACCCGCACCTCGCCCGGCTGCGAGAAGTCCGTCGTGAACAGGCAACTCCGGTTGTCCGAAGGGATCCCGTCGAGCCACACCGAACGCGGCGCGCCGAATCCGGCCTGGGTGAACGGCCCCGGCGCGAGGAACGGCCGGTCGTCCCACTCCGCACCCAGGTTCGGGCAGGTGGCGATCCGGCGTCCGACGGTGTCCACGATCTCGTACGGGCCGATGCCGAGCATCGGCGGCAGGTTCCGCGGATCACCCGTCAACGCCGCCAGCTCCGACACCCGCCGCGCCCCGGCGATCGCCAGGTCGTCCGCACCGGCCCAGAGCTGGTTCTCCATCTGCCGCAACAGGTACAGCGTCCCGACGGTCAGCAGCGCCGCCGACACCAGCGCCGCCACCACGGCGACCCGCACCCGCGTCGTCAGCCACCTACGCACCGGGCATCACGTACCCGGCACCCCGGACGGTGCGGATGGCGTCGCGGCCGAGCTTGCGGCGCAGCGAACTGATGTAGACCTCGACCAGGTTCGGGTCGGGTGTCGTCGCGAAGTCCCACAGGTCGCTGAGCATGTCGGCCTTGGCGACCACCTCGCCGGGCCGTTGCAGCAGGTAGTTCAGGATGCTGAACTCCTTGGCGGACAACGGGACCGGCGCGCCGCCGACCCGGCACTCCCGCCGGCCGAGGTCGAGCTCCACCGTGCCGTGCCGCAGCACGCTCGCCCGGGGCGACCCGCCGCGCCGGATCAACGCCCGCAGCCTGGCCAGGAAGATGATGTAGGAGAACGGTTTCGACAGGAAGTCGTCGGCGCCGGTGTCCAGCGCGTCGGCCTCGTCCAGTTCGCCGTCCTTGGCGGTGAGCATGAGGATCGGCGTGTCGTTGCCGTCGGCACGCAGCTTCGCGCACACCCGGTAGCCGTTCAGGCCGGGCAGCAGGATGTCCAGCACGATCGCCGCGTACTGGTGCTCGGACGCCATCCACAGCCCGTCCGGCCCGGTGTGCGCGAGGTCGACCGCGTACCCCTCGGCCTCCAGCCCGGCGCGCAACGACTCGGCCAGCCGCTTCTCGTCCTCTACGACCAGGAGGCGCACCCGGTCAGGTTACGCATCCGGCGGGGGCGTCGGTCATTGCTCCCGGTCGGTCACTGTTCCCACAGGAACGCACCCTGGTCGTGCGTGGGGCAGACGAAGACGAGCGCCGACCCGCCGCCGTAGTTGGCCCCGGTCTGACTGTCGTGGCCTTCTTCGAGCTGGACGGCGAAGCGGAGGGGCTCGCCGCACTCGGTGCAGGCGGGGTGCCGGTCGGAATAGACCCAGGAGGGCTCGCCGCCGAGCTGGCCGATGATGTCCCTGCCGCGCTTGCCCGGGATGTTCATCCACGTCATGCGCGCCGCGTCGTACGGATCCCAGTACTTGCTACCGTCAGGTTCGACGTCGAACTCCTCCAAGCGGATGGACGACACCTCCGGCAGCGTGGTCACGCCGTCGTCCGGAGCCGGGCGGACGGGTGCCGGACCGGGTGGCAGGACGATCACGGCGTTGGCCCCCGAACCCGGCTCCCACGTCTCGCAGCCGCCGGGGTCGTTGTCGCACATGAACAGCTGGAGCACCCGCTGGTCGGTGGACTCGCCGGTGGTGAGGTCGCCCTGCTGGACGCGGGCCAGGAACTGCATGTTCCCCTCGCAGTCCGTGCAGCGGGGCCACTCGACCTCGGCCGGGAGCAGCGGCAGACCGCCGGTGCGGGTGATCTCGGCGTCTTCCGGCGCGGGGCCGTCGTAGAACATGATCGTGGGCACGAGCGTGACTCTAATTCCCCCTGTGGGGTGCTCTGTGCGCAGGTCAGGGCACGTGTTCGGTGAGCTTCCCGCAGACGCGGCCGGCCGGTTCGTGATCGTCGGTTCGAATGGGTGGGGGTCGGTCGTTTCGAATCGTGGACAGTGGGGCACGTCTCGGTAAAGAGGTTGTTAGTTGTCGTACGCTAATGAGAGTGAAGAGTCTGCTCGGGAAGGTCGCGATCGACACCCGTCCGTTGAAGGTGGCGGCGTACCGACGACTCTGGTGGTCGACCGCGGTGACGGCCGTGGGCAGTCAGCTGACGGCGGTCGCGGTGCCCAAGCAGGTGTACGACATCACCGGTTCGTCCGGGTGGGTCGGGATCGCGGCGGGTGTCGCGTTCGTGCCGTTGCTGGTGTTCGGGCTGTGGGGCGGTGCCGTCGCCGACGTCGTGGACCGGCGGAAGCTGTTGGTGGTGACCAACATCGGGATCGCGGTCACGTCGGTGCTGCTGTGGATGCAGGCCGCGTTCGACGTGCGGAACGTGTGGCTGGTCATCGCGTTGCTGGGGTTGCAACAGGTGTTCTTCGCGGCCAACGCGCCGGCCCGGTCGGCGGCGGTCGCGCGGTTGGTGCCGGAGGAGCAGTTGCCCGCGGCGGCGGCGCTCGCCGGGACGGTGATGACGTTCGGCGGCGTGTTCGGGCCGATGCTGGCCGGTGCGCTGATGCCGGTGATCGGGGTGTCGACGCTGTACCTGGTCGACTCGATCGCGTTGACGCTGACCATCTGGGCGGTGTGGAAACTGCCGCCGATGCCGCCGTTGGACGGGGTGGTCCGGCGGGCGGGGCTGTCGGAGGTGGTCGACGGGTTCCGGTACCTGGCGGTGCAGAAGGTGCTGTTGGCGTCGTTCGTGTTGGACATCATCGCGATGCTGTTCGGGATGCCGCGGGCGTTGTTCCCGGAGATGGCCGAGGTGACGTTCGGGGATCCGGCGGGTGGTGGGCTCGCTCTGGGGTGGCTGTTCGCGGCGATCCCGTTGGGGGCGATGTTGTGCGGGCTGGTGTCCGGGTGGACGTCGCGGGTGCACCGGCACGGGGTCGGGGTGGTGCTGTCGGTTGTCGCTTGGGGCGTGGCGATGGTCGGGTTCGGGATGTCGAACGCGTTGTGGCTGGCGGTGGTGTTCCTGGCCATCGGTGGCGCGGCGGACATGATCAGCATGGTGTTCCGCAGCGCGATCCTCCAGTCGGCGGCGACGGATGAGATGCGCGGGCGGATGCAGGGCGTGTTCATCGTGGTGGTCGCCGGAGGTCCGCGCTTGGCGGACCTCCTGCACGGGACGACCGGCGCGGCCATCGGCCCCGGTGCGGCTACTGCCTGGGGTGGGGTGGCGGTCGTGGTGGCCACGGTGCTCGCGGTGATGGCGATCCCGGCGGTGTGGCGCTACCGGTTCAACGTTGGGATTGTTGAACAAACCTCGCCCAAGCAGTAGCGGGCACGCTGATGGTGGGGGCCGGGCTCTTGGAGTCCCTGGCCATCACCCGGTCGGCGACGTGGACCACTTCGACGCAGTTCGCGGTATCCGCGCTGCGACTGCTCTTACGCCACCAGGCCACTTCTACACAGTTCGCGCTGCTGGCACTGCGAGAACTCTTACGCCACAGGGTCATGCCCCCATGATTTCACGCGAGCCGCTTGAGGAACTCCACCGTCTCGCCTGAACCCAGGGCTAGTTCACGGAGGTCCGACCACATGGCCTCGAAGACCTCGATCTGCTCCGGCTCATCGAGGAAGATGCTGGAGATCTTGTTCTCCAACAGCACCAGGCTCGGATCGTCGTCGTACTCCAGGATCACGAACGGCCCGTTCAGACCCGCGTTGAGGCCGGCGGCGGTCGGCAGGACCTGCACAGTTACGTTGTCCAACTCGGAGATGTCCGCGAGGTGCCGCACTTGGCGGGCATGAGCCCCAGGGCCGCCGAACGGTCGCTCCACCGCGCTTTGGTCGATGATCACGTGGAACCGCAACGGGTTTGCGCGATTCAGGAGTCCTTGGCGGGCGATCCTGCTGGCCACCAGCGCGTCGACCTGGTCGTCGGTGAGGCCGTGGCCGGTCGCCTTGATGAGCGTCCGCGCGTACTCGGCGGTTTGCAGCAGGCCGGGGATGACCAGAGGCTGGAAGTGCAACAGGCTGCCGGCTTCGTCCTCGAAATCCGCCCAGGTTTGCCAGTCCTCCGGCAGGTTGGTGTTGTTGATCCGCAACAGGCCGAGCTGCTCGGCGTGCCTGGCCAGGTCGAGCAGGTACACCCGTTGCTTCTTGGTCACACCGTAGAAGTCGAGCAGCTTCTCCACGTCATCGAGGTAGATGCCGCTCTCGGCGCTTTCCACCCGGCTGATCTTGCTGCCCGACATGTCGACGGACTTCGCGACATCGGCCCCGGTCATGCCGGTGGCGCGGCGGAGCTTGCGGAGGGTGATCGCGAGTCGGCGGGAGCGGACCGACGGTCCGGAGCGGCGTGCCATGTCTCAACTGTAGAAGCTTGCCCGTTTCAATGACAGCGCCATCACTCTATCGTGCAGTTGAGTGATTTAACGCAAGCTCCCATTATATTCGCATGAGTCAAGAGCAGATCATCAAGTTGGATGCGCCGAGGCGGGATTGGGTGTTGCGGTGTGAGGGGGCTGCCAACCGGGTGTTCGAGTTGGGGGTGACGCTTGGGACCGTCGAAGTACATCTGCCGGTCGGGGTGGACTGCATTCGGCTGGAGCTTCAGCAGATCGTGGACTTCAGGTCCGCCTTGGACGAAGCCATCGTGTGTGCCGAGGCCGACCTCCGATCGGGGGTCTGAACCTCAAGGCTTGCCCAAGCGCGGACCGCTCGACTATCCGGGTCGGGTGTGATCCGGCACACTCAATCGGCATGGCGGAAGTGACGAGCGCACCGGCGCAACCGGAACTGAAGCGGGCGATCGGTCCGAAACTGCTGCTGTTCTTCGTGGTCGGGGACATCCTCGGCACCGGCATCTACGCGCTGACCGGCAACGTCGCCGGCAAGATCGGCGGCGCGCTGTGGCTGCCGTTCCTGATCGCGTTCGTCGTGGCGTTCCTGACCGCCTTCAGCTACCTCGAACTGGTCGGCAAGTACCCGCGTGCGGCCGGTGCGGCGCTCTACACGAACCGGGCGTTCAAGATCCAGTTCCTCACGTTCATGGTGGCGTTCGCCGTCATGAGCTCCGGGATCACGTCCGCCTCCTCGGCCGCGCTGGCGTTCGGGAAGACCTATCTCCAGTCCGTCATCAAAGAGTTCTTCTCCGACACGTTCACGGTGTCCGCGACGCTCGTGGCCATCCTGTTCATCGCGGGCCTTGCCGCCATCAACTTCCGGGGCGTCTCGGAATCCGTCAAGGCGAACGTCGTACTGACCTGCATCGAGTTGTCCGGGCTGGTGATCGTCATCGCGATCGGGGTCTACGCCATCGCCGCCGGGGACGGTGACGCGAGCCGGTTGACGCAGGTCGAGCCTGCGCCGGGGCAGTCTGCGCTGGTCGCCATCACGTCGGCGACTGCGCTGGCGTTCTTCGCGATGGTGGGGTTCGAGGACTCCGTCAACATGGCCGAGGAGTGCCGTGACCCGGTGCGGATCTTCCCGCGCGCCATGCTGTGGGGCATGGTCGTCGCGGCGGTGATCTACGTGCTGGTGGCCATCACGTCGTCGCTGCTGATTCCGGCCGACGAACTGTCCAAGTCGGGGAGTTCCGCGTTGCTCCGGGTGGTGGAGGTGGGCGCTCCCGGCTTCCCGTTGTGGGTGTTCTCGCTGATCGGGTTGTTCGCGGTCATCAACTCCGCGCTCATCAACATGCTGATGGCCAGCCGGCTGATCTACGGCATGTCGCGGGAACAGATCATCCCCAAGGTGTTCGGGACGGTGCACCCGTTCCGGCGCACGCCGTGGATCTCCATCATCTTCACCAGCGGCGTGGCGATCATCCTGGTGTCCACCGCCGACATCGCCAAGCTGGGCGGCACCACCGCGTTGCTGCTGCTGGTGGTGTTCACCATCGTCAACATCGCGGTTCTGGTGCTGCGCAAGGAGAAAGCCGAGCACCGGCACTTCCGTGCACCCACCTGGGTGCCGGTGCTCGGTGCGATCACGTGCGCGTACCTGGCCAGCCCGTTGTCCGGACGTCCCGGGGACGACTACCTGATCGCGCTCTACCTGCTCGGGGCCGGCCTGGTGCTGTGGGTGATCAACCGGCTGGTGCACGGCAAGGTGGAGTTCGACCCGGAGAAACTGTCCAAGTAACCCTAGGCCGTGGCGCGGCGGAGTTGGTGACGGGCCAGCTCCGCCGCGTCGTGGGCGCTGAAGACGTCGATCTCGTCGCCGTGGTTCCGGACCAGGTCGCGCAGTCTGTCCTGATTGGACAGTCGGAGCTCGCGGACGGTGTCCATGCGGCTCTGCATGAACCTCAGGGCCGGCGTGGAGTTCGGGGGTGTCCGCATCTCGCCGTGGTACATGTACGAGTCGCCGGCGTGCAGGAGCCAGCCGCTGCCCGTGTTCACCGCTACGCCTGTGTGTCCTCGGGTGTGGCCGATCAGCGGCACCAGCAGGATGTCGGGACGGAACTCGCGGACGCCGTCGAACCCGAACCATTGCTCGCCGTGTGGCTCGTGGGTGACCCACTTCGGGCCGTGTGACCACTGGCCGTCGGGGTAGCGGGTGCGGTCGTTGCCGGTTTTGCCGGGACGCAGGGCGCTGTCCAGCTCTTCTTGCAGGACGTGGACTTCGGCGTTCGGGAAGTCGCGCAGGCCACCGGCGTGGTCCAGGTCCAGGTGGGTCAGGACGATGTGCCGGACGTCTACGGCGCGGAAGCCGAGCGCTTCCACCTGGCGCAGCGCGGTTTCCCGTTCGTCCAACACCGGGCGGGACATCAGCCGCCAGTGCCAGGCCAGGGTCGGGCCGGGGTTGCGGACGTCCTCCAGGCCCATGCCGCTGTCGACGAGGACCAGGCCGTCGTCGGTCTCCAGCAGCAGGACGTGGCAGACGAGGGTGGCGGCGCTGAACGCGGAACCCTTGCCGTCCACCAGCTTTCCGCCGAACGGGCGCATGGTGCCGCTGTTGAGGTGGTGGACCTTCATGACTTCTCCTGGTGACGGTGCAGTTCGGTGGCGTCGTGGGCGCTGAAGACGTCGATCCGGTGGCCTTCGGTGCGGACGAGTTCGCGCAGCCGGTCCTGATTGGACAGTCGGAGCCCCCGGATCGTCTCCACCTGCTTCTCGAAGAAGGTCAGGACGGGTGTGTTCCGGGGCGGGGTGTTCATCTCGCCGTGGAAGAAGTACGAGTCGCCGGCGTGCAGAACCCACCTGCCGTCGAGGTCGATCGCGACGCCCGTGTGGCCCCTGGTGTGGCCGATCAGTGGGACTAGCAGGATGCCCGGACGCAGTTCGCGGACGCCGGCGAAGCCGAACCACGTCTCGCCGGTCGGCTCGTGCGGGACCCAGTCGGCGTTCTCCCACTGGGCGCGCGCGTAGCGGGGGTTGGCGGCGTCGTCCAGTTCCTCCCGCAGGACGTGGACTTTCGCGGTCGGGAAGTCGCGGACGCCGCCGGCGTGGTCGATGTCCAGGTGGGTCAGGGCGATGTGCCGGACGTCCTCGGGGGTGAAGCCCAGGGCTTTGACCTGGTGTAACGCGATTTCGGTCGGATCGAGGACCGGTCGGCACGCCTGGCGGAACTGCCTGGGGAGCGTGGCGGCCGGGTCGCGCAGCTCGTGCGTGCCGAAGCCGGTGTCGACCAGGACCAGTTCGTCGTCGGTCTCGACCAGCAGGCAGTGGCAGACGAGTTCGGCCCGGCTGAAGACGGAACCCTTGCCGTCGACCAGCTTTCCGCCGAACGGGCGCATGGTGCCGCAGTTGAGGTGGTGGACCTTCATCCGGTGGGCCTTCCCAGGAGAACACCGAGGTGCGTGGCCACGGCGTGGAGCGGGGACAGGTCGCGGAGGGTGCGCGCGAGCAGCACCGCCCCTTCGATGGCGGCCAGGACGACCGTCGCCACCTCGGCCGCGTCGGCGCGGTCCAGGTGGTCGGCGATGGCCTGCCGCCAGGAGGCGTATGCGGCGACGCACGCCTCGCGGATCGGTTCGCTCTCGGCACTCGCGTCGAGAGCGACGGTGGAGATCGGGCAGCCGTTGGTGTAGTCCGACGTGACCAGGCGTCGGCCCAACAGGTCGAGGACTCGTTCGAGTGCCGCGATCGGGGTCGGGGCGTCGGCCATGACGGACTTGAGGGCGGCGCACAGCTCGTCGCCGGCCAGGGTGACCGCCTCGGCGGCGAGCTGTTCCTTGCCGCCGGGGAAGTGGAAGTAGAGCGAGCCCTTGGGTGCGCCGCCCGCGGCCAGCACCTGGTTGAGGCCCGTCGCGTGGTAGCCCTGCGCGTGGAACAGCTCGGCGGCGGTGCGGACCATGCGTTCACGGGTGTCGGTGCGGCGTGCCATGGTGCTTCCTATACAGACTGGTCTACTAGCGACCAGGGCTCGCGCTTGATCGGCTTCGGAGGCGGTGCGGTGGGAGGATGGCCGTCATGCTGGAAATCGCCCATGGCGCGGCGCGGGTAGTGGTTGCTCAGGACGGCGCGGGGCTGAGGTCGTTCGAGGTCGGTGGCGTTCCCTACGTCGAGACCTACGACGGCGCTCCGCCGATGGGCAGCGGCGCGGTGCTGGTGCCGTGGCCGAACCGGACGGCCGGTGGGCGGTGGGTGCTGGACGGGGCCGAGCAGCAGTTGGAGATCACCGAGCCGGCGCGGGGCAACGCGATCCACGGGCTGGTGCGGCGGGCGGTGTGGAACCTCGTCGAGCACACCGGGTCGTTGGTGTCGCTGGAGGTGCCCGTCGCGGGGTTCGGGTGGCCGGTGGAACTGCGGACGACGATCACGTATGCGTTGGACGACAACGGGTTGAGCGTGTCGCACTCGGTGTGGAACATCGGGTCGGCGCGGACGCCGTTCGGGGTGGGGACGCATCCGTACCCGCGGGCCGGGACGTCGTGGACCGACGAGACGACGCTGTCGCTCGCGGCTTCCACCGTGCTGCCGCTGGATCCGGAGACGATGATCCCGAGCGGTCCCGCGGTTCCGGTTTCGGGGGAGTACGACTTCCGGGAGGCACGGTCGCTTCAGGGTGTCCGGCTGGACACGCCGTTCGGTGGGTGTGAGCCGGTGGACGGGTTGGTGCGGCACGTGTTGCGCGGTCCGGGTGGTGGGGTCGAGGTGTGGGCCGACCCCGACTTCAAGTGGGTGCAGGTGTACACGCCGGACAACTTCCCGGGGCGCGGGCGGGCGGTCGCGGTCGAGCCGATGACGTGTCCGCCGGACGCGTTGAACTCCGGTGTCGACCTGCTGTGGCTGGCGCCGGGCGAGTCGTGGGCGGGGCGCTGGGGTTTGCGCCCGTTGGCCTAGGTTGTTAGCGTCGCTAACTATGAACGTCGCGATCGCGGGTGGCTATGTCGTCCCGGTTTCCGGGGATCCCATCGAGAACGGGACCGTTCTGGTCCAGGACGGGAAGATCGTCGCGGTCGGCGCGGATGTGACCGTGCCGGACGGCGTGCCGGTCGTGGACGCGGCCGGCGGCTGGGTCCTGCCCGGTTTCGTGGAGGCCCACGGGCACCTCGGCGTGCACGAGGAGGGCGAAGGCTGGGCCGGCCAGGACACCAACGAGATGACCGACCCGAACGGGGCGCGGTTGCGGGCGCTGGACGCCATCAACCCGGCCGACCTCGGGTTCGGCGACGCGCTGTCCGGCGGTGTCACCACGGCCGTGATCAAGCCCGGGTCCGGCAACGTGATCGGCGGCCGGACGGTGGCCGTGAAGTGCTGGGGCCGGACGGCGGACGAGATGCTGGTGCGCGAGCCGGTGAGCGTGAAGAGCGCCCTCGGCGAGAACCCGAAGCGGGTGTACGGCGACCAGAACAAGCTGCCGTCGACGCGGCAGGGCGTCGCGGCGGTCATCCGGGACGCGTTCACCAAGGCCCAGGACTACGCGGAGAAGAAGGCCGCGGCGGACGGGCCGTTCGACCGGGACAACACGCTTGAGGTGCTGTCGCAGGTGTTGGACGGGACGCTGCCGTGGTGCCAGCACTGCCACCGCGCGGACGACATCGCGACCGCGCTGCGGCTGGCCGACGAGTTCGGGTACCGGCTGATCGTCAACCACGGGACCGAGGGGCACCTGGTCGCGGACCTGTTGGCGGAGCGGGACATCCCGGTCATCGTCGGGCCGCTGTTCACGACGCGGTCGAAGGTTGAGCTGCGGGAGCGTTCGCTGCGCGTGCCGGGTGTGCTGGCGCGGGCCGGCGTGGAGATCGCGATCACCACGGACCACCCGGTGGTGCCGATCAACTTCCTGGTGCACCAGGCGACCCTGGCGGTGAAGGAGGGGCTGGACCGGGACGTGGCGCTGGCGTCGATCACGGTGAACCCGGCCCGGATCATGGGGCTGGACGACCGGGTCGGCTCGCTGCGGCCGGGGCTGGACGGCGACGTGGTGATCTGGTCGGGCGACCCGCTGGACGTGATGAGCCGTGCGCTGCGGGTGTTCGTGGAGGGGCGTGAGGTGTACAAGTACGTCGACGGTGAGGGCGTGGTGGAGAACCCGTTCTACCGGGAGTCCTAGTCGGACAGGGCATCGCGGAATTCGGCTGCAAGGTGGTCCAGGCCGAGCGCCTCGGCCACCTGCATGCCCACGTATGCGCTGATTGCCAGCTCTCTGGCGAACATGTCCGGTGACTCTCTGTATAGCTGTTCGTAGATCGAGATCGACTCGGACACGGCTGCCCAGGCTTCGTTCAGTCCCGATGTCGATCCGTTGCGCTCGTGGAGCTGTCCGATTGCGAGCCGCCTGCATGCTCCTGCCAGGGACGGGCGGTGTGCGATGGGATCGATTGCCGCCAGTTCCCGGTAGTGGGTGATGGCGTCGAGTGCCGAATTCAAGCCTGCTCGACGGTCTCCGCTGTGGGTGTGTCGAAGCCCGAGATTGACGAGGCTCAACGCCAGGTCGGGTAGGTATGCCGCGCGATCGATCGCGGTCAATTCGACGTAGATCTCGGTCGCCTCGATAGCTGCATCCCTGGCTGCTCCATGAGATCCGGCTACGGATAGACAGCCGACCATGTTGTTGAGGCTGGCTGCAAGCTTGGGCCGATGTTCTGAGAGGCCGTCGTCCACGAGCGCACGTTGTAGCGAAACAGCCTCGCCGGCCAGCGCTATAGCGTCGTGGCTCAGGCCGGCCTCGTGCAACATGGCGCCGAGGTTGGACAGCGCTATTGCGAGCTCGGCCAGGTGGTCGGCTGTACCATCGCTGAGTCGACGCCACAGTTCAACCGCCTGTTTTGCCGTCGACAGAGCTTCCTCGTCCTGCCTCGCGGCATACCGGACCGATGCGAGGTCCCTGAGGGTCGATGCGTAGCTGGGCAGGTGGACGGTGTCGACATCGGCTGCCTGCCGCCACAGTTCGACACCTTTGAGCATTGCAGTGACCGCCCCTTGTGGGTTGCCTGCGTCTCTCAGGGATTTTCCCCATTTGACGTACAGAATGGCCATGCCCTCGGGATCGTCGAACCCACGTTCGGAAAGATCCGACAGCACGCGCTCAAATAGTCGAGAACTGACCTGTAGCAGTTCGCTGGTATAGTTCGGCAGCAACTGGGAGACCTGGAAACAGGTGAGGGCCGGCGCGTGGTCGATCAGCGTCTCGAAGAACGATGCCCCGGCACGCATTGCGAGAGCAGGATCGCGTTCGAGGAACTCCCACAGAACTGGCCGGACATCCGGGTGTCGATCCGCTGCTGCGGCGAGCACGGTCAGCGCGCGGCGCGTAGATCCCGCTTCATGAATCAGTAGGCGCCACATGAGATCTTTGGCGTCTGGTTCCTCTGCGAGGTGGACGGCGACGTAGTCCTCGCCCAAGCGGTCTGGGCGTAGTGGGGCGAGTGGACCTTCCTCGGGGTAGAGGCGACGGTGCCACTTGAGGAGTGTGTGCGGCACGTCGGCCTGTGTCAGCAGATCGCGGCCGGTGTCTGTGACCGGGCCGAAGAGCGTCGCCACGAAGACCGTGGTGGCTGCCTGGTCGAACATATCTGTGGGCCAGAAGCGCCGTTCGTGGTTGAGCAGGTACGTCGAGAGTTCTTGAAGTTCCGGGCGGGGGTCGTGGTCGCGGTCCGCGCACACCGCCGCCAGCGCAGCCATGTGCAGGGTCAGGGCCGAGCCGTGGTCGGCGAGGATTGGCGGCGGTGTGTCGTGGGGAGGTAGTTCGAGGGCTGTACGGAATGCCTCAGCGGCGTCATGGAAGGCTTGGGTGCGGTCGGACTCGTCTGTCAGGTCGCCGAGTTCGATCGGCGGGGGCAGGTCCGCGATTCGGTCCAAGTGGGCGGTGAGCCGTGGCCACGCGGCCGGGGAACGTGCCAGGAGCACGACGCGGATGGTGGCTTGGGGGAAGTCCACCGGCAAGGCCGCGATCATCTTGACCAGGGTGTCCGGGTTCCAGCGCTCGGCGTAGTCGACGGCGATCAGGGCCCGGGTCGGTGCATCGGACGCCGCGACTGTCGACGTCGTGCGGTGGTCCGTGGCCTGTGCCACCGGCCAACCGGAGGTGTGGGCGGTCGTGGCGAAAGCGTTGGCCAGCCTGGTTTTTCCGCGTCCGCCCGGACCGTGGACGAGTTGGACCGAGAGGGGTGCGTCCGGGTCGTCCAGCCAGGACTGGAGTTGCTCCTGGACTTCGGGCCTCGGGCGGAACGGGACGGTTTCGCGGCGAGCGTCGAGCAGGTAGCTAGGGGTGCGTTGGTGTTTGGGCACCCACGTCCGCCGTGGTGCGGGGGTGAGCCAGTCGAGCCGGTACTCCGGGCGTTCCACAGCGATCGTGACACCACCGGTCACCGTGCCGAGTTGGATGCTCGGCCCGATGACCGTCGAGTGCTCGACCTTGTTGACGATGTGCTGCGATTCGATCGAACGAGCTTACGATCCCGCAATCAGGCGGTCAGCGGCGGAGTTCGCGGCCGATGACCACGCGCTGGATCTGGTTCGTGCCCTCGAAGATCTGGAGCACCTTGGCCTCCCGCATGTACCGCTCCACCGGGAAGTCGCGGGTGTAGCCGGCACCGCCGAGGACCTGGACGGCGTCCGTGGTGACCTTCATCGCGGCGTCCGTGCACACCAGCTTCGCGATCGCCGCCTGACGGGTGAACGGCAGCCCGCGGTCACGGCGGCGGGCGGCTGCGAGGTAGGTGGCGCGGGCCGATTCGACGGCCGCCGCCATGTCGGCCAGCAGGAACTCCAGGCCCTGGAAGTCGATGATCGCGCGGCCGAACTGGGTGCGCTGCTTCGCGTACGCCACCGCCTCGTCCAGCGCCGCCTGGGCCAGACCCACGGCACAGGCCGAAATCCCCAGCCGGCCGGAGTCCAAAGCGGACAGTGCGATCTTCAGGCCGTCGCCCTCGTCGCCGATCAGGCGGTCGCGGTCGATCCGGACGTCCTCGAAGCGGAGCTGTGCGGTGATGGAGCCGGTCAGGCCCATCTTGCGTTCGGCGGGCGCGGGGCTGAGCCCTTCGGCCTGGCCGGGGGACAGGAAGCAGCTGATGCCACGGCCTCCGGTGTCCGCCGTGCGCGCCATCAGGGTGTAGAAGTCGGCCACGCCGGCGTGCGTGATCCATGCCTTGGTGCCGTTGACGACGTACTGCTCACCGTCGAGCACGGCACGGGTGGACAGCGCGCCCGCGTCGGAACCCGCGTGCGACTCGGACAGCGCGTACCCGCCGAGCAGGTCGCCCTCCAGGATCTCCGGGAGCCAGCGCTCCTTCTGCGCGTCCGTGCCGAACGCCGCCAACCCGTAGCTCGACATCACGTGCACGGAAAGGCCCACACCGACCGACATCCACGCGGACGCGATCTCCTCCAGCGCCTGGAGGTACACCTCGTACGGCTGCTCGCCGCCGCCGAACCGCTCCGGGTACGGCAGCCCCAGCAGACCGGTCTTGCCGAGCAGCCGGAACTTGTCCCGGGGGAATCGCTCGTGCTCCTCGGCCTCCGCCGCGTACGGCGCCAACTCCTCCCGCGCGATCTCGCGGACGAGTGCGAGCAGGTCCTCGGCTTCGGTGGTGGGCAGCAGGCGCTCGGCGGGCATCGTCGACCTCCGGGACGGACTGGGCCGTCAATCGGCCGTGGCGTACTGGTGGCAGTACTGTAGGACGTACGCCAGTACTGTAGCCAGGGAGTGTGACAGAGTCATTTCATGACCTCGATCGTGCATCGCCCCCTCACGCCCCGGCAGGTCGACCTGCTCGGCCGGCTGGAGACCCTGGTGCTCGCCGAGGGGTTCGCGCACTTCACGCTGGACGACCTGGCGGCCCGCCTGCACTGCTCGAAATCCACCCTGTACACGCTCGCGGCCAGCAAGGAACAGCTCGCGGTCCGGGTCGTCGGCCGGTACTTCAAGGGCGCGGCCCAGCGGATCGAGCAGAAGGTCGCCGAGATCAACGACGTGCGCGCCCGGGTCGGCACCTACCTGGCGGGCGCGGCGGAGGAGCTGCGTCGGGCGTCCGGCCAGTTCATCGCCGACGTGTCGGCCTTCGCGCCCACCCGCTCCACCTACGAGCGCAACGCCCGCGCCGCCGCCGAGCGGATCCGGTCGTTCATCCAGGAAGGCGTGAAGGGCGGGGTGTTCCGGGAGGTCCACGCCACGCTCGTCGCGGAGATGGCGGGACTGCTCATCGAAGGCATCCAGACCGGCGTGCTGACCCGCCGGGCGGGCGTGTCCGACGCCGAGGCGTTCACCGCGCTGGGTGAACTCCTGCTGGACGGGCTGCGCAGAGAACGGAGCCAGACGTGATCGTCGTCGCCGGTGAGGCGCTGGTCGACCTCGTGCCCACGCCCGAGGACACCCTCGCGCCACGGCTGGGCGGCGGGCCGTACAACGTGGCCGTCGCCGCCGGCCGGCTGGAGGCCCCGGTGAGCTTCCTGTCCCGGGTGTCCACCGACCTGTTCGGCGACCGGCTGCTGGACCGGCTGCACGCCTCGAACGTGCGCACCGACCTGGTGCGGCGCGGGCCCGAGCCGACCACGCTGGCCGTGGTGGGCCTGACCGACGACGGTTCGGCGCGGTACTCGTTCTACGTGGAGGGCACGGCGGACCGGCTGGTCACCGACCCTGGCCCGCTGCCCGCCGGGGTGCGCGCGGTGTCGTTCGGGACGCTGTCGATGGTGCTGGAGCCCGGCGCGAGCACGTACGAGCGGGTGCTGTGGCGGGAGTCCGAGCGCGGCGCGCTGACCGTGCTCGACCCGAACATCAGGGCGGGCCTGATCCACGACCCGCCGGCCTACCGCGACCGGTACGACTCGTGGCTGGAGCACGTCGGCCTGCTGAAGGTGTCCGCCGACGACACCCGGTGGCTCGCCGAACTGCCCGCGGACGCCCCGTTCGAGGACGTGCTGGACGTCGCCCGCGACTGGCGCGGGGCCGGGCCGGCGGCGGTCGTGCTGACGTTGGGCGGCGACGGACTGGCGGTGCTGACCGGTACCGGCGAGGTGATTCGCGTCCCACCCGTGCCGGTGAATGTCGTGGACACGATCGGGGCAGGCGACACGGTCCAGGGCGCGCTGCTGGCGTGGCTGCACGCACACGACGCGCTGTCCACCGAGGCCGTCCGCCGCATGGACACCGGGAAATGGGAGAAAGCGCTGTCCTACGCGGGTGCGGCGGCGGCTATTACCTGTTCGCGCGCCGGAGCGGAACCGCCGTTCAAACGCGAACTGGGGATGACCTAGCTCTCACCCCCTGTGAGGTGGAGAAACGCGCCAAAACGGCTACGGTGGTGGATGCGCGCCGGCCACCGGCGCAGCCGTGTGTGACGCCGGTCCCAGCTTGCCGAATCGGTTCACACCGCGACTGCGGAGCGGATTGTCCGTCGGCCGGCGTGGCAACAACTGACAGGACCCCAACGGGGTGGTGCTGCGGTGCGGGGCGCTTCGCGTCCGCGTGCACGCGCGTGCGAGACCCGCACGTGGCCACCCCGCCCCTAGCGTGAGAGGGACTCTGAATGCCCGACGCGACGACTGCGCCGAACGACACCCGTACCGTCGCGCTGCGCCATCAGGGCGGAGAGCACGAGATGAAGGTAGTACCGGCCACCGAGGGTGCGTCCGGTATCGATCTCGGCAAGCTCCTGGCCACCACCGGCCTGGTCACCCTGGACAGCGGCTTCGTGAACACCGCTTCCTGTTCGTCCGAGATCACCTACATCGACGGTGACGCGGGGATCCTGCGCTACCGCGGCTACCCGATCGAACAGCTCGCCCAGCGCTCGAACTTCCTTGAGGTCAGCTACCTGCTGATCTACGGCGAGCTGCCGACGCAGGCGCAACTGGACGAGTTCTCGTCCAAGATCAGCCGACACACCCTGCTGCACGAAGACCTGAAACGTTTCTTCGACGGCTTCCCGCGTGACGCGCACCCGATGCCGGTGCTGTCGTCCGCCGTGTCCGCGCTGTCCACGTTCTACCAGGACAGCCTCAGCCCGTTCGACGCCAACCAGGTCGAGATCTCCACGATCCGGCTGCTGGCGAAGGTGCCGACCATCGCGGCCTACGCGTACAAGAAGTCGGTCGGCCAGCCGTTCCTCTACCCGGACAACTCCCTTGGCCTGGTGGAGAACTTCCTGCGCATGACGTTCGGCTTCCCGGCCGAGCCCTACGACGTGGACCCCGACCTGGTCCGCGCGCTGGACCTGCTGTTCGTGCTGCACGCCGACCACGAGCAGAACTGCTCCACGTCGACGGTGCGGCTGGTCGGCTCGTCCGAGGCCAACCTGTTCGCGTCCATCTCGGCCGGCATCAACGCCCTGTTCGGCCCGCTGCACGGTGGTGCGAACAGCGCGGTGCTGGAGATGCTGGAGAAGATCAAGGCCGACGGCGGCGACGTCGAATCGTTCGTGCGCAAGGTGAAGAACAAGGAGGACGGCGTCCGCCTGATGGGCTTCGGCCACCGCGTGTACAAGAACTACGACCCGCGCGCGGCGATCATCAAGAAGACGGCGGACGAGATCCTCGGCAAGCTCGGCGCGGACGACCAGCTGCTGGACATCGCCAAGAAGCTGGAGGAGACCGCGCTCGCGGACGACTACTTCATCCAGCGCAAGCTGTACCCGAACGTGGACTTCTACACCGGCCTGATCTACCGCGCGATGGGCTTCCCGACGAAGTTCTTCACGGTGCTCTTCGCCCTGGGCCGGCTGCCCGGCTGGATCGCCCACTGGCGCGAGATGATCCAGGACCCGGCCACCAAGATCGGCCGCCCCCGGCAGATCTACGTCGGCTCCCCGGAACGCGACTTCGTGCCGGTCGAACAGCGCTGACGACGGACGACGCGAGGCCCGTGTCCGCTACCGGACGCGGGCCTTTGTCGTCTCAGTGCCGGCCAGGGCCGCTCCGCCTGGCTTGGCCTCCGGCCCCCGGTCACCATTGTCCCAGGCACCACTGACATTCTCCGCGCTCGACGCTGAGGGAAGTCTCAGCAGTCGCTCCGCGAGATCTCGCTGATCAGCGCAGCACGTCCCGCAGCTTCACCCGCGACCCGGTCCGCAGCACGGCGTTCGAGTACACCTTCCCGCCCAGCCAGGTGATCGCGGCAACCGCCCCGATCGCCAACACCACCGCCAGCAGCACCTGCCACGTCGGCGCGACACCCATCGCCATCCGCCCCGGCATCAGGATCGGCGCGAACGGCGGCAGCACCGACAGCACCGTCACCAGCGTCCCCGACGGGTTCGCGATCATCAGGTTGATGCCCATCACGAACACGATCACGATCACCATGCTGATCGGGGCCATCACCGACTGGAGCTCCTCCTGCCGCGGCACCAGCGAAGCCGCCGCCGCGTAAACCGTGGCGTACAAGAAGAATCCCAGCAGGTACCACAGCACCCCGATGGCCAGCGCACCTCCGGCGACCCCGGTGATGTCGAGCACCCCGGACACCGACGACAGCACCAGCCCGATCCCGCCGATCAGCACGAGCTGGAGCAACCCGACCAGGCCGAGCCCGATCACCTTGCCCAGCAACAACTGCCACGGACGCAACGTCGACAGCAGGATCTCCACGACCCGGCTGGACTTCTCCTCCACCACGCCCTGCGCGACCATCGTCCCGTACACCAGCAGCGAGTAGTACAGCAGCGCGGCGATCACCAACCCGACCGCAAGCCGTTGTCCCCGTTGGGAATCCGACGGCTCCAACGCCACCACGTCGACCTTGGCGTTCTCGACGTTCTTCGCCACGACCGCCGGGTCCAGACCCACCTCGGCCAGCTGCGCGTTGAGCACCTGCTGCTTCACCAGCAGGTCGATCGAGTTGCGCAGCTCGTCGTTCAGCCGCTCCTTCACGACCACCCGCAACGCGTCCGGCGCGCCGGACACCAGGACGTCCAGCTCACCCGCCCGCACCCGCTGCTCGGCGGCGGCCACGTCGGTGACGTCCACGATCTCGATGTCCCGGCCGAACGACTTCGCGGTCTGCTTCAACGGCTCGGCCAGCACGGTCGCCTGTCCGCTCAGCGCCACCGTGCTGCGCTCCGAGCGGTCGATCAGCACCGTCTGCAACAGCACGTAGCCCGCCATGACGGCCACGATCACCAGCGTTCCCAACAGGAACGACTTGGTGCGCACCTTGGTCAGGAACTCCCGCCGGGCGACCAGGAACACCGCTCGGCTCGGGGTCAGGGTGCTCATGCCACGCGCTCCTCGGTCACCACGCTGCGGAACAGTTCGGTCAGCGACGGCCGCCGCCGGGTGAACTCGCGGACCGGACCGGTGGCCAGCGCGGCGTGCAGCACGGCCTGGTCGTCCGCCCCGGGCCCGAGCTCCAGCACGGTGCGCGGCCCGTCCACGGACACCACCCGCACGCCGGGCACCGCGTCCGCCCAACCCGCCTGGGCCTCCGGCGCCTCCACGGCGAGCTGCACCGAGCCGCCCGCCCGCAGCTCGTCCACCGACCCGCACGCGACCAGCGAGCCGCTGCGCACGATGCCCACCCGGTCGCACAGCCGTTCGACCAGGTCGAGCTGGTGGCTGGAGAACACCACCGGCACCCCGGCCGCCGCCTTCTCCCGCAGCACCTGGCTCATCACGTCCACCGCCACCGGGTCCAGCCCGGAGAACGGCTCGTCCAGCACCAGCACGTCCGGCTCGTGCGCCAGCGCCGCCGCGAGCTGCACCCGCTGCTGGTTGCCCAGGCTGAGCTTCTGCACCTCGTCGTGCCGCCGGTCGCGCAGGCCGAGCCGGGCGATCCAGGTCTCCGCCGAGCGGTGGGCGTCGTTCGTGGACAGTCCGTGCAGCTCGGCCAGGTACACCAGCTGGTCGAGCACCTTCATCTTCGGGTAGAGGCCGCGTTCCTCCGGCATGTACCCGATCCTGCGGCGCGTCTCCAGCGTCACCGGCGAGCCGTTCCAGCGGACCTCGCCGGAGTCGGCCGCGAGCACCCCGAGTGCGATCCGCATGGTCGTGGTCTTGCCCGCGCCGTTGCTGCCGACGAACCCGAACAGCTCGCCCGCGCGCACGTCGAACGTCATGTCGTGCAACGCGACGACCTCGCCGTAGCGCTTGGAGACCCGGTCGATCTCCAGCACCCCGTGTGCCACGGTGGTAATCCTCCTGTCGTTCGACTGCCCGTCCACCCGCGTGTCCGGCCACGCGGTCAACCGCGCGTTCAACCGCCGTAGACCTGCTTGGACAGCGGCTGGAACGGCTCGCGGCTGAACACCGCCTCCACCGGCAGGCCGAACACCTCGCAGATCCGCATGGCCAGGTCCAGGCTGGGGTAGTGGTCGCCCCGTTCCAAGGCCCCGATCGTCTGGGGGTTGACCGCCACCGCCTCGGCCAGGCCCACTCTGCTCATCCCGCGCTCCACCCGCAGCACCTGGATCCGGTTGTGGATCCGCTGCTCGGGTCCCCGGCGTGCCGGACTCATGCTACGAAGTGTTGCGAAAACCCAACAGAACGGCAAGTAAACAATTCACACAATGAGCCGAACGGCGGTATCGGCGTCCGACTTGCCCGTAAATCACGATTCGGTGAAACGATACGGGCCCGGGAACCGAATCGAACGACGACCGGTCGAATGTGTCGTGGGCCGCAGAGCCCCGTTGCCTGGAGGGGTGACTCTATGGAGCCGATGGAGCCGGACCAGTGGCTCGCGCAGTACGGCCAGAAGATCGAGCAGGCCAAGCAGAACGCCGAGCAGGCGAAGAACCAGCTCGGCGACGTCGGCGGCAGTGCCACGTCCCCGGACGGGTTGATCACCGTCACGGTGAACGCGTCCGGAGCGCTGACCAACCTCGTCCTGCGGCCCGGCCTGCGGGGTGAGGACCCGGAGCGCGTCTCCGGGGCGATCATGACGGCCGTCGGCCACGCGCAGCGCGCCGCGGCGGGTCAGGTCGTGCAGATCATGACCGACTTCGTGGGCGACGGCGACGCGCTGGAGTTCGTCAAGGCGAACATGCCTCACGGCTATTCGGGTGACGGCACCGACGCGACGGAACCGGAGCCCGAGATCCAGCGTCGAGACACCAGGCCCGACGACGACTACTTCACCAACCCGCCCGACGTGATGGCCTGAGCAGCAGGGGGTAGATGTCCATGTTCGTGTCGTTCAACGTGAGCCCGGAGGAGATCCGGGCGCACGCCGGCACGGTCGACCAGCTGACGCAGCGGATGCTCTCGGCCACGAAGACCGCCGATCCGTCGCTGTCGACCGACGCCTTCGGCGCCTTCGCGTCGTTCCTCGCGTCCTTCCTGCTGAAGACGGCGGGCGCGTCGCAGGACATCCTGGGCCAGGCCACGGAGACCATCGCCGACATGTGCCAGGGCCTCAAAGAGGTCGCCGACCTCTACGAGAACGTCGACCTGGACAACGCGTTCGGGTTCACCGGAAGGGCACGTGGATGAGCACGCAGGCGAGCACGCAGGGGCGTGACCCGTCCCATCTGATCGGCGACGTGCAGGGCACCGTCGCCGCCGTCGAGCGCGGCGACTGGGTGCAGGCCGGCATCGGCATGGCGAACACCGCGATGGACATCGTCGGCCTGTCCACCAACCCGCTGTCGGGCCTGCTGTCCGCCGGGTTCAGCTGGGCCATGCAGCACGTGGACTTCCTGCGTGAGCCGTTCGACGCGCTGCTGGGCAGCCCGCAGGCGATCCAGAAGATGTCCGACAGCTGGTCGTCCGCCGCGAAGCAGATCGAGGGCATCGTCGCCGACTACCGGCGCACCGCCGTCCAGGAGACCAAGGGCTGGAAGGGCCGCTCCGCCGACGGCTACCGCGCGGCGGCGGACAAGCACGCCAGCGGCCTGGAGACCCTGGGCAAGGCGGCGAAGGGCATCTCCGGCGCGGCCAAGGGCGCGGGCGAGCTGGTCGCGACGGTCCGCAAGTTCATCATGGACCTGATCAGCGATGCCGTGTCCGAGATGGTCATGAAGATCATCGAGTGGCTGGCGGCGTCGTTCCTGACGTTCGGCGCGGCGATCGCGGCGGCGATCGCGGACATCGTGCAGATGGCCGTGAACTACGCCAAGAAGCTGATGGACTTCCTCAAGAAGCTCGGCGACTCGCTCAAGAAGCTCATGGACCTGATCAAGTCCGTGCAGTCGATCGCGTCGACCGCCAAGCAGATCCTCCAGGCGATCACCTCCATGACCCACGCCAACAAGGGTGGTTCGGGCGGCGCGGGTCCGCGCAACACGTCCGGCGGGCTGGGGATGACCCAGGAGCAGCTGGCCAACATGGACCGCAACGCCAATGCGCGGTACTCGAACCCCAACGCGGGCGGTGGTGGCGGGAACACCAACACCAGCGGCGCGCACGGCGGTCCGACGGTCAACCGGCCGTCGGTCATCGGCGGCGACGCGGGCGCGGGCGGCGTGACCGTTCCGGGCGGAACCTCGGGCGGCACCTACCCGGGTCCGGTCGTGAGCCGTCCGCCGCAGGTCGGCACGGGTTCCGGCGGTTCGGGTGGCTCCGGTTCGGGTGGCACCAGCCCCGGCGGGTCGCGCGTTCCGACGCCGGGTGTGCCCGGTTCGGGCGGTGGCGCGAGCGGCGGTGGCCACTGGGAGCCGGGCCGTTGGGTGCCGGGTCCCGGCGGCAGTGGTGGGGCGGGCGACTACGGCCGTACGCCGAACCCCAACCCGTACACGCCGTTCCCGCGTGACACGACCCACGCGACGACCAGCGTCCCGCCCATCCCGACGGTTCGTCCGGTGAGCGCGGCCGACCTGCCGCACTCGTCCGGTGTCGGCGGTGGTGGTGGCGGTGTCGGCGGTGGTGGCGGCGGCTTCGGTGGTGGTGGCGGCTTGGCCGGTGGTGGCGGTGCGGCCGGTGCCGGTGCGTCCGGGCAGACGTTGCAGGCCGGCGGTGCGTCCGGCGTCCTGGGCACGGGCGCGGCGGCTGC
Organism: uncultured Saccharothrix sp.; assembly: GCA_965995405.1. GTDB lineage: Bacteria > Actinomycetota > Actinomycetes > Mycobacteriales > Pseudonocardiaceae > Actinosynnema. The sequence goes on from CBHFOL010000054.1 coordinate 26,313, forward strand.
GGCTGGTGGCGGCGGTGTCGGTGGCGGTGGCGCGGCCGGTCGCGGTGGCGCGGGCGGCATGGGCGCCGGCGGCATGATGGCCCCCATGGCGGGCGCTCCGGGCCAGGGCGACGGCAAGGACCACCAGCGCAAGGTGCGGCTGGAAGGCGAGCCGCTGATCGAGGAGCCGCCCAAGGCGGCGAAGCCGATCATCGGCGAGTGAGACCGATGGGGGACCTCCCGGGCGGAGGTCCCCCATTCTCGTGTCCGGGCCTGTTTCCGCGCTTCGGTTTCCGCTCAGGCCAGGGCGGCGAGCTCCGCCGCTACCCGGTGGCGGGCCTCGGATTCCGCCTCCAGGCGGTCGGCGGGCACCAGGCCGATCCGGGTGCGGCGGTCCAGGACGTCGGCCACGTCCAGCGCGCCCTCGTGCCGCACGGCCCAGGTGAACTCGCCGATCTCGGCGACCTTCCGGGCCTCGCCGCCGTACCGCGCGACCAGGTGCGCCGGACCGTCCGCCGGCCGGGAACCCACCAGCGGCAACGACTTCGTGCGCGACTTCACGGTGGTGAGGCCGGTCGCGTCCACCGCGTCCGCCGCCATCCGCCGGTACGTGGTGAGCTTGCCGCCGACGACCGTGGTGATGCCGTTGTCGGTGAGCACGGTGTGCCGCCGGGACAGGTCGGCGCTCGGCCCGTCGCCCGTGTCCAGCAACGGCCGCAGCCCCGCGTACGTGCCCAGCACGTCGTCCCGGGTCAGTTTCCGTTCCAGGACCGAGGAAGCGACGTCGAGCAGGAAGTCCACATCGGACTCCGGGACGTCCGGCACGTCCGGGATCGGGCCGTCCACCGCCTCGTCGGTCAGCCCCACGTAGACCCGCCCGTCCTGCTGCGGCAGCACCAGGGCGAACCGGTTGCGCTGCCCCGGCACCGGCACGGTCAGCGCCGTCCCGCCCACGCCCACGGTGTCCGCGCGCAGCACCAGGTGCGACCCGCGCGACGGCCGCAGCTTCACGTCGACCAGCTGCCCGGCCCACACCCCGGCCGCGTTGACCACGGCCCTGGCGCGGATGGCCAGCGTCTCCCCGGTGAGGCCGTCCGCGACGAACGCCTCCCGGCCGGTCAGGCTGACCACCCTGGTCCGGGTGAGGATCCGCGCGCCGTAGCCGGCCGCCGTCCGGGCCAGCGCGACCACCAGCCGGGCGTCGTCGATGAGCTGGCCGTCGAAGCTCAGCAGGCCGCCGCGCAGGTCGTGCCGGCGCAGACCGGGTGCGAGGGCCAGGGCTTCGACGGCGGACACCCGGCGTGGTCCCGGCAGCACCCGGGACGGGGTGCGCGCGAGGCGGCGCAGGACGTCGCCCGCGTGCAGGCCCGCGTGGACCAGCAGGTCGTCGGACTTTCCGTGCAGGGGGACCAGTTGCGGCAGGGTGCGGACCAGGTGCGGCGCGGTGCGGGTCATCAGGACGCCCCGTTCGACCGCGCTCTCGAACGCCAGCCCGATCTCGCCCTGCGCCAGGTAGCGCAGGCCGCCGTGGACCAGCTTGCTCGACCAGCGGGACGTGCCGAACGCGAGGTCGTGCGCCTCGACCAGGCACACGTCCAGCCCGCGTGAGGCGGCGTCCAGGGCGACCCCCGCGCCGGTCACGCCACCGCCGACGACCAGCAGGTCCACCGGCTTTTCGGCGACCTCGGCCAGTTCCCGGCGGCGGCGGGCGGCGTTGAGGGACGTGCTCATGGTGGTCACGAGAGCGCCGCGTCGAGGAAGTCGGCCAGTTCGGCGAGCAGCTTCTCGAAGTCCAGGCCGGTGGTCGCGGGACGGATCGACAGCACCAGGGACTGGGTGGTCAGCAGCACGAGCCGGGCCTGGACGGCGGCGTCGCCGGGCCGGATCGAGCCGTCCGCGTGGCCCGCCTCGATCTGGTTGAGCAGGAACGCCTCGACCAGCTTCTGCGTGCCGCCCAGGCGTTGCACCAGGTAGGGCAGCATCAGCTCGGCGTCCAGGTCGAGCACCCGGCGCATCAGCGGGTCGGCGGCCAGCAGCCGGATGCAGGCGACGGACCGGCCGACCAGGCACTCGCGGGCGTTCGCGCCGTCCGGTCCGGGCTCTTCGACGCGTTGCAGCAGCGCGCCGAACTCCCTGGTCATCAGGGTCCGGACCAGGGTGCGGACGTCGGGGAACCGGCGGTAGAGGGTCATCCGGCTGACCCCGGCGCGCTTGGCGATGTCGGTCAGCGTGGTGCGGCGGACCCCGACCTCGACCACGCAGTCGCGGGCCGCGTCGAGCAGGGCGTCATCACTGTGACGTTGGGACGTCATGTGTCACACTGTAGCGGTGACCGAGCGCATCGACCACACCCTCCGGGGTCGCTGGACCCCGACGACCGGTGAGCTGCCGCCGCACGCTCTCCAGTGGCTTCGGCAGCGGACCGGGCTCGCCGAGGTCAGGACACCCGCGCGGACGCCCGCCGTGCCCGCCTCCGCGCTGTCGGACGCCGCGCACGCCGCGCTGGACGCCGTGGTGGGGCCCGGGTACGTCCGGGTGGACCGGGATTCGCGGCTGGGCCGGGCCGGTGGCCTGTCCTACCTCGACCTGATCCGGCAGCGGGGCGAGGACTCTTTGGCGGTGCCCGACGCCGTGGTGCTGCCCGCGACGCCCGAGCAGGTGGCGGCGGTGCTGCGGACGTGCGCCGACCACGACGTGGCCGTGGTGCCGTTCGGCGGTGGGACATCGGTGGTCGGCGGCGTGGCGGCGTTGCGCGGCGACAAGGCGGCGGTGATCGCGCTCGACCTGGTCCGGCTGGACCGGTTGGTGTCGCTCGACCCGGTGTCCCGGATCGCCGTGCTCCAGGCCGGGCTGCCCGCGCCGGAGGCGGAGAAGCTGTTGGCGCCGCACGGTTTCACCATCGGGCACGTGCCGCAGTCCTACGAGCGGGCCACCATCGGCGGGTTCGCCGCGACCAGGTCCGCCGGGCAGGCGTCGTCCGGGTACGGGCGGTTCGAGGACATGGTCGAAGGCGTGCGGATGGCCACGCCGGTCGGAGAGTGGCGGCTGGGTGCCGCCCCCGCGTCGGCGGCCGGGCCGGACTTGAAGCAGCTCGTGGTGGGCAGCGAGGGCGTTTTCGGTGTCATCACGGAGGTTTCGGTGCGCGTGCGGCCCCGGCCGGTGGTCGAGCGCTACGAGGGTTTCGTCGTGGACGGCTGGGAGCGCGGGTCGGGCGTCGTGCGGCGGCTGGCGCAGCGGCGGGTGCTGGCGGACGTGACGCGACTGTCCGATGTGGACGAGACGGAAGTGTCGCTGGCGTTGAGCGGCGGGTGGAAGACCAAGGCGCTGAAGGCTTACCTGCGGGCGCGTGGGGTCGCCAAGCCGTGTCTGCTGATCCTCGGCTGGCACGGTGCGTCGGAGGACGAAGTGCGGCGTCGTCGGCGGGAAACGTTGCGCGGCTTGCGGATGGTGTCGCTGGGGCGGGTGCTGGGCGAGGCTTGGCGGCACGGGCGGTTCAACGGTCCACGGCAGCGGGACGGGTTGATGGACGCCGGGGTGTGCGTCGAGACGTTGGAGACGGCCGCGCACTGGTCGCGGATCTCCGAGCTGCGGACGGCGGTGCGGGAGGCGTTGGTCGACGCGCTGGGGGAGTGTGTCGTGATGTGCCACATCTCGCACGCATACGAGACCGGCGCGTCCCTGTACTTCACGGTGCTGGCGGCGCGTTCGGCGACCGACCCGGTGGGACAGTGGCAGATCGCCAAGGCGGCGGCCAGTGAAGCCATCGCGGGGTTGGGGACGATCAGCCACCACCACGCCGTCGGCGCAGATCACGTGCCGTATCTGGAGGCCGAGATCGGCGGGCTGGGGGTGGAGGTGCTGGCGTCCGTCAAACGGACACTGGACCCCACCGGGGTCCTCAACCCTGGCAAGCTCCTGCCGACCGGGCTAGCTTCACGGAGTGACCGGTGATCTGCTGATCCGTTCCGTGCGGCCGTGGCCCAACAGCCTTGACGCGCCCACGGTCGACGTACTGTGTACTGGCGGGCTGGTGGCGTCGTTCGGCGACGCCTTGGACGTGCCGCCGGGTGTGCCCGTGGTGGACGGGGGCGGTGGGGTGCTGCTGCCGTCGTTCACCGACAGCCATGCGCACCTGGACTCGACCCGGCTGGGGTTGCCGTTCCGGCCGCACAGCGCGGGGACGGGGCTGGGTGAGCTGATCGAGAACGACCGGCGGAACTGGCGGTCGGCGGAGCGGAGTGTCGCCGAGCGGGCGACGCACACGCTCGGGCTGACGATCGCGGCCGGTGCGACGCTCGTGCGGAGCCATGCGCAGGTGGACGTCGACTCGGGCTTGGAGAAGCTGGAGGGCGTGCTGGCGGCTCGGGAGGCTCATGCTTCGCGGGCGTCGGTGGAGGTGGTGGCGTTTCCGCAGTGCGGCATCCTGCGGGAGAAGGGGACCGCCGAGCTGCTGGAAGCGGCGTTGCGGGCGGGTGCGGATCTGGTGGGTGGGCTGGATCCCGCCGGGTACGACCGGGATCCGGTGCGGCACCTGGATGTCGTGTTCGGGTTGGCGGAGAAGCACCAGCGGGGTGTGGACGTGCACCTGCACGACGGTGGGTCGCTGGGGGCGTTCCAGGTCGAGCTGATCTGTGAGCGGGTGGCGGCGTTGGACATGCGCGGGAAGGTGACGGTCAGTCACGCTTTCGCGTTGTCCACTGTGGATGATGATCGGCAGCGGGAGCTGGTGGAGCTGCTGGCCGGGCACGACGTGGCGGTGACTACGGTCGCGCCGGGCGTGCGGGAGCCG
>CBHFOL010000055.1:0-30822 GCA_965995405.1 uncultured Saccharothrix sp.
CGGCTAGCCCCAACGCCTCACTACACGGCCTTGTCACTAGCCCGCGCACCCCACCGGCCCGAACTTCCGGCCAGCCGAGCTTCCGCCGAACTTCCGGCCCGCCGTGCCACCAAGCGGCTACACGCCGAACCGCCGCGCGTTCGACCGGATCGCCCGCCGGTCGGGCCTCCTGCCGACCCGACTATGCGCAGGCCAGACTGTGACCAGCGCAAACCGCCGGGCCGCGCCGTCGACGCCGTCGACCCGGCTGCCCGCGCACCCTGCCCGGCTCCCGAAACGCCGGATCAGCGCCCGAACACGTCCGCCGCCTCGTCCGCCAGCCGCCCGACCACATCCACCAGCTCCAGCGACTCCAGCCAGTGCTCCGGCACCGCCGCCACCCCGTCCCGCGCGCCCAGCAGGTTCCCGCACAGCGCCCCGGTCGAGTCACTGTCCCCCGAATGGTTGACAGCCAGCAGCAGCCCGTCCGCCAAGCTCTCCGCCGCCAACGCCGTGAGCACCGCGATCGCCAACGCCTCCTCGCCGACCCACCCGGCCCCGAGCGTCGTCTCGATCACCTCGGCCGTCGGCCGCACCCCCCGCGTGCCCATCTCGGCCGCCAGGTCCAGCAGCACCAACTGCTCCTCGTGCCCGGCCCACCGCTGCAACTCGTCCCGCGCCACCTCCACCGCACCGACCAGCGGCGAGCCCTGCCACAGCTGCTGCACGACCACCGCCAGCACGCCGGCCGACAGGTACCCGCTGGGGTGGCCGTGGGTGAGTGCCCCGGTCGCGGTGGCCAGCGCGAACACCTCGCGCACGTCGTCCGACCACAGCGCCACGGGTGCCGCGCGCATCACCGCGCCGCAGCCCTTCGAGTCGTTGATCGGGTTCTCCACCGTGCCCAGCACACCGGACCGCAGCGCGGTCAGGCACGTGTTGCCCGGCGCGCGGAGCTGGTGCAGCCCCGGCACGTCCAGCAGCCACCCGTCCGACGCCACCTCCGGCCCGCCCTGGGTGCGCAGCCACCGGCCGTACGCGACGCGCACCTCGTGCACCGGGTCGCTGCCCCGCCGACGTGCCAGGACCAGCCCTTCCAGCGTGAACAGGGTCATCTGCGTGTCGTCGGTGATCGCGCCGAACCGCCCGTACGCGGGCGCGTAGTCGGTCAGTCCGGACGGGCCGAACCGGCCCCGGATGCGGTCGATGCGGTCGAACTCGATCGAACCGCCGAGCGCGTCGCCGACCGCGCCCGCGAGCAGGCAGCCCCGCAGGGCGTCCCGCGCTGAAGTGCTCCCACGTGAGGTCACGTCGCAGAAGTTATCGTGCCGGCGTGACCATTTCGGTAGACCGATGCAGCTCTCGGACCAGGGATTGGGTGTGCGAGGCGGTCTCGATCATCGAGGCCGACGCCAATCGCAGCGCCGACACGCACCTGCTGCACTTCCCCCTGCCACCCGATTGGGGAATCGACCTCTACCTGAAAGACGAGTCGACCCACCCCACCGGCTCGCTCAAGCACCGGCTCGCGCGGTCGCTGTTCCTGTACGCCATCTGCAACGGCTGGGTGGTCGGCGGCACGCCCGTGATCGAGGCGTCGTCGGGCTCCACGGCCGTGTCCGAGGCGTACTTCGCCCGGCTGCTCGGCCTGCCGTTCATCGCCGTGATGCCGCGCTCCACCAGCCCGGAGAAGGTGGCGCTGATCGAGCGGCAGGACGGCAAGTGCCATTTCGTGGACGAGCCGGGCGCCATCTACGACGAGTCGCGCCGGCTCGCCGCCGACCTCGGCGGCCACTTCATGGACCAGTTCACGCACGCCGAACGGGCCACGGACTGGCGCGGCAACCACAACATCGCCGCATCGGTGTTCCAGCAGATGGCGCTGGAGGCCGCGCCGGAGCCCGCGTGGATCGTGGTCGGCGCGGGCACCGGCGGCACCAGCGCCACCATCGGTCGGTACATCCACTACAAGAAGGCGCGGTCCCGGCTGGCGGTGGTGGACCCGGAGTACTCGGTGTTCTTCGACGCGTGGCGTGACAGCGACCCGACCCTGGTCGGTTCGCGCGGCTCGCGGATCGAGGGCATCGGCCGGCCGCGCGTGGAGCCGTCGTTCGTCGGCCAGGTCATCGACCGGATGATCAAGGTGCCGGACGCGGCGTCGATCGCGACGATCCGGCACGTCGAACAGGTCCTCGGCCGCCGTGTCGGCGGGTCGACCGGAACCAACCTGTGGGGCGCGTTCCAGTTGGTCGCGGAGATGCGGGCGGACGGGCTGCGCGGCAGCGTGGTCAGCCTGCTGTGCGACGGCGGCGAGCGCTACGCCGACACGTACTACGACGACGGTTGGGTCGCCGACCAGGGCATGGACCTGGCTCCGCACCTGGCGACCCTGACCCGGTTCCGCGCCACGGGCACTTGGCCGTAAAAATCTCGGCATTCGTGGGAACGCGGGCGGGGCGCGCTGCGTCGCAGCGTGGATCGGCGTGTCGGAAGGGGTTGCCGTGGGCATGTGGCGGACCGCTGAAGTCCTGACGGCCGAGGACGTCCTGGCCAAATCCGTCGCCGCCGCCGACAAGGCGATGCGGGACGCGGCCAAACTGCGCCAGCCGGCCCGCGAGCCTTCGGCGGAGGACGTGCGGCGGGTGATGCAGTTCGCGAAGTCGAACGAGGCCTCACCCGAGTTGCAGGCGCTGCAACGCCGCATCTCGGCCGGCTACCTGAGTTGGCGACAGGTGCTCCTCGGCGAGGCGTCCGGCGACCGGGGTGTGCGGGCGGCGTTCGAGAAGGACCGCGACCGCCTGGCTGCCCTGTGCCGTGGCGAGGAACCTCCCCGCGCCGAGCCGCCCAAGCCGAAGCGCAACGAGGACGACGAGCCGACGAGCTTCACCGAGGACGCCTGGTAGCACCTGAGATCTCTCTCAGGTTCGCGCCCCGAAACTGTCGTACCCCTGTGGCAAGCTGAAAGCAGGGGACCCCCTGGGCGGGGACGTCTGCTTGAGCCTGCCCGAGCTTGCCTCGTCGCGCTGCCTGAGCCTGCCTCGCGCCGGGCTGAGCCGGAGTCGCCCGACGCTTGGACGCGGTCCGCTGGTCAGCCGTGCTCGTCCGGCGGGATTCTCAGCCGTAGACGAGCGTTGCCGTGGTGACGATCGCCCACAGCAGCATCGCGAAACCGGTGTGCTGGAGAACGGGGATCAGGTCGCGCCCCTTGCTGCCCTTCGCCACCCGCCGGGCACCCAGGACCACCAGCGGCAGGGCCAGGAAACCCAGTAGCGCCAACGGTTCACGCAGGCCGATGGCCAGCGTGATCACGAACGGGATGGTGACCAGGGCCAGGTAGAGGCGACGGGAATCCTTGTCGCCCAACGTGGTGGCCAGGGTGCGCTTGCCCGCCTGGACGTCCGTCGGGATGTCGCGCAGGCTGTTCGCGATCATCACACCGGTCGAGAACGCACCCATGGCGATCGCGCCCCCGATGCCGATGCCGGTGATCTCCCCGGTCTGCACGTACAGGGTGCCGAGCACCGCCGCCGGCCCGAAGAACACGAACACCGCCAACTCACCCAGGCCCGAGTACCCGTACGGCTTGCGCCCGCCGGTGTAGAACCAGGCCGCCGCGATGCACACGGCACCGAACGCGATCATCCAGTACCGGCCGCTGAGCACCACCAGGGCCAGGCCCGCCACGGCCGCCACGCCCATCGCCGCGAACGCCGCCGTCCGGACCGCCTTCGGGTTCGCCGCGCCCGACCCGACCAGGCGGAACGGGCCGACTCGATGCTCGTCCGTGCCCCGGATGCCGTCCGAGTAGTCGTTGGCGTAGTTCACGCCCACCTGGAGCGCGACGGACACCAGCAGCGCCAGCGCCGACCAGGTCGCGTTGAACCCGTCGATGTGGTGCGCCGCGCCCGCGCCCACCAGGACCGGCGCGACGGAGTTCGGCAGGGTACGGGGGCGGGTCCCCGAGATCCACTGGACGACTGTGGCCATGCCGTCATCCTCCGACATGGATCTCGGCGACCCCCGACCGGCCCGGCGCTAACAGGCCGTCGCGCCGGACACCCCCGACACGTACGCCTTCGCCACGTACTTGCCCGCCGCGATCCGGTACCAGACGTCGGACGTGCCCTGCGAGCCGCTCACCGACTCGCCTGCCAGCTGGCACTCCACCCTGACCTGCGCGTAGTTCGCGGCCAGCCCGACCTGGGCCGCGCCGGACGCCGCACCGGCCCGCACGTTCAGCGGGTCTCCCGCGGTCCGGATGAAGCCCGCCGGGCCGGAGCCGGTCCACTGGTAGGTGACGGTCACCCACGCGTTGTCGCTCAGCTTCAAGCCGTCCCAGAACGTGCCGTCGCCGAGATCGATGCCCGCCGGGTTGGCCGGGCGGCGGCCGAACTGGTCCTTGCCGCCGTTGTAGCCGTCCTGGTAAGCCGCCTGCGCCTCCGGTTTGCCCTGCGGCAGGTCCTTCCACATCTCGCGGGTGGCCGACGGGTTCCAGTAGTCGTCCTTGGTGTTCCACGGGCCGACGTCCCACACCGGAGCCCACTCGCAGCGGCCGTTCGCGGCGCACACGCGGACGCTGTAGGTGCCGGTGCCCTTCGCGGACAGGCCGCGTCGCGACGGCAGCGCCACGAAGTGGTCGCGGGACGTGATGACGTGGCCGTTCGCCGTGGTGCCGCCGACCAGGCCCTCACGGGTCGCGTAGACGCGGTAGGTACTGCCCGCCGCCTCCGCTCCGAGCCGCCCCGTGGTGGACGGGGTCAGCGTCAGCTCGCGGACCTCGGGGCTCTGGCCGGTGGCGGTGAGGGCCAGCCGGACCTGCACCGTGTCGACGGCCGTGGGCAGCGTGGCGGGCTGGTCGGGCCGGGCCTCCACCCACTCGGTCCACTGGTCGTCGCCGAGCGCGCCGCGCACGTCCACCGCGATCTCCGCGCCGTCCGGGACGTGGCCGCGCAGGTCGGCGGCGATCGTGTCGGCGGGCGCGGCGAGCCGGTGCGGGGCGAGCTGGAGGAAACCGGTGCGGACGGCGGCGCGGGCGCTCGCGGGTGTCGGCGCGGACGGGTCGAGCCGCACGGTGCGGCCGTTCGAGATGACACCGTTGTCGTCCGTGTCCACTATGGACAGGTCGGCACGCCAAGAGCCGTCCGGGACGGCGCTCGCGGGCACGGTGGCGGAGAGCGTGAGGGCGGTGACGGCGGTGAGGGTTAACAGGTAGCGCCTCGGCATCGCAGCACTCCTTGCCCGGACGAGCGGTGCGGAGGGACCGCTACAGGGCCACCCGTCACGGCTGGTCAGAGCCAAGCGCGGGCGGTGGTTAGCTGTCAACCAACAAGAAAATGCGTGTGGGAAAAACTCACCCGAACGAGCGAGTCACTGCCGTCCGGTCGACCTTTCCCGGCCCGTTGAGCGGCAGCTCCGGCACGAAGGCGACGTGCTTCGGCATGGCGAACCGCCCCACGGCCGCCCGCACCGCCGCCCCCAACGCCTCCGGGTCGGGCGGCGAGTCCGGGTCGTCCGGCACGACGGCGGCGGCGACCGCCTGACCCCACTCGGCATCCGGCACGCCCACCACGCACACCTCGTGCACGCCCGGCTGGGCCGCGATGACCCGCTCGACCTCGATCGGCGACACGTTCTCCCCGCCGCTGATGATCACGTCGTCGGCGCGGCCGACCACCTCCAGCCGCCCGTCCGGCGACAGTCGCCCGAGGTCCCCGGTGCGGAACCACTCGCCGAACGGCTCGCCGCCCTGGTAGCCGAGGGCCAGCGTGGGCCCGGCCAACTCGATGCGCCCGCCGGTGAGGCGGACTCGGACGCCGTCCAGCGGTACACCGTCGTACACGCACCCACCCGCGGTCTCGCTCATGCCGTAGGTGGTGACGATCCGGACGCCGGCGGCCCGCGCCCGCGCGAGCAGCGACGGCGGCGTGGCGGCACCGCCGATCAGGACGGCGTCGAACTCGCGGATGGCGGCCAGTCCTGGCCCCTCGGTGGCGACCAGCCGGGCCAGCTGGGTGGGCACAAGCGAGGTGTAGTGCGGTCCCGGTGCGGACAGCAGCGTGCGTGCGGCCGTGGCGAACCCGGACGCCCGGAACCCGGTGGCCAGGTCCATGACGCCCGGCTCGGTCCCCGCGACCAGCGACCTGACCAGCACCTGGATGCCCGCGATGTGCGTGGTCGGCAACGCCAGCAGCCACCGGCCGGGACCTCCGAGCCGCGCGTGCGTCAGCTCGGCGGACGCGACCAGCGTCGACGCCGACAGCAGCACCACCTTCGGCTCACCGGTCGACCCGGACGTCCCGACCGCCAGCGCCGCCCCGGTCTCCCACCCGCGCAACGCCCCGAGCTCTCGCCCGCCGGGCAACGACGCCGCCACCACCCCGGCGGGGATTGTTGGATTGTTGAACGATCCTCGGGTGGTCTTTGGTTCGCTTTCAAGTGTTGGATTGTTGAACGATCCGATGTGGGAGCGAGAGAGCGTGGGAGCGAGAGCGGCGCGGACCGCGTCAAGAGTCGTCATGGCGGATCAGTAGTAGTAGGGGAAGTCGGACCAGTCCGGGTCGCGCTTCTCCAGGAACGCGTCGCGGCCCTCGACCGCCTCGTCCGTCATGTAGGCGAGGCGGGTGGTCTCGCCGGCGAACAGCTGCTGGCCGACCAGACCGTCGTCGATCAGGTTGAACGCGTACTTCAGCATCCGCTGCGCGGTGGGCGACTTGCCGTTGATCTCCTTCGCCCACTGCAACGCCGTGTCCTCCAGCTCGGCGTGCGGCACGACCGCGTTCACCGCGCCCATCCGCTGCATCTCCTCCGCCCCGTACGTCCGCCCCAGGAAGAAGATCTCGCGGGCGAACTTCTGACCCACCTGCCGGGCCAGGTACGCCGACCCGTAACCGCCGTCGAAGCTGCCGACGTCGGCGTCCGTCTGCTTGAACTTCGCCTGCTCCGCACTCGCCAACGTCAGGTCGCACACCACGTGCAGGCTGTGCCCACCGCCGGCCGCCCACCCGGGCACCACCGCGATCACGACCTTCGGCATGAACCGGATCAGCCGCTGGCACTCCAGGATGTGCAGCCGCCCCGCCCGCGCCGGGTCCACCGTGTCCGCCGTCTCACCCGACGCGTACTGGTACCCGCTGCGCCCCCGGATCCGCTGGTCGCCACCGGAGCAGAACGCCCACCCGCCGTCCTTCGGCGACGGCCCGTTGCCGGTCAGCAGCACGCACCCGACGTCCGAGCTCATCCGGGCGTGGTCCAGCGCCCGGTACAGCTCGTCCACGGTGTGCGGCCGGAACGCGTTGCGCACCTCAGGCCGGTCGAACGCGATGCGCACCGTGCCCTGGTCCACCGCGCGGTGGTAGGTGATGTCGGTGAAGTCGAAACCCTCGACCGCCTTCCAGCGGGACGGGTCGAACAGCTCGGAGACGCCGTGATCTGCCACGGCACGGACCCTATGCCCGCCCCGAAGCTGAGAACGGCCCAGCCCACCGACCTGTCACCGGGCGTGTTCACGCAGCGTGTCGGCCTGCCGGATGATCTCGAACACGTGTTCGACTCAGCGACTGGAATCGCCTGATCCGGGACTGAGCGACAATGTCCCGGTGAACCCGTCCACCGCGCAGGCCAGGGTGCTCGTCGACGAGCTCCTCCGCAACGACGTCCGGCACGTCGTGCTGAGCCCCGGATCGCGCAACGCCCCGCTGTCGTTCGCCTTGGCCGAGGCCGCGGCAGCCGGACGGCTCACCCTGCACGTCCGGATCGACGAGCGCACCGCCGGCTTCCTCGCCCTCGGCCTGGCCAAGGGCAGCGGCGAGGTGACCGCCGTGACCTGCACGTCCGGCACCGCCGTCGCCAACCTGCACCCCGCCGTGCTGGAGGCGCGGCACGCCCGCGTCCCGCTCATCGCGCTCACCGCCGACCGCCCGGTCGAGCTCTACCGCACGGGCGCGAGCCAGACCGTGGACCAGCAGCGCGTGTTCGGCATCGACACCCTCCAGTTCCCGATCGCGGAACACCGCCGGGGCCAGAACGGCCTGTGGCGCTCCCTGGTCTGCCGGGCCGTCGCGAGCGCCCGCGAGCAGGGCCCCGTGCATGTCAACGTGCCGTTCCGGGAGCCCCTGGTGCCCGATGACACAGCGTGGCCGGAGTCACTCGACGGCCGCCCGTTCGACATGCCGTGGACCCGCGTGGCGACGAAGACCACGACCTCCCTGCACCCGGCCGACCACCTCGGCCCCCGCACGCTGGTCGTCGTCGGCGACACCCGCGAGGACGCCACCACCATCACCGACCTGGCCGAACGCGCCGGCTGGCCGGTGATCGCCGAGCCCACCGCACCCGGCCTGCGCCACGGCTCGCTGCTGCTCAACGCGGGCGAGCTGCCCACCAAGCTGAAACCGGACGCCGTGGTCGTGGTCGGCCGCCCCACGCTGTCCCGCGGCGTGATGAAGCTGATCGCGACCACCGGCACCGTGCACGTGCTGTCCGATGAACCGGACTGGCCGGACCCGCAGTTCGCCGCCACCCACACCTCCACCGCCCTGGCCCTGGGCGAGCACGAGGTGGACGACGAGTGGCTGACCGCGTGGCAGCACGCCGACAAGGCCGCCGCCGACGTGGTGGACGACCTGCTGGCCAAGGAGCCCTGGCCGACCGGCCTCCAGGTGGCGCGGGACCTGGTCGCCGCGCTGCCGGCGGGCAGCGCGCTGTTCCTCGGCTCGTCCAACCCGGTGCGGGACGTCGACCTGGTGGCCGCGCCGCGCACCGACATCCGGGTGCACGCGAACCGGGGCGTGGCGGGCATCGACGGCAGCGTCTCCACGGCGGCCGGCATCGCGCTCACCACCGGGCCCACGTTCGCGCTGATCGGCGACCTGACGTTCCTGCACGACGCGAACGGCCTGCTGATCGGCCCGGACGAGCCGCGCCCGGACCTGACCGTGGTGGTCCTCAACGACGACGGCGGCGGCATCTTCACGCTGCTGGAGCAGGGCGCACCGGAGCACTCGGCCGCGTTTGAACGGGTCTTCGGCACGCCGCACGGCGTCGACCTGGCGCACCTGTGCGCGGCGCACGGCGTCCCGCACACGCTGGTGGCGGACGCCGACCAAATGAGACGAGAGCTTTCCGCGCCGCGTGGAATTCGAGTGTTGGAAATTCGGGCGGAACGTGCGGAATTGCGTGCTCTCCATGCCCGGCTGAAGGCGGCCGTGTCAACCGCGTTCCAATAGCCAGGACCATACGGAAGGGGGTACAGCGGCCCCTTGCGCCGTGGCTAGCTTCCCCTCATGTCCCTCAGAGCGAAGCTCACGCTAGGCACAGCCACTGCGGCTTCCCTGCTGCTGCTGGCCGGTACCGCTTCTGCGGCGGAGCCGGGCGCGGCGGGTATCGGAGACCCGTACTACCCGAATGCCGGCAACGGCGGTTACGACGTCTCCCACTACGACATCCGCCTCAACTACCAGCCGTCGACCGACAACCTTTCCGGGACCACGACCATCCTGGCCAAGGCAACCCAGGACCTGAGCCGGTTCAACCTGGATTTCGTGCTCAAGGCGAGCTCGGTCCGGGTGAACAACCGGATCGCGTCCTTCACCCAGTCCGGCGGCGAACTGGTCGTCGATCCCCGGGGCAACCTCCGCAAGGGCTCCGACCTGACGATCGTCGTCACCTACTCGGACGTTCCGTCGAGCCGCCAACTGGACGGCGTCACGGCGTGGAAGCGCACCGCAGACGGCGCACTGGCCATCGACGAGCCGGACATCGCCCCGTGGTGGTACCCGAGCAACAACCACCCGACGGACAAGGCCACGCACGACGTGTCGGTGGCCGTGCCGGACGGCGTCGAGGTGATCTCGAACGGCCTGTTCAACGGGACCGCCAAGCAGATCAACGGCTGGACCCGGTGGCGCTGGAGGAGCCTGAAGCCGCAGGCCCCGTACCTGACGTTCGTGGCGATCGGCCAGTTCGAGATCCGGCAGTCCACCGCGCCGAACGGGCAGCCCGTGGTGAACGCGTACGCGGACAACCTGGGTGACGACGCGGCGGCGGCGCGGGCCAGCATCGAGCGGACGTCCGAGGTGGTCGAGTTCCTGGAGGAGAACTTCGGGCCTTACCCGTTCGAGGCGCAGGGCGGTGTGGTGACGCCCGGTATCGGGTTCGCCCTGGAGAACCAGTCCCGGTCGACCTACAGCCCGGCGTTCTTCCGGCGTGGCGCGAACACCTACGTGGTGGCGCACGAGAACGGCCACCAGTGGTTCGGCGACTCGGTGTCGGTGCACCGCTGGCGGGACATCTGGCTGAACGAGGGCTTCGCCAGCTACGCGGAGTTCCTGTGGTCGGAGCACGTCGGCGAGGGCACCGCGCAGGAGAACGCCCAGTTCACCTACGACAGCTACCCGGCGGACAGCCCGTTCTGGCAGGTCCTGCCCGGTGACCCGGGCGCGGCGAACCAGTTCCACGGCGCGGTCTACGACCGGGGCGCGCTGGCCGTGCACGCGCTGCGGGTCGCGGTGGGCGACGACGCGTTCTTCCGGATCCTGAAGCAGTGGACGCAGACCAAGCGGTACAGCGACGCCTCGATCGAGGAGTTCATCGCACTGTCCGAGCAGGTCTCCGGCCAGCAGCTGGACGAGCTGTTCCAGACCTGGCTGTTCACCCGCGGCAAGCCGGCGGCGGTCCCGGGCGGCGCGACCTTCGCGAAGGCTGCGGTGGCCGAGCCGAAGTCGTTCCAGAAGATCCGCGAGACGCACGACACCCTCGCCAAGCACTCGCACTGACCGGAAACACCCGTGGCCGCCCCGGTGTTCGGGGCGGCCACGGTCTCTCGGCGGGATCAGCCGGTCTGGCCGATCCCGTTGACGACCTTCGTGGTGATGGAGCTGAAGCCCGTGACCGTGCCGGGCGCGATCCACTTGTCGTACGGCTCTGTGCCCGCGACCGCCCGCTCGCCGATGAACTCGCCGGTGGCCGGGTCCACGATCAGGTCACGGCGCTCGTGCGCGTCCTCGATGCCGATCGCCACGCCGGTCCGCCCGTCCAGGGTGACCGCCTGGTCGTAGACCTGCACGCCGTCCAGCAGCGCCAGCGCCCGGTACCAGGAGGCACGCAGGTCGGCGGGCATCAGGCCGGCGCGCAGGATCTCCACGCCCCAGTGGAACATGGTCGACGGGGCCGATCCCCGGTGCGCGGTGGCGGTCCGCAGGTACTCCACGATCGCCTCCGGCTCACGCGGCAGGGCGGTGTAGAACTCCGGGTTGTCCCAGTCCGTCGGGTCGCCGCAGACCTTCGCGGGCTTGGCGTTGGGGAAGAAGTCGCCGCACAGGCCCCGCCGTTCCCCGGTGTCGGTGTCCATCATCTCCGGTTCGCGCGCCTCGGATTGCGGGACGCTGCCGCCGAGCCACTTCAGGCCGCCCAGCCAGTTCCGCTTCTCCAGCCAGTCCTGGGTCTGGTCCTGCGGGATCCACAGCTCGCGGGACGTCTCCTTCAGCCACGTGTAGCCGCGGATCGTCTGGTCGGGGGCGTCCACGGAGACACCGAACTGCATTCCGCGCGAGTACCAGGCGTGCGTCACGATGTACCGGTACTGGCCGGGGTTCAGCTGCGGGTCGACGGCCTTGATCGCGTCGGCCGCGTTGTTCAGGACTTCCTGCGCCGACAACAGCTTCACCTGCGGCGCGGACGTCGAGGTACCCGGCAGGGCTTCGGCCGTGGCCGGCGTCTGCTGTGGTGTGTCGCCCCGGGTCACCACGAAACCGGCGACCACGGCGATCGCGGCGGCGGCGGCGACGGGCAGAAACCATCGCGCGGTGCGGCGGGAACGGCGCGGGGACTCCTCGGCGGCAGCTGCTGCCAGGACGCGGGCGCGGATGTCGTCCAGCGGGGCTTCGGCCGTGCGGGCCTCGCGGTTGAGCCGGTCGAGGGCGTCGTCGAGTTCACGCATCAGCGGGTCTCCTCGGTGAGCAGGGCTTGCAGCCTGGTGCGGACCCGGTGCAGGCGGGAGCGGACGGTGCTGGCGGGTTCGCCGAGCGCTTCGGCGACCTCGGCCGGGGACAGGCCGGCCCACGACGTGAGCAGCAGCGCGTCCCGGTCCTCGTCGCGCAGGTCGGCGAGCGCACCCGCGAGGACCTGGGACGCCCGTTGCGCGTCCACCCGGTCGGCGACCGCCGCACCGTGGTCGGGTTCGGGGCGGCCGACGGCCCGCAGACCCGCCCGGTGCCCCCTGGTCTCCCGGCGCACGTGTTCCCGCACCAGGTTGGTCGCGATCCCGTACAGCCAGCCCTTGATCGGGGCCTGCTCCGGGTCGTAGCTGTGCCGCCGGCGCAGCGCCACCAGGAACGTCTCGGCGACCAGGTCGTCGGCCGCGGACTCGCCGACCCGGCCGGCCAGGTACCCGCGCAGTTGGCGCGCGTGCGTGTCGAACAGGTCGGCGAACACGGCGGTGACGTCCGGGCCGCGTAGATCCGGCGGTTTGTCCAGTGCTGTGGTCACATACCGGTTGACCGCAGGGCCGTCCGGCGTCCCGGTGACGTCTGTCACATGGGGTTCTTCCGGGGCGGCGTCGGGTTCACCGCTGTGCGGATCACCGTCCCTCAAGGTGGTCCAGGTTCACCGGGTAGTGCGGTGCGCGGTCCTTCTTGCCCTTCGGCGTCTGCTTGGGCATGGGCCACACCGTGCCGAGGTCGCTCAGGTGGCTCCTCGATGCCAGTCGGCCGGCGAGGATGCGGTCGAGGAGGTCGTCCTGAACGGGCTCCAGCTCCACCAGGCGGGTGAGGACCGTCAGCAGGTCGACGAACTCGCCGGTCCACTCGGCGGGCCAGGTGGGCACGTGCTCGTCGTCCAGCGGGCTGCCCTTCTTGCCGCCGGGATTCGCCTTCCGGTAGTCGAACCAGGACTTGACCACGGATCGCCCGCCGACCTGGTAGTTCCACACCTCGGGGCGCACCGGGCCCCACACCCCGTCGCCGAGCGAACCCTCCCGGCGGGCGGCGTCGTAGGTGATCGTCGTCGGCATCGACGTGACCGGCTTCAGCGACAGCGGCTGCCGTTCGTCACCTGCCGGGTAGCGGATGTCGCCTTGGTCCGCGAACGCCTCGCCGTAGGTGTGCAGCCACACGACCTGCCTGCCGAGTTCGACCGCCTCGCGCCACAGGTCCGCGTCCAGCGTGATCGGCACCCGGATGCCCGGCGTGGTCAGCTCGTCGGCGAACCGGCCGGTGAAGCCGGGATGCGCGATGACCGCCGCGAGGTAGGCGGTGACGTCCTGCGCGGTGACCGGCAGGCCCAACGCCTCGGACAGCGCCCGAGCGAACCCCGGAGCCAGGTTGCCTGTCCCGTCCGGGTGCAGCACGGGCAGCGTCCGACCGCCCCGGTGGTTGAAGTGGTGCGAATCGGGGAGCAGGGCGGAGAACAGCAGCCCCGGCCCGTTCTCGATCCGTTCGGCACTCTGCTCGATGACGAACACCTGGCCGGGCACGCGTGCCGCCCACAGTTCGGGCCGGGCCCGTTCCAGCACTCGTGCGTCGGGGACGATCCACTGCCGGTCGAACGCCCGGTAGCCGACTCGTACGGGGGCGGGCAGCGGCCCGTGTTCCCGGTCGAAGGGTGTGGTGGCCTGGTGGGTGTCGTCGCCGGGCAGCGGTGACTTCTTCAGGTCGAGCTTGGCGGCGTCGCTTTCCTTGAACAGGGTCCGCTTCACGTCCGGGTCGGTTTCGCCGACCAGACGTCGCCAGCGGGTGTCGAGGATGCCGGGGTGGGGCGCGTAGACCCAGGTCCGGTTCGGTTTCACGCCCTGGGCGGTCCATGGCAGCAGGTCGTCCATCGCCGGCCAGTCGTCCCAGGCGCTTTCGGCGGCCGGCATGAAACCCGCCTGCCAGGAGGTGCGGGCGTCCCGCCAGCCGTCGCCGTCGAGTCGCAGGTCGGCGAGGGCGCGGTACTTGTCCAGGCGTCGTCCGGAGATCGAGGTGTATCGGATCCGGGACGGCGTGTTCAGGTCGTTGTCCGCCGCACGGACGAAGATCCCGATCGCCAGTGGTTGCTGCACGCCGGGGAAGATCCGGGTCGGCACGTCGGGACGCTGGCCCTCGGGGCTGACATTGACGATCCAGCCTTCGGTGGTGTTGCGGCGCAGGTATTCGCGCATCCCGTTGAAGCCGGGGCCGCGCAGGTAGCCGCTGGTGGTGATGAAGCAGATGACACCGGGCCGGTCCGGGCCGTGCGCGTCGAAGACCTTCCAGGTCGCCCAGCGCCAGAAGTAGACGTAGAGGTTCTTGAGCACGTACTCCGCGCCGCCGTTGCCGGGCACGCGGAACCGGTCGAGCTCGTTCGCCTTCCGGCCGCTCCGGCCGGCCGCGCTCTCCGGGCCCTGCTCGATCCATCCGCCGAGACCTTTGGCCCGTTCCCGGTAGGGCGGGTTGCCGATCACGACGGTGACCGGCACGTTGGCCTTCACGTTGTTGGCCTGGATGCGCGATTCGGAGATGGTGCCGAGGCCGGAGGCGAGTTGCTCGATCTGGGCGTGCGGGTCGTCCAGGGTGTTGGTGACGTAGGCGCGGATCCCGTTGGGCGGCGGCGCGGCCCGGTACTTGCGGAGCAGGTCGGTGAGCCGCAGCTCGGCCACCGCGTACGGGCCCATCTGCAACTCGAAACCCGTCACCTGGCACGCCAACGCCTCCACGGCGGCCTGTTGCGCGCCCGGGACGGCACCCGGCCCGTCCGCCGCTGCTGTTGTTCGCGCCTGCTCGGCCACCCGTTCGATGATCGTGTGCAGGTAGGTGCCGGTGCCCATGGCCGGGTCGACGGTCTCCACGCCGCGGTCGGCGAAGCCGTGGTCCTTGCCCAGCCGGGTGCGCAGGACGTCCTCGGCGAGCCGGACCATCTCCTCCACGACCTCGTGCGGTGTGTAGTAGGAGCCGGACTGCTGCCGTGCCTCGGGGTCGTAGACCTCCAGGAAGTGTTCGTAGAGGTGCAGGTAGGTGTCGAGCCTGCCCCGGCGCACCCGGTCCCAGTCGACCGCGCCGACCACCCGGACCAGTAAGTCGAGCGTCACCCGGAACTCGCCGACGACCCGTTCGGTGAACAGTTGGAGCGCCCGGCCCATCAGCGAGTGGCCTTGGCCGAGCAGGTCGCCGATGTCGTGCAGCCGTGCGCCGGTCAGGTCGATGCCCTCGGTGCGGGCGAGGAGGAGCGCGAAGGTGACGGTTTGCGCGTAGCCGTCGGCGAAGGTGTCGTCGTCGGCTTGGGGGAAGAGCAGGGCGCGCCAGTCGGTGGCCAGACCTAGGAACGGCTGTTGGCGGCGTTCCGCGCCGTTTCGGACGCGTTTGGTTTCGAGTTCGAGTTGGTCGAGGACTTCGTTCTTGAGCAGTCGGGTGAGCGGGGCGACGGAGCGGACGAGTGCGCCTACCGAGGTGATCGGTGCCGGCTTCCAGCGGAGGAAGGTGGTGACCAGGCGCTCGAACTCGTGGTTGGCGGTGAGTGCGCTGCCGGCGGATTCCAGGGGGCCGCCGGTGAGGGAGGCCGGTTCGCCTAGCGGCTCGCCGTCGCGCCACAGGCGCCATTCAGTGCCGTTGGTGTAGATGAGGTTGGGGAGGTCGCGTTGGCGTTCCCATTGTTTGCGGTCGTGGCTGCGGAAGGTCGCCGGGTCGACTGGGTGACCGGGGCGTTTTACTTCGACGTAGCCGGTGATCGTGCCGTCGACGCTGATCGCGTAGTCCGGTCGGACGCCCCGTTCGGTGTCGCGTACTTCGTCGTGGGGGACGACCTGGAGGCCCAGCCGGGCACCCACCGTCGTGAGCAGGGCTTCGATCGGCGCGCGGATGGCGGCCTCCCGGTCACCGGGCCCGGCCAGCTTCGCCCGGCACGCCTCGCCGAAGGAGGCGACCGCCGTGAGCAGCCAGGCAGGTGTGCCGACCGAAGCCATTCCGCAACCCTCCGACGAGCGAGACGATCACCCCGGACCGTACCCGTGACGTCCGCCGGCGCGCGGTTTCAACCGCCGTCGGTGACCATCCGGACACCCATCAAGGTTGTCCGCCGGAAACTAGAGGAGAGCCGAGCATGACGAACCCCCGTGACACCGGCTGGTTCAAGAGCAGCCGCAGCAACGGTGGCGGCGACCAGTGTGTGGAGTGCCGGGTAGTTCCCGGTCAGGTGGGTGTGCGGGACTCCAAGAATCCCGCTGCCGGCGCGTTCTGGGTCGGTCCCGCCGCGTGGTCCGCCTTCGTCGCCGAGATCAAGGCCGCCGACTAGCGTCCCGGGGAGCCTTCGCCGCGCGAACTACCTGCCTTCGAGGGCTTCCCGGAACGGCAGCATCTTGGCGTGGGCCTCGCGCACCTCGGAGTCCGGATCGGACTCGGCGACCAGCCCACAGCCCGCGAACAGCCGCGCTGTGCGCCCGGAAACCTGGGCACACCGCAACGCCACGCCCAGCTCACCGTCCCCGTTGCCGTCGATCCAGCCCACCGGCCCCGCGTACCGGCCCCGGTCCATGCCCTCCAACTCCTCGATCACCGCCATCGCATCCACCCGCGGAGTCCCCCCGACAGCGGCCGTGGGGTGCAGCGCCGCACCCAGCCGCAACAGCGACGGCTCGCCACTCAGAGTGCCGATGACGTCGCTGGACAGGTGCGACACGTTCGGCAGCCGCAGCACCGACGGCCCGTCCACCGACATGGTGTTGCAGAACGGCCGCAGCGTCTCGGTCAGCGACGCCACCGCGTACTCGTGCTCCTCGCGGTTCTTGCCCGACGACATCAGGTCCGCCGCCAGCTCGTCGTCGGACATGCCGTCCTGCGGCCACGTCGTCCCCGCGAGCACCCGCGAGTCGACCACCGACCCCGACCGCCGCAACAGCAACTCCGGCGTCGCCCCGATCAGCCCGTCCACCGCGTACACCCAGCACTCCGGATACCGCCGGGCCAACCCCTCCAACACGTACCGGTGGTCGATATCGGCGTCCGCGACGGCCAGCAGGTCGTGCGCGAGCACCACCTTCTCCAGCTCACCCGCCCGCATCCGGGCCACCGCCGCCCGCACCGCCTCCCGGTACCCGGTGACGGACAGCTCCCCGTCCGAGTACCGCACCGTCTCCGGCCGACGCACCGCACGCACTTCGGTCGAAGCACCCGCGCCGATCTCGGTCACCCACGCGTCCCCGTTGCGGACGCCCGCCACCACCGATGGCACCACCAGCACCGAATGGCCCGGCCGGTCGGCGAACGCCATGGAGACGAACGCCACCGGACCGCTGCCCGGCACGCCCAGTTCGTCGTCCACGTCCAGCCCGGCCGTGAACTCCTGCCACCACCGGTCGGCCTCTGCGAACCGGTCCGGCCCGGACACCTCGAACCGGGCCGCCTCACCCCACCCGACCAGCCCCGATCCGTCCCGCACCCAGGCCAGGGCACCGGTCGGCGCGGGCAGCCTGCCGAGCAGGCCGGCGTCGGCGGCGCGCCTGGTGCGGGCGCGCAGCCGGTGTCGGGTCCGGGAGGCTGGTGCAGAGGTCACGGCGTCGAGGGTATGGACTCGTCCCTGAGATTCCGCGCCTGGGCCGGCCCTAGACTCCTCAGTTGTGGTGGACAACGCAGTGCGGACCGGTGGCCGCCGGAAGGCGGGGCGCGTCCTGGTCCGGACGCTGCTGGTGATCGGCGGGATCGTGACGCTGATCGGCGTCGTCCTGCTGGCCTCGTGCCTGAAGGACGACCTGGCGATCGAGAAGCGGCTGGGCAAGGCGACCGCCGAGGTGGTGTCGGTCTCGTTCCAGCGCACGGTGGTGCGCTTCGCGACACCGGACGGCGCGGTGCACAGCCCGGAGCAGGGGATCCTCTACCCGGACGGGCTGGAGCCCGGCCAGCTCGTGCGCATCGAGTACGACAGCGCCGACCCGGAGCTGGCGCGCGTCGCCGAACGAACCTGGACGCTGGCGATCCTGCCGATCTCGACGTTCCTGCTCGCCGTGTGGGCGGTGCTGTTGCCGCTGGTCTGGTGGGTACGCCGGCGCTTGTGACACTTGTTCCCGAAATCCGTCTCCAGGTGTAACATCCGTTGCATGGACCTGGAGGCGGAGTTCGAGCGCACCGTGGCGGCGGAGCATCGCGTCGAGCCGCGCGACTGGATGCCGGACGGCTACCGCAGGACGCTGATCCGGCAGATCGCGCAGCACGCGCACTCCGAGATCATCGGAATGCAGCCGGAGGGGAACTGGATCAGCCGCGCGCCGTCGCTGCGCCGCAAGGCGATCCTGCTGGCCAAGGTCCAGGACGAGGCGGGCCACGGGCTCTACCTCTACGCCGCGACCGAGACGCTGGGCGCGGACCGGGGCGAGCTGACCGAGAACCTGATCTCGGGACGGCAGAAGTACTCCTCGATCTTCAACTACCCGACGCTGTCCTACGCCGACGTCGGCACCATCGGCTGGTTGGTCGACGGCGCGGCGATCTGCAACCAGGTGCCGCTGTGCCGGACCTCCTACGGCCCGTACGCGCGGGCCATGATCAGGGTCTGCAAAGAGGAGTCGTTCCACCAGCGGCAGGGCTACGAGCTGCTGATGACGATGATGAGCGGCACCGACGCCCAGCGCGCCATGGTGCAGGAGTCGGTGGACCGGTTCTGGTGGCCGTCGCTGATGATGTTCGGCCCGCCGGACTCGGAGAGCTCCAACACCGAGCAGTCCATGAAGTGGCGGATCAAGCGCAACACCAACGACGAGCTGCGGCAGAAGTTCGTCGACATGACCGTGCCGCAGGCCGCGAAGCTCGGTGTGACGCTGCCCGATCCGGAGTTGAAGTGGAACGCCGAGCGCGGGCACCACGACTTCGGGCAGCCCGACTGGGACGAGTTCTGGCAGGTCGTCGGCGGTAACGGGCCGACCAACGCGCAGCGCGTCGCGCACCGCCGCAAGGCGCACGAGGACGGCGAATGGGTCCGCGCGGGTGCCGCCGCGCACGCCGCGAAGCGTTTTCGGGCTGAGGAGGGTGTGGCATGAGTTCTTCCTGGCCGCTGTGGGAAGTGTTCGTTCGCGGCAAGCGCGGACTCAACCACGTGCACGTCGGGTCGTTGCACGCGCCGGACGCGGAGATGGCCGTGCGCAACGCCCGTGACGTCTACACGCGGCGCAACGAGGGCGTGTCGATCTGGGTGGTGCCCGCCGCGGCGATCACCGCCTCGTCGCCGGACGAGAAGGACCCGTTCTTCGCGCCCAGCGGCGACAAGGTCTACCGGCACCCCACGTTCTACGCGATTCCCGAGGACGTGCCGCACCTATGAGCTTCGATAATGCGTACGAGTCGTTGATCGACCACGAAGACACGCACTGGGCGTTCGGGACCGGGTTCACCGAGGCGCTGGCGGGTGTCGACCGAGCCGTGCCTTCCACTGTGGACAGTGGGGATCTGTTCGCCTACTGCCTGATGCTCGGCGACGACGCCCTGGTGCTGGCGCAGCGGCTGGCCGAGTGGTGCTCCCGCGCACCCGAACTCGAAGAGGACGTGGCGCTCGCCAACATCGCCCTGGACCTGTTGGGGCAGGCCAGGTTGCTGCTCAGCCGGGCCGGCGAGGTCGAGGGCGCGGGCCGGGACGAGGACGCGCTGGCCTACCTGCGGGACGAACGCGACTTCCGCAACGTGCACCTCGCCGAGATCGAGTGCGGGCCGTTCGCGGGCGGCGATTTCGCCACCACGATGGCCCGGCTGCTGGTGTACTCGTCGTGGAAGATCGCGCAATACTCCCGACTGCTGACCTTCGCCGACCCGGTGGTGGCCGCGATCGCCGCGAAGGGCCTGAAGGAACTGGCCTACCACCGCGACCACGCGGCGCAGTGGGTCGTGCGGCTGGGCGACGGCACCGACGAGTCGCACGCCCGGATGCGGGCCGGTGTCGGGCGGGTGTGGCCGTACCTGGACGAACTGTTCACCGCGCACCCCGTCGAGCTGCGGTTGGACGTCGATCCGGCCTCGTTCAAGTCCGAAGTGGACGGTGTGCTGGACGCGGTGTTCGCGGCTGCGTTGCTGGAACGTCCCGAACCGGTGCCGGCGGCACGCGTCAATGGCCGCGCGGGCCGGGACGGCGTGCACACCGAGGCCATGGGCTACCTGCTGGCCGAACTGCAACACCTGCACCGATCGCTGCCGGGTGCGACATGGTGACCGCGTCGGACCTGGTGACCGGGCCGGACGTGGTGGCCGCGCTGGATGTCGCGTCCCGCGTCCCCGATCCGGAACTGCCCGTCCTGACCTTGGCCGACCTGGGCGTGCTGCGGGACGTCGTGATCGAGGACGGCCGGGTCCTGGTCACCATCACGCCGACCTACTCGGGCTGCCCCGCCATCGACGAGATGGGCGCAGACCTGCGACGTTCGCTGCGGGACGCGGGTTTCGCCGACGTCGAGGTGCGGCTTTCGCTGTCGCCCGCGTGGACCACGGACTGGATCACCGACGACGGCCGGCGCAAGCTCGCCGAAGCCGGCATCGCACCGCCGTCCCGGATCGGGCCGCGCGTGGTCGGACCTGTTCCGCTGCAACTGGTTCCGCCGTCGGCGCGGGTCGCGTGCCCCCGGTGCGGGTCTGCGCGGACCGAGGAGCTGTCCAGGTTCGGTTCGACGGCGTGCAAAGCGCTGCGGCGGTGCGTGGACTGCGCCGAGCCCTTCGAGCACATCAAGGAGATCTAGATGGCACGGCCGGTGTTCCACAAGCTGACCGTGGCCTCCGTCGACCGACTGTGTGAGGACGCGGTGGCCGTCACGTTCGACGTGCCGCCCGAGCTGGCCGACGAGTTCGCGTTCCGCGCCGGGCAGTACCTGACGCTGCGGATCGGCGAGGAACGGCGGTCGTACTCGATCTGCGCCCCGGCCGGCGCGTCGCCCCGGATCGGTGTGCGGCGGGTGGCCGGCGGGCTGTTCTCCGAGCACCTGGTGGACCGGGCGCAGCGCGGCGACGTGCTGGAAGTCCTGCCGCCGCAAGGGAATTTCACCCCGTCGACCGGCGCGCACCACGGCCTGGTCGTCGCCGGATCGGGCATCACGCCGGCGCTGTCGATCGCCGCGACCGTTCTTGCGTCCGGGGCGCGGGTGACCCTGCTCTACGGGAACCGGCGGACGGACACCGTGATGTTCGCCGAAGAGCTCGCCGACCTGAAGGACCGCTACCCGGAACGGTTCCAGCTCGTGCACGTGCTGTCCCGGGAGCCACGGGACGTCGAGCTGTTCAGCGGACGGCTGGACGGGGCGAAGCTGCGAGCGCTGTTCGACATGGTGGTGCCGTTTCCGTCGGTCGACCAGTGGTGGCTGTGCGGCCCGTACGGGCTGGTCAAGGACGCGGAGGAGGTGCTGGCGGCGCTCGGCGTGGACGGGTCCGCCGTGCACCACGAACTGTTCTACGTGGACGAGCCGCCGCCCCCGCCGCGCCGTCCCGAGGAGACGTTGGCGGAGGCCGCCGAGGGCACCGTGATCCTGGACGGGCGCACCACCACCGTTCCGCTGCCGCCGGACGTGCCGATCCTCGACGCGGCCCAGCGGGTGCGGTCCGACCTGCCGTTCGCGTGCAAGGGCGGGGTGTGCGGGACGTGCCGGGCGAAGATCGTGTCGGGCGAGGTGGACATGCGTCGGAACTACGCCCTGGAGCCGCGTGAGGTGGCGGACGGGTTCGTGCTGACCTGCCAGTCCGTGCCGGTCACGACCAAGGTCACGGTCGACTTCGACGCCTGACCCCGTTTTCGTCTGGCAGGATCGTTACATGGGACGATCGGTGCTGCTGGGTCTGCTCATCGGCACGTTGGCGATGGCTTCCTTCCTGGTGTTGGTGTTGTTGGCGGACGGTGCGCCCAGTTCGTCACCCATCGCGACCCTCTTCGCGTTGGGGTTCATGTCGGTCGCCATGGGCGGCGTGCCGGGCACCCTGATCGGCGTCGTGGTGGGTGCGGTCAAGAAGAGCCGCCGCCCCGCCTACCCGCTCCCGCCGCCCGCCTATCCGCCGCCTGCCTACCCGCTGCCGGTCGCCCAGCCGGTGCCGCCGCCCGTCGCGACCGACCGGTGGGCGGCCCTTGTGGCGCGGGCGGAGCTGTCCGTGGGGCGGGTGCACTCCGTCGTCGCCACCGTGCCGCCGTCGTCCGCGCGGGACTGGATGGAGCGGATCGCCGCCCAGTTCGACGGTGAGCTGGTGAACCTGCGTCGGATCGCCGACCTGGGCCGGGCGCTGGAGGCCGAGCGCGAGCACCCGGTCACGCAACGCCTGCACACGGCCGTGGCCGACTTCACCGCGTTCGAGGACGAGGTGGGCCGCATCGCCCTGAAGATGGTCGACCGGACATCACTGGACTCGGTCCGCGTCGACCTTGAGGTCCTCGAACAGCAGCTGCCGCAGCTGGGCGGCACGGCCTAGACCCGACGTTCAATCGTTGAACAATCCAATCGCTCAACGTTCGACACGGACGCAAGACTGTCGTCCGATTGTTCAACGTTCGATTGTTCAACAATTCATCGACGCGTTCAACGCACCATTGACGACTGCCACCACTCCAGGACTTCCTCCGCTACCGCCGGCATCGCGACCAGCAGGCCGTCCACCGGCAGCGGGGCGTCCTCACCGCGCCGGTCCAGCACCGCCGCACCCGACTCCACGGCCAACGCGACCGCACCGGCCACGTCCCACTCGTGGTAGCTGTGCAGGACGGCCGCCGCCGCGTGCCCCAGCGCGACTTGCGCCACGGCCAGCGCCTTGGAGCCGAGCACCCGAACCCCCGTCCCGGAGACAGCAGCGCGGGAAATGAACTCGCCCATTCCCGGCCACGGCCCGGTGCGGGTCATCTCCGTGCAGACGATTGAACTCACCGCTTGCCCGCCGAGCTTGACCGGCGTCCCGTTCGCCCGCATACCGCGTCCGCGCGCCGCCGCGTAGATCTGCGCCCGGTACGGGTCCGCGACCACGCCGACCACCGGGCCCCAGCGGTCCACCAGGGCCAGGCTGTAGGCGCACCACGGGACACCCGCCACGTAGTTGGCCGTGCCGTCCACCGGGTCCACGACCCAGCGGAACTCGGCGTCGGACGCCACGTCCGCGTCGGTGTCCTCGCAGAACACCGGTATGTCGGGGAACTCGGCGGTCAGCACCCGGCGCGTGTGGCGTTCCAGGGTGCGGTCGGTGTCGGTCACCCAGTCGAACGGCGACATGTCCTCGTCGGGTCGGGCGCCGCGGCCCGCCGTCGCCATGATGACGTCGGACGCGTCATTGGCGAGACGGCCCGCTATCTCCAGCGCGATCGACACCAGGCCGGGATCGACGGGCTGGGTGGGCCGGGACGACAAGACGGTCATGCCGCACTAGTGTCACCGTCCCTGGTGTCCGCGACACGTCCTCCAGGTGAAGCGATGACGATCTCCGGGTCAACGTCAACCGTGACGCGAGGAGTTCGACCTTCGTTCCCGAATCCGTCACGCCGCCGTGTCTTTTGCCCCGCAAGGTGATCGGCGTGCGTGTAGCGATCGTCACCGAGAGCTTCCTGCCCCAGGTCAACGGAGTGACCAACTCCGTGCTGAGGGTTCTGGAGCACCTGCGTGCGCACGGCCACCAGGCACTGGTCATCGCCCCGGGAGCCGGGGCCGACCAGCACCACGGCACACCCGTGGTGCGCGTGCCGGCGGTGGACCTGCCGAGGTTCAGCTCCCTGCCGGTCGGCGTCCCGACCCGCAAGGTGCTGACCGCCCTGGCCGACTTCCGGCCCGACGTCGTGCACCTGGCCAGCCCGTTCGTGATGGGCGCGCGGGGGGTGTCGGCGGCGCGCAGACTCGGGCTGCCGACGGTCGCGGTCTACCAGACGGACATCGCCGGGTTCGCCGGCCACTACGGGCTGGGCCTGACCGCGCGTGCCGCGTGGCGGTGGACCAGACGGCTGCACAGCCAGGCGGATCGGACGCTCGCGCCGTCGACCTGGGCGGTGGAGGCGTTGCGGGAGCACGGTGTGCCGCGGGTGTACCGGTGGGGGCGTGGGGTGGACGTGGACCTGTTCGCGCCTTCGCGGCGGGACGAGGCGTTGCGGCGGGCGTTGGCTCCGGCGGGGGAGTTGCTGGTCGGGTACGTGGGGCGGCTGTCGCCGGAGAAGCGGGTGGACCGGTTGCGGGTGCTGAACGACGTGCCCGGGGTGCGGTTGGTCGTGGTCGGGGAGGGGCCCGAGGAGGCGGCTTTGCGGCGGGAGTTGCCGGGGGCGGCGTTCCTGGGGTTTCGCGGTGGGGCGGAGTTGGCGGCGGCTTATGCGTCGCTCGACGTTTTCGTGCACACCGGGCCGCACGAGACGTTTTGTCAGGCGGTGCAAGAGGCGCTGGCGAGTGGGGTGCCGGTCGTCGCGCCCGATGCCGGTGGGCCTCGGGACCTGGTGCTGCCGGAGACCGGGTATCTGTACGGGACGGACGAGGAGCTGCGGGCGGCCGTGCTGGAGCTGCGCGATCCGTTGCGGCGCAAGCGTTTCGGGCTCGCTGCCCGGCGTTGGGTGCGGGGTCGGACGTGGTCGGCGGTGTGCGACGAACTACTGGGCCACTACACGGCCGTGCTCGGTCTGCCGGAACGCCACGCGGCATGAGCACCGCCGGCGCGGGGTCAGGCGTGACGGCGGCCGGTCCGCGTGCGACCGGCGCAGGGCCTGTCGGTGCGAGCCGGACCGACCCGAGGACCGCGAGCCGGACCGACCCGAGAGTCGTCGGTCCGGCGGTCAGGGACCCGCAGGCCGTTGATGTCGGCCCGGGTATCGGCCCGGGCGTCGGACCGCCGGCATGAAGATCGTGCAACTGGCCAACTTCTACGGCCCGCGGTCCGGCGGCCTGCGCACCGCGCTCAACCACCTGGGCGCGGGCTACGCGGCGGCAGGCCACCAGGTGACGCTGGTCGTGCCAGGTGCCGCCCACGCCGACGACCGGCTGTCCCACAACCTCCGCCGGATCACCCTCCCGGCGGCCCGCATCCCGGGCACCGGCGGCTACCGCGCGGTCGACCCGTGGCGCGTGCGGAACCTGCTCGACCACCTGCGCCCCGACCGCCTGGAGGTGTCGGACCGGCTGACCCTGCGCGGAATGGGCCGCTGGGCGGCGGCCAGGGGCGTGCCGAGCGTGGTGATCTCCCACGAACGCCTGGACCGCCTGCTGGAGCAGTTCCTGCTACCCCCGAGCCTCGCCCGCCGGGCCGCCGACCGGGCCAACACCACAATGGCCGCCACTTATGACACGGTCGTGTGCACCACAGCCTTCGCCCGCGAGGAATTCGACCGGATAGGCGCCCGCAACGTCGCCCGCGTCCCGCTGGGCGTCGACCTGCACACCTTCACTCCCACCCGCCACGACCAGGCGCTGAAGGCCGACCTGGCCCGGGGCGCAGACGCCCTGCTGGTGCACTGCGGCCGGCTTTCCCCGGAAAAACACGTCGAACGCAGCGTCGACACCGCCGCCGAACTCCACGCCGCCGGCCACCGGATCCGCCTGGTGATCGCCGGCGACGGCCCGCGCCGCGAGGCCCTCGAACGCCGGGCGGCAGACCTCCCCGTGACGTTCCTCGGCTTCGTGGGCCGGCGGTCCGACGTGGCGAACCTCCTGGCGACGGCCGACGTGTCGCTCGCGCCCGGCCCGCACGAGACGTTCGGCCTGGCGGCCCTGGAATCCCTGGCTTCCGGCACGCCCGTGGTGGTGTCGGCGTCGTCGGCGTTGCGCGAGATCGTCCACCCGGGCTGTGGCGCGGCCGTGCCGGACCACGCCCCGGCCTTCGCGGGGGCCGTGAACGCGCTGCTGGACAACCCCGAGTCGGCCCGCCGCTCAGCCGCGCGGGCCCGCGCCGAGCAGTACCCGTGGCAGGCGGCAGTGGACGGGATGCTCACCGCCCTTCGCGCGTCCTAGCCCATCCGTGCCTTGCCCATCCGTGCCTTCGTGCCTCCCGCCGCGCCGCCTCCTCTTCTCTACGGCAACGTGAATGGAAGCTGGAAAGTTTCCGGGATCTTGGGGATTCGCGATATCGGGTGAACCTTGGGATCTGTGACAACCGCCGGGGCGGGTGGCGGGCGGGATGTGGTAGGGCCGGTACTGGGGTTATTTATGCTGGTCAGGTTGGGTGTGTGGTGGACGGGATGTCGATCTCAGGGTGCGTCACCTAGGCTTTCCGGCATGTCGCGTGCAGGTTTGGACAAGAACCCCCGCGAGGTTGCCGAGATGTTCGACGGCGTGGCCAAGGGCTACGACCGCACGAACTCCGTCATGACCTTGGGGTTCGACCGGCGCTGGCGGGAGTGGAGTCGGCGGGTGTTGGACGCCCGGAGCGGCGAGAAGGTGTTGGATCTCGCGGCCGGCACCGCTGTCTCGACGGTCGAGTACGCGGCTTCCGGAGCTTGGTGCGTCGCGGCCGACTTCTCGCTCGGGATGCTGCTCGGTGGCGCTCATCGGGCCGTGCCCAAAGTCGCTGCCGACGCGCTTCGGCTGCCGTTCGCGGACAACGCGTTCGACGCGGTGACCGTGTCCTTCGGCATCCGCAACTTCAGTGACACCGAGGCCGCGTTGCGGGAGATGGCACGGGTCGTGCGACCCGGCGGACGGCTGGTGATCTGTGAGGTGTCCACGCCGACCTTCCGGCCGTTCCGGTTCGTCTACATGCGGTACCTGCTGAAGATCCTGCCGTTCATCGCCCGGTTCGTGTCGTCCAACCCGGTCGCCTACAAGTACCTCGCCGAGTCGATGGCCACCTGGCCCGACCAGCGCGGACTGGGCGAGATCATCGCCAACGCCGGCTGGGACGACGTCGCCTGGATGAACCTCACCGGCGGCATCGTCGCCCTCCACCGCGCCACCAAGCCGGAGCAGAGCCCACAAGAGCAGAGTCCACAAGACTGAAGCCCGGAAGACTGAAGCCCAAAAGACACAGCAGCAACGGACGTCGGGAGTCGTGGTGCGGGTCGGGATTGTCGGGGCCGGGTCCATCGGGGCGGCTGTCGCCACGAAGCTCGCCGCCGCCGGGCATGACGTGGTGATCAGCAACAGCCGTGGGCCGGAGTCGTTGCCGCCGCTGGCCGGTGTCCGGCCGGGCACGGTGGCGGAGGCCGTCGAGCAGGAGATCACGATCCTCGCCGTGCCGTGGGTGGCGGTGGACGACGCCACGCACGGGCACGACTGGAGCGGGAAGATCGTGGTGGACGCCGCCAACCCGATCCTGCCCGGGTTCGTGTTCGCCGAGCTCGACGGGCGGCCGTCCAGCGAAATCGTGGCCGGGAAGCTGTCGGGTGCGTTGCTGGTCAAGGGGTTCAACACGTTGAGCCCGGAGCGGCTGCTGGCGGACGCCCGCACGGTGATCTTCCTGTCCGGCGACCACCCCGAGGCCACCGCGAAGGTCGCCGAACTGGTGGAGAGCGCCGGCTGGGCCGCGATCGACCTCGGCCCGCTCGCCGAAGGCGGCCGGCTGCAACAGTTCCCCGGCGGCCCGCTGCCCGGACTCAGCCTCGTCCGACAGCCCTGACAGCCGCGACAGGCCAGGACAGGACCGCCCGACCCACCCGAACCAAAACGGCCCTACAGCGCGAACGTCCGGACAGGCGATCGGACGGGCACCGGGGGTCTCAGGCGTCCGCAAGTAGACTCGGGCTCGACTTTGTGAACTGACGCACAAGGAGCGGGGATGACGACTCCCAGCCGCCGCAAGGCAGGCGAGGACGCCGAGGTGATCGTGGTCGGTGCGGGCCCCGCGGGGTCCACCGCCGCCACCTACCTGGCACGCGCGGGCCTGGACGTGCTGTTGCTGGAGAAGTCCACCTTCCCCCGCGAGAAGGTCTGCGGTGACGGCCTCACGCCACGCGGCGTGAAGCAGCTCATCGACCTCGGCGTGGACACCCGCGAAGAGGCCGGCTGGCTGCACAACCGGGGCCTCCGGGTCGTCGGCGGCAACGTCCGGCTGGAACTCGACTGGCCCGACCTGGCCACCTTCCCGCCCTACGGCGTGGTCCGCCCCCGCCAGGACTTCGACGAGATGCTGGCGAAGATCGCCCAACAGGCGGGCGCCCGCCTCTACGAGCAGACCAACGTCACCGGCGCGCTCGTGGAGAACGGCCGGATCGTCGGCGTCACCGCGAAAGCCGGCCCGGACAAGCAGCCGGTCACCTACCGCGCCCCGATCGTCGTCGGCTGCGACGGCGTCAGCGCCCGCCTCGCCCTCAGCGTCGGCATCCAGAAGGACGACGCCAAGCCGATGGGCGTCGCGGTCCGCCGCTACTACGCCAGCCCCCGCACCAAGGACGACTACCTCGAATCCCACCTCGAACTCTGGGACCGCACCAACGACGTCCTGCTCCCCGGCTACGGCTGGATCTTCGGCATGGGCGACGGCACGGTGAACGTCGGCCTGGGCATCCTCAGCACCTCCAAGGCCTACGGGACCACGGACTACCGAGCCCTCCTCCGCTCCTGGCTGGACGGCACCCCGGAGGAGTGGGGCTTCCGCGAGGAGAACGCGACCAGCCGGATCGGCGGCGCGGCGCTCCCCATGGGCCTGAACCGTAAACCCCACTACCGCAACGGCCTGCTCCTGGTCGGCGACGCGGGCGGCATGGTGAACCCGTTCAACGGCGAGGGCATCGGCTACGCCATGGAGTCGGCCCGGATCGCCGCCGAGAGCGTCGTGCAGGCGCTGGCCCGCACCGGTCAGGCGCGGGAACGGGCCCTCAACGGTTACCCGGTGCGCATCGAGCAGGCGCTCGGCAGCTACTACCGGCTGGGCAACGTCTTCAGCCGCCTGATCGGCCACCCGACCATCATGCGTACCGCCACGAAGTACGGTCTACCTCGCAAAACGCTGATGAAACTGGTCCTGAAGCTGCTCGCCGGCCTTTACGACCCGAAGGACGGCGACTCCTTCGACCGCATCATCACCACGGCCACGAAACTCACCCCAACGGCCTAACGGAAGGCCCGCTACCCGACGCAGCACCGACTTCGTGGTCGGTGCTGTTTCGTTTGTCGTGTGCTCTCGTTCACTCCACCACCCCAAAGCTGTTGATCTGCACCGAGTAAGACCAGGTCAGACACTGTGCGGGGGGTGCCCGTCACGCCTCAGTGTGACGTTCTACACTGGCCCCCAGGTCTTGTGAATCAGTTCACAACCGGCTGAGATGCCTTGTGAAGTGTTTCACAAGCGACCTGCGGATCGTTAGGCACGCCTAACTTCCGGAGGTCGCAAGAACACCCCTTAGGGTGCGCAACGGTCGGCGGTGCACCACCACCGCGACACGCGAGGAAAGGACGACGGAGAGTGCTGGACCCTTACCTCCCCCTCGTATTGATGTTCGCCCTCGCCGCGGCCTTCGCGCTGTTCTCGGTGACGGCCGCGCCCTACATCGGCCCCCGCCGCTACAACAAGGCGAAGCTCGACGCCTACGAGTGCGGCATCGAGCCGTCACCGCAGCCCGTGGTGGGCGGTGGCCGGATGCCGGTCGCCTACTACCTGACGGCGATGCTGTTCATCCTGTTCGACATCGAAATGGTGTTCCTCTACCCGTTCGCGGTCTCCGCGGACCGGCTCGGCCTGTTCGGCCTGGTGGAGATCGCACTGTTCGTCGCGACGGTCGGCTTCGCGTACGCCTACGTGTGGCGGCGCGGCGGCCTCGACTGGAACTGAGGGGGAAGACCAGTGGGTCTCGAAGAGAAGCTCCCGAACGGCATCCTGCTCGCCAGCGTGGAGAAGCTGGTCAACTGGACCCGCAAGTCCTCGCTCTGGCCGGCCACCTTCGGCCTGGCCTGCTGCGCGATCGAGATGATGACCACCGGCGGCCCGCGCTACGACCTCGCGCGGTTCGGCATGGAGGTCTTCCGCGCGTCTCCGCGCCAGGCCGACCTGATGATCGTCGCGGGCCGGGTGACCAACAAGATGGCCCCGGTGCTGCGCCAGATCTACGACCAGATGCCCGAACCGCGCTGGGTGCTGGCGATGGGCGTGTGCGCCTCCAGCGGCGGCATGTTCAACAACTACGCGGTGGTGCAGGGCGTGGACCACGTCGTGCCGGTCGACATGTACCTGCCGGGCTGCCCGCCCCGGCCGGAGATGCTGATCGACGCGATCCTCAAGATCCACGCCAAGATCATGGACGAGCCGCTGGGTGCGACCCGGGCCGCGCTGCTGGCCGAGCAGGGCCACACCACGGACCTGATCCCGTCCTCCCAGCGCTTTGCGAAGAAGTGAGCGGACCGATGACCCAGCCTGGTGACGAGCACTCCAGCGCCGAGCGCGCGGTCGAGGGTGTCGAACCGAACGGGACCGAGCCCAAGCCGATCATCGCCGGCAAGGCCCGCAAGGGCATGTTCGGCATCACCGGATCCGGCGACACGTCCGGCTTCGGCGGCCTGCGGCTGCCCGCGCACGTGGCCGCCCCCGGCGAACGCCCGTACGGCGGCTGGTTCGACGAGGTCGCGGACGAGCTGCTGGCCGCGGTCCACGAGCAGGGCCTGCCCGCAGACACCGTCCAGCAGATCACCGTGGACCGCGGCGAGATCACGTTCTTCCTGCGTCGCGAGAACCTGGTCGAGGTGGCCCGGATCCTGCGCGACGACCCGGCGCTGCGGTTCGAGCTGTGCAGCTCGGTGTCCGGTGTGGACTACGGCGTGGACGCACCGCAGCGGCTGCACTCCGTCTACCACCTCACGTCGATGACCTACCGCCGGCGCATCCGGCTGGAGGTCGCGGTCGACGTGGAGGACGCGCACATCCCCAGCGTCGTGGCGGTCTACCCGACGGCGGACTGGCAGGAGCGCGAAGCCTGGGACATGTTCGGGATCGTCTACGACGGGCACCCCGGCCTGACCCGCATCCTCATGCCGGACGACTGGGACGGCCACCCGCAGCGCAAGGACTACCCGCT
>CBHFOL010000056.1:0-30659 GCA_965995405.1 uncultured Saccharothrix sp.
GGGCTGCCCCCGGACCGCGCCCGGCCGCCCGTGCACTCGACCCGCGGCGCGGCGTGCGAGACCGTGATCCCCGCAGCGGTCACCGCCCGGCTCAAGGAGTTGAGTCGAGAGCGGGAATGCACCCTGTTCACGACGTTGGTCGCGGCCTGCCAGGTCCTGTTCGGACGCCTCTCCGGGCAGGACGACGTGGCGGTGGGCACGGTCGCCTCCGGCCGTGAGCGCGCCGAGTTGGCCGGGCTCGTCGGATTCTTCGTCAACACGCTGGTGTTGCGCAGCCACGTGCGCGGCGGCCTCGCCTTCGCCGAATTCCTCGACGGGGTCCGGGAGACGGTTCGCAACGCCTTCGACCGCCAGGACCTCCCGTTCGAGCGGGTGGTGGACTGCGTCCAGCCCGATCGGGACACCAGTCGCACCCCGCTGTTCCAGGTCGTGGTGGTGTTGCAGAACGCACCACAGGAGCCGCTGCGGCTGCCGGGCCTGGTGGCGGAGGACGTGCCCATGCCGGTCACGACGGCCAACTTCGACGTCACGATCGAGTTCCAGGAGGCCGATGGCCACCTGCGGGTCGCGCTGGTCTACAACACGGACCTGTTCGACGCCGCCACCATCGAGCGGCTGGCCGGGCAGTTGCGGGTGCTGCTCGGCGACATCGCGGACGATCCCGGGCAGCCGGTGTCCGGGCTGGCGCTGCTGTCCGGAGCCGAACGCCGACGGCTGCTGGTCGAGTGGAACGACACGGATCGGGACGTGCCCGGCGACCTGCTGCCGGCGCTGTTCGAGGCTCGGGTGCGGCGTGATCCGGACGCGCCGGCGGTGTTCTCGCGCAGCTCCGCCGGGGTGGCCGAGGTGCTGCGCTTCGGCGAGCTCAACGCGCGGGCGAACCGGCTGGCCAGGCTGCTGGTCGACCGGGGCGTCGGTCCGGAGCGGATCGTCGCGCTCGTCCTGCCCCGGTCGGTGGACATCATCGTCGCCCAGTTGGCGGTGCTGAAGGCGGGAGCGGCGTTCCTGCCGGTGGACGCGGCCTACCCGGCGGAGCGGATCGGCTACCTGCTGGCCGACGCCGGTCCGGCTCTGGTGTTGACCCGTAGCGACATGGTCGGGAACCTGACCGGGGACCCGGGTGTCACCACGCTGGTGCTGGATGCGGCCGATCTTGTGTCCGAAATGGACGGTATGGGGACGGGAGACCTGACTGACGCCGAACGGGTCTCCCCGCTGCTGCACGAGCACCCGGCCTACGTGATCTACACCTCCGGGTCGACCGGGCGGCCGAAGGGGGTCGTCGTGCCGCACACCGGCCTGGCGAGCTTGTCGGCGGCAGCGGTGGACCGGTTCGCCGTCGTGCCGGGCGATCGCGTCCTGGAGTACTCCTCCCCGAGCTTCGACGTCTCGGTGCTGGAGCTGTGCATGTCGCTGCCGGCCGGTGCGGCGCTGGTCGTGCCACCTCCGGGTCCGTTGCTGGGTGACGAGCTCGCCGAGGTGCTGGCCGAGTGCGGGGTGACGCACGCGGAGATCCCACCCGCCGCGCTGGCCACCGTGCCCAGGACCGCACTGCCGGACCTCCGCACGCTCATCGTGGGCGGCGACGTGTGCACCGCCGACCTGGCGGCCCGCTGGGCGTCGGGTCGGCGGATGATCAACGGCTACGGGCCCACGGAGTGCACCGTGTCGGCAACCTGGAGCGAACCACTGACGGGTAGCGGGACTCCGCCCATCGGCAGGGCGATCTGGAACACCCGCCTCTACGTGGTGGACGGTGCCCTGCGGCCCGTTCCCATCGGTGTTCCCGGCGAGCTGTACGTGGCGGGCAAGGGCGTGGCCCGCGGCTACCTGAACCGCCCCGGACCGACCGCCGACCGGTTCGTGGCCAACCCCTTCGGTCCGGCGGGGTCGCGGATGTACCGCACGGGGGACGTCGTCAGGTGGACCGCGGCCGGGGAGTTGGACTTCGTCGGGCGGACGGACGACCAGGTGAAGGTCCGCGGATTCCGGATCGAGCCGGGCGAAGTCGAGTCGGCTCTGCTGCGGCACCCCGGGGTCGGCGCAGCGGTCGCGGTCGTCCGGGATGAGCGTCTGGTCGCCTACGTGGTGCCGGTGCCGGGTTCGACCGCGCCCGGCACGACCGCACTGCGCGAGTTCCTCGGCCGGACGTTGCCCGACTACCTGGTGCCCGTCGCGTTCACGGCGTTGGATGCGCTGCCACTGAGCCACGCCGGCAAGGTCGACCGGCGCAGGCTGCCCGAAGTGGCGGTGACGCCGGAAGGCTCTTACGCGGAGCCGACCGGCCCGACCGAACGCGCGTTGGTCCGGATCTGGGCGGATGTGCTCGGGCTGGCCCGAATCGGTGTCCGGGACAACTTCTTCGACCTTGGGGGCGATTCGATTCTCAGCATGCAGGTGGTGTCCCGGGCCAGGCAGGCGGGTCTGCGGCTGACGTCGAAGGACCTGTTCCTGCACCAGACCATCGACGCGCTCGCTCCCGAGGTCGCGGGCTCGCCGGAAGTGCGGGGGCAGGCGGGACCGGTCGTCGGTCCGGTACCGCTCACACCGATCCAGCACTGGTTCTTCGAGACCCACACGGTCAACCCGCACCACTTCAACCAGTCGATGCTGTTGGAGTTGACGACCGGTCTGGACGAGCAGGCGTTCGACCGGGCGCTGACCGCGTTGTGGGAGCACCACGACGCGCTTCGGATGCGGTTCGAGTCCGTCGGCGGTCAGTGGCGGCAGCACAACACCGGTCCGGAGCCGGTGCGCCTGCTGGAGCGGCGTCAACTGTCCGATGTGGACGACGAGGGTCTGATGGCGGAGCTGGAGAAGGTGGCGAGCGAGGTTCACGCGAGCTTCGACCTCGGGCAGGGGCCGCTGTTGAAGGCGGTCCTGTTCACGGTCGGTGCGGGTCGCCGGACGTATCTCTTCCTGGCGGCGCACCACGTGGTGGTCGACGGGGTTTCCTGGCGCATCCTGCTCGACGACCTCGACGTGGCCTACGGCCAGGCGGCCGGTGGTGGGTCGGTCGACCTCGGCGGGAAGACGACTTCATTCCTGGAGTGGGCGAACGGGCTCAGCGAGCACGTGGCGGCGGGCGGCCTCGATCACGAACTCGACCACTGGGCCGGTGCTTTGGACGTGTGGGAGCTGCCGGTCGACCGCACACCGGAGCGGCCCGGGCCGTCGAGTGAAGTGGTGTCGATCGTGGTGGACGCCGGCGATACGGACGCGTTGCTGCGTTCGGCACCCACCGCGTATCGCACTCGGGTCAACGACGTCCTGCTCAGCGCGCTCGCCTGGGCGTTGTCCAGGTGGACCGGGCATGGCACCGTGTCGATCGATCTGGAGGGTCACGGTCGTGAGGACGTTCTCGACGGCGTGGACCTGACCCGGACGGTGGGCTGGTTCACCACCGTCTTCCCGGTCGCCTTGACCGTGCCGGACGAGCGCGAACCGCGATGGCCGGAGCTGATCAAGTCGGTCCGCAGGCAGCTGCGCGTCGTTCCCGGGAACGGGTTCGGCTATTCGGCGCTGCGCCACCTCGGTTCACCCGGGGCACGCGAGCGGCTGTCCGGCGGCGGACACGGGCCGCAGATCGCGTTCAACTACCTCGGGCAGTGGGACGCCACCGCGAAGGACACCGGCTCCGGCCTGTACCGGGCGTCGCACTCGTCCCTGGGCCAGGACCACGACCCCGCCGAGCGCAATGGTCACCTGGTCGAGGTCCTGGGTGCCGTCCAAGGCGGTGAGCTGGTGTTCTCCTGGATCTACCAACCCGATCTGCACGACCGGTCCACTGTGGAGCGTGTCGCCGGTGACTTCGCCGACGCTCTCCGGCGGATCGCCCGGGACTGTGGGAAGGGCTGAGCCGCCATGACCGTGCCGCTGTCCCGCAACCGCGGCTACCGGCTGCTGTGGATCAGCCAGGCGTTGTCGGGTGCCGGGTTCAGCGCGTCGATGATCGCCTTTCCGCTGCTGGTGCTCGTGGAAACCGGGTCGCCCGCGCTGACCGGGCTGGTGCTGGGCGTCGAGGCGACCGCCCAGGTCCTGGTGGGACTCCCCGGCGGTGCGCTGGTCGATCGCTGGAACCGCAAGAGGATCATGCTCGCGGCCGAGGCAGGCCAGGCGCTGGCGGTGGCGAGTCTCGTCTTCGCGTTGTGGCTGGACGTGGTGAGCGTGCCGCACATGGTGGTGGTCGCGGCGCTGATGGGCGTGTGCAACGCGCTGTTCGGACCGGCGGAAAGCGCGGCACTGGTCCGGATCGTGCCGCAGGAGCAACTGTCGACGGCACTGGCGATGAACGCGGCCCGCGGTTCGGTGGGTCAGTTGTCGGGCACGGCGTTGGGCGGCTTCCTCTTCGCGGTCGGCAGACTGGTGCCGTTCGCGTTCAACGTGCTGACCCACACTGTGTCGTTCGTGGCTTTGGCGTTCGTCCGCGTGCCGCACACCGCCGTCGAACGCCAACCGGGCCGCCGCCTGGGAAAGGAGATGGACGAGGGCCTGCGGTGGGTCTGGCGGCAGCGCCACGTGCGGGTGACCGTGCTGTGCGCGGTGAGCCTCAACTTCTTCTTCAGCGCCTACTACATCGTGATCATCGTGCTGGCCAGCGCCAGGGGAGCCGCGCCGGGCGAGATCGGTGTGATGGCCGCGATGCTCGGGGTGGGCGGGATCGTCGGCGCGCTGCTGGCACCGTACCTGTATCGGATGCTGAGCCCGTACCTGTCGATCATCGGGGTGTTCTGGGCGTTGGCCGTACTCACCCCGTTGGCCGTGTTCATCGACCAGGGCTTGCTGATGGGCGTGCTGTTCTTCGCGATGGCACTGCTGCCGCCGACCGCGAACACGACGATCAGCACCTACCAGCTGCTGCTGACGCCCGATCGGTTGCGCGGCAGGCTGGCCGGGGTGATGGGGATGATCTCGGGCATGTCGGCCGCGGCCGGCCCGGCGTTCGGCGGCCTGCTGGTGCAGGCGGTGTCGGGCGTTCACGCGGTCCTCCTGATCGCCGCGGCCATCGCGGTGATCGCGGTGATCACGACCCTCAGCCGCACCATGCGCTCTTTCCCCCGCGACGAAACGGTCGCGGCGGACGAATCCGAACCGGAAGCCACGAAAGGACGATGACGACATGGACGAGGACATCAGGTACCAGGTCCTGATCAACGACGAGGAGCAGTATTCCTTGTGGCCGACCGATCAGGACGTGCCCGCCGGCTGGCACCGCACCGGGACCGAGGGGAGCAAGGAGGA
The DNA here is from genome assembly GCA_965995405.1 of uncultured Saccharothrix sp. Lineage (GTDB taxonomy): Bacteria > Actinomycetota > Actinomycetes > Mycobacteriales > Pseudonocardiaceae > Actinosynnema. Next base: position 5,242 of record CBHFOL010000056.1, read on the forward strand.
CTGCGTGGCCTACGTCGACGAGGTGTGGACCGACATGAGGCCGCGCAGCCTCCGTGAGCGCATGGCGGCCGACCAGCGGACGTGAGCACGAGCCCTCCGGCAAGGGGAGGACCCGTGGGACCGACGGGCGGGGTCTCTTCGGGGACGTAGTGGTCGGCCTCGTCGACGACGCGCCAAGTCGCGTCGGGCCGGGCTCGGACCGCCGTGGTCCAAGCCAGGTCGTCGACGAAGGCGCTGTCGACCCCCGGATGCAGGTCATCGGCGACGGAGCCTGCACGTCTCCCAGTCGATGGTGAAGTCGTCCTTGGTGAAGCCGGGATGCTCTTTGGCGCGAGGGTCTTCCCGGACCGGCCCGACCATGCCGATCCCGTGGACGGCCGCGGCATTGTGAATGGCCTGCGGGGTCGGATATCCGGTGTCCACCAGGTGCTCGGCGGGCAACAGGTCCCGGGCGGCCAGTGCGGTGTGTACCCGGTCGAGTGCCTCGACATCCTGCTCGGGCGCCTTCATCGGCACTCGGTGCAGCAGCGCCGCGAGAAACGCCCTGTCGGTGGGGGAGAACCGTGGACGGGCGTGGCCCAGTTGACGTTCCAGGACGCTGACTTGGTGCCGTAGCGCAAGGATCTCCACGGCCTCGTCCGGGTCGCTCATGGGCAGCAGGCGCAGCAACGCGAACGCGCTGGTCACACCCAGGTAGGCCAGTCGGAGCAACATGGCCGACCATCGTGCCGTGCCGATCGATCACAGTGCGGGTACATGACCGCTTCCGTGCACTGTCTCTACAGACTCCTGTGACCTGTACGAATGGTTTCCCGGCAGGCACAAGGTGGTCGCGCAGCTTCGCGAGCGACCAGGTGGAGAACGGGTGAGACCCCAGTCGGCGGGCGAGGTCCGGGCGATCAGGCGGATCCGTTCACGGATCGCCTCACCGATCGTCCGACTCCGCCCGCCGCTCCATTTTGGGGCCGGCGTCGCGAACCCCCGCTCGTTGAACGCGCGGATCACGTCACGCACGCAGTCCTCGCCGACCTGCATCAACAAGGTGATGTCCCGGACCGCCCGGCCCTGACCGGACACCAGGACCACGATTGCCCGGCGCAGCCGCACCGGGTCCTTCGAGGTCCTGGTGATCCGCTGAAGCTTCCGGCCTTCATCCATCGACAACGGCCTCACGACCGCGCTCGGACGACGAGCAACGGCCACCTCCCGCACTCGACATGCGGGACCAGCCTGGCCGGCCACCCCAACCGATCGACTACCGGGTCAACCCTCTGTGACACGCCACTAGGGTGTGAACGCCACGTGCACGTGGAACGCGCGGGCCGCTGGGCCACCGACCGAGTCGTAGGTCTTCAGGAACAGACCGTTGGTGCTTCCTGTCCGGCCGACTACCGTGATCTCGCCAGACGGCGACGACCCCACGCTGCCGGGCAGACCGATGGTGGCCGCATACGCACCGCCGGCGATGTCTGCGTTGAAGTACACCTCGTAGTCGCCCGGGCCCAGGGTCGCCGAGCCGACGCAGCCGGAGCTTTGCTGAGGGACTATCGTGCCGTCGGCGTCGACGACGCAGTACAGCAGCTTGGGGGCGGTCTGTCCGGCGTTGGCGGCCAGGGTGACGCCGAAGACGACCAGCGCCGGCGTGGCGAGGGCTGCGAAGATCCGGGATCCGATGCGCCAGGACACGGGTACCTCCTCGTGGTTCGGTCCGCTCAGAGTGCACCCCGATTCCGGTTCAGTTCATGAACGCATTCGGCTGTAGGTTTCCACAGTTGTGCACTCCCGTCGTGTAGCACGGCGACCCTCGTGCGCGGCACCGTGCATGAGGGCGGCCACGGGCCCGACCGGCGTGGGCTGGTCCGTGGAGGCTGCCCGTGTCGACCCGGTCCGCCGCGTGCTCGACCAGTTTTTGGGAACCTTGTTTTGATTCATCGGGTCGCAGGCGAGAGGTCTTGACGAATCATGTTCATTTTCCGTTTTTTGGTCACTGGATGGTGCCGGGTGTGCGGTCGAGTCTTTTTCGCCCGTGCTTCGACGCGGCTGTGCGAATGGTGTTTCCTGTCAACGATTGGGTGATTCCCAATGATCGGGAGTTTGTCGGCCGCCGCCGGCGGGTATGATGCCACCTGGTCCCCCTGTGGCGTCGGGCGCGGCAGCCGCACATTGAAAACAATGTCATGGAAAGGGGCTTTTTCCAATGAACGGTCACCGGCGTGCGATCGAGGGGCCGAAGCCTCGTCCGGACCGGCCGGTGGGTCGGGTGTTCACAGTCCTCCGGTGCGTCGGGGAAGCCGCGGGTCCGGCGACCTTGTCCGACATCGCGCGGTCGACCGGCCTGCCGAAGAGCACGGTTCATCGGCTGCTGGCGGAACTCCACCACTACGACATGGTGGGCAAGGACGGCGATCGCTACCACCTCGGCAAGGGGGCCAGGCTGCTGGCGGCGTCCTGCGGTGACGGGCACAAGCACCTGCGCCGTGCGGTCAAGCCGTTGTTGGCCGCGCTCCACGAGAAGACGCACTACTTCGTGGCGATCGGCGTCGCGGGCGAGTGGACCGTGCAGTTCGTGGACATGGTGTACGGGTGCCAGTACACCGGGCTGGTCCAGCGGATCGAGGAAGGCTCGACGTTGCACACCAGCGCCGAGGGCAAGGTGCTGTTGGCGTTCGACTCGGACCTGGCGGTCCGGTTCGGCACCCTTGCCAGACCTGGACGCGGCACGCCCGCAGTGCCTCCGGCGCTGCACGCGGAGCTGTCGGAGGTCCGGCGGCGCGGTGTGGCGGTGGGCGATCGAGGTGACGGCATGGACATCACGGTGATGGCGGTGCCGGTGTTCGCCGGCACCGACCGACCCATCGCCGCGCTGAGCCTCGGTGGCTACCGGGACCGGTTCAACGAGTCGTGCGCGTACGAGCTGCTGCGGCTGGCGAGCCGCCACGCGCGGCTCGCGCTTCGTCGGCACGTCACCGTCTCCATCCCCGGTGCGTGGCTGTGACGACCTCGGCCGACGAGCACAGCGCCTCGATGGACTCCGTGATCAACCCGAGGAGCTCGTTCGGGCCCGGGCCTCCCGGGGGCCTGGCCTGGCCGACCTGGACGGTCACGGTGAGGCTGTCGCCGGTCGGGCCGGACTGCATCTCCACATAGGACGGGAAGTCCGTCTCGTTGAGGAACACCCACTCGGACAGCACGCGTCGGCCGGGTGCTCCGTGGTCCCGCAACGTCCGGAAGTCGGTGTAGGTGAAGACGTTGTCGAACAGTCGACCTCCGTGCCGGCTCACGAGGTCCGCGGTCGGCACCCAGCGGTGGGGGAGCATCCGCGTCTCCTGCCGGAACACCTCCCGGACCAGCTCCGGCCACGCCGTCGACCGCTCCGGGTCGACCGTGAGGGGCAGGAGGTTGACGAACATCCCGGGGATCAGGTCCGAACCGATCGTCTCCGGCCGCACCGAGACCGCGAGCCCGACGACCGGCGCGGGATCGCCGGTGAGGGTTGCGATCGCCCGCAGGTGGGCTGCGGCGCAGACGGTCTTCACCGGCACGCCCAGCGCCCGCGCCAGCCTGGCGATCCGCGCCGTCGAGCCCGGCGGAATCACCGTTCGAGCCATGGCCGGTCCACCGGGGCCGGGTGTCTGCCACGGCAGGGCTCGGGTGCGCGGCCCGGCGGTGTGCCGTGTCCAGAACGCGCGTTCTTCGGGGTTCGCGCGAGCGGCGTTCTCCGCGAGCACTTGGTGCCGGGTGCCGTGTTGTGCCCGGATCGGTGGGTCCGCGCCGTGCGGGGTGTCGTAGGCGGCGAGCAGGTCCGCGGCGAGGAGCGCGAGGCTCCACCCGTCGAGCAGCGCGTGGTGGACGACGAGCGCCAAGTGCCAGCTGCCGTCCTGGTGGAGCAGGACGTGGCAGTGCAGCAGCGGGGCGACTCCGGGATCGACGGCGGTCGACCACGCCTTCCGGAAGGCGTCCCACTCGGCGATACCGAGAGCGGCCTGCGGTGACGCGGTGACGGTCAGCGGGATGACCACTGTGTCGCGGACGCGGTGCACCGGACCATCGACGCCGTCGAGGTCGAAACAGGTCCGCAGCACGTCGTGGCGGGCGGCGAGCGCGTCCAGCGCGGCGCGAAGCGCGTTCCTGTCGAACGGCGCGGGCAGGTGGACCGCCGCCAGGACCCGGTACAACGACCGCCGGGGGCTGATCTCGCAGTCGAACAGGATTCCCGTCTGACGAGCGGAGAGGGGCAGCCCGTCGCCCGGGTCGGGCTCCGCGTCGTGGTCCGGGTCCGCCGTCGGGCGGACCACCGCGGCGATCTCCCGCAGCGTCGGGCTCCGGTACACCGAGGCGACGTCGAGCCACAGTCCGTTGCCCCGCAACGCGGCCACCAGTTGCTCGGCCCGCAGCGAGTCGCCGCCGAGTGCGAAGAAGTCGTCGTCCGGGTCGACGTCGGCCACCCCGAGCACCGCCGCCCACAGCTCGGCCAACCCGGCCTCGGTCGACGGCGTCTCCTGCCCGCGTGGCGTGGGCAGCGCGTCGGTGTCCAGCTTGCCGTGCGCGGTGAGCGGCAGGTCCGGCACCGGCATCACGACGGACGGCACGAGGTGTCGGGGAACCATGCCGACCAGCGCCGAACGGATGCCCGCCGGTGTCGCGGCACCGACGACGTAGGCCACGAGTTCGACCTCCTCGTCCGGGCCCGAGTGCGGGACGACGGCGACCTGCTCCACGCCGGGCACCGCCGCGACGGCCGCCTCCACCTCTCCCGGCTCCACCCGGAACCCCCGCACCTGTACCTGGCGGTCGGCGCGGCCCTGGAACAGCAGTTCACCGTCGTCGCTCCACGAGGCGAGGTCGCCGGTGCGGTACATGCGACTGCCGGGCGGGCCACCCGGTTCGGCCAGGAACCGTTCGGAGGTCAGGCGCGGCTGGTTGAGGTACCCCCGGGCGACCCCCGGTCCGGCGACGTACATCTCGCCCGTCGTCCCGGGCGGGGTGGGCTTGCGGTCACGGTCGAGCACGTGCACCCTGAGATCGTCGAGGGGCAGCCCGATGGGGCTGTCGGTCCGACGGGCGTCCCGGGTCAGGATGCGGCGCGCGGTGACGTGCACGGTGGTCTCGGTGATGCCGTACATGTTGACCAGCCGAGGGCACCGGTCGCCGTGTGCGGACAACCACGGCGCGAGGAGCGCCGGGACCAGTTTCTCGCCACCGAACACGATCAGCCGCAGGCGTCCGGGCGGGCCGCCGGAGCGCAACGCCACGGGCATCAGCCTGCGGAACGCCGACGGTGTCTGGTTCAGGACGGTGACGCCCTCCGCGACCACCAGTTCCCACAGTGCTTCCACGTCGTGCGCGGTCTCGTACGGGACGACCACCAGTCGACCGCCGTGGGCGAGCGCCCCCCAGGTCTCCCACACCGAGAAGTCGAAGGCGAAGGAGTGCAGGCCGGTCCAGACGTCGTCCGCGCCCAGGCCCAGCGGCGGACCGGCCGTGGTGAACAGGCGTGCCACGCAGCCGTGCGGGACGACCACGCCCTTCGGCGAACCGGTGGAACCCGAGGTGTGGATGACGTACATCGGGTCGTCCGGCCCCGGGGTGTCGGGCAGGTCCTCGTCCGGCTCGTCGCCGCCCGGGTCGATGTCGAGGAACGTCGTCCGTCCGGAAAGGATGGTGTCGCGGGAGCCCCGGTCACCGACGACCACCGCCGGTGAGCAGTCCCGCACGATGTGTTCGAGCCTGGCGTCCGGGTACCGCGGATCGAGCGGGACGTAGGCCGCGCCGGACTTGACGACGGCCAGCAGGGCGGTGATCAGCCGCGCCCCGCGTTCGGCCAGGACGCCGACGAACGCCCCCGGTGCCGCGCCGTGTCGTCGCAGCCGGCGGGCCAGTCGGTTGGCGTCGGCGTTGAGGGCACCGTAGGTCGTCACCACCCGGCCCGTCGACAGGTCGACCACGGCGGGCCGGTCGGCGTCGTCGGCCGCCCACCGCTCGAATACCCGGTGCACCGGGTGCCACGCCGTCGGCGTCACTTCGCGCACTCGCGGAGGAAGTCGGTGATGACCTCGCCCGCGAGGTCCATGGCCCGCACGGCGGGTTCGGGGTCCTCGCCGCCCTCCAGCCCGCGTTCGGCCAGGACCAGACAGCGGTCGAGGGCCTCGGGCCGCTGCCCGAAGCGGCTGAACACCCGCCGGAACTCCTCGGGCTGACCGGGCTGGTGCCCGTCGATCGCGGCGAGCATCTCGACGCAGAAGCGGTGCCAGTCCAACAGCGCCACGTACATGCCGAGTCCGGCGACCGACATCGGGGTGACCGAGCCGAGCCACAGGAAGTACCACCCGTAGCGGTAGGCGGCGGCGGGCGGCACTCCGACGTCCGCCGCCGCCGGGTGCAGGTCCTCGATCCGGTCGGACGCGGCGCGCAGCACGCCGCGCGCGTTGAGCTTGAACGTCGCGAAGTCCAGGAAGGGCCAGGCGACCGGTGCCACCGGGAAGCGGGTCACGCCCACCCCGTAACCCACCACCTGGGAATCCAGGGTGAGATCGAGGAAGTGGAGGAACCTGGTCCAGTGCAGCGGGGTCGCCGCTCCCGAGCGCACCAGCCGGACCAGATCGTTGCCGGCACCGTCGATCGGCCGCCGGTAGGAGGCCAACACCTTGGCGGACAACGGGACCGTTTCGGGAACACCATCCAGAATGGACACCTCGACCATGATCGCAACCTCCTGGCAGCAGGACTCCGGCCCGCCCGTCCCCGGACGAGCGGCTCCAGCATGGCGCGCGTCGCCGGTGCCGTCGCCTTCCCGTTCCGCAAATCGGAACAGCGGCTGTCCACAGTGGTCGGGCGGTGCGACCATTCGTCGGGTTCCCTGGAGGTGTTCCTCGAAACCCGAGCGAGGTCCGATGCGAACGCAATCCCCCGATGCGATCGACTCCGTTGCACGACAGTGGGTTCCGCCGGTCCTGGACGCGGTGGCCCGCCACTCCGCGCGCACACCCGATGCGGTGGCGCTGCGCGGTGCAGACGGCACGACGGTGAGCTACCGCGCTCTCGCCGACCGCGTGGACCAGCTGGCGGGCGCGCTGGCGGCTTCCGGAACCGGGCCCGGCGACCTGGTCGGCGTCCACCTGGAACTGGGTGTCGACCTGGTGGTGTCGGCTCTGGCCGTGCTCCGGGCGGGCGGCGGCTACCTGCCCTTGGACCCCGCGGCTCCCGTGCGCAGGCTCAAAGCCGTGGTGGACGACGCCGAGCCGCGACTCGTCGTGACCGACCCGCTACACAGGAGGACCGTCGAAGCGCTCGGCAGCGTGCCGCTGGACCTGGACGTCGACCTCGACGCGGCGGGGTGGGCGCCGCCACGTCCGGCGGGGCCGTCCGACACCGCCTACGTCATGTACACGTCCGGGTCGACCGGAACTCCCAAGGGTGTGATCATCACGCACGCCGCCCTCGCGGAGTTCCTCGACTGGATGTGCGCCGACTTCCCGTTCGCGCCGGACTCGCGGGTGATCGTGAAGACGGCGGCCACGTTCGACGTGTCGATCGGGGAGTTGTTCTGGCCCTTGGTCTGCGGAGCGGAGCTGGTGATCCCGGACGTGAACGCCCGGCACGACACCCACCTCCTCGTCGACGGGATCCGGGCTCTCCGCGCCACCGATCTGTTCATGGTGCCCAGCCACCTGTCGGCGCTGCTCGCCGAACCGGCGGCGACCTCGTGCCGCACCGTGCGACGGGTCTTCGTGGTGGGCGAGCAGTTCGAGCCGGCCCTGTTGCGCCGGCTGGCGGAGACGTGGCCGCAGGCTGAGGTCGTCAACGTCTACGGCCCGACCGAGGCCACGATTCTGACCCTGTGGCACCGGTGCGAGCCGGCGGACGCCGAGGGCGAGCGGGTGCCCATCGGCACGCCGGCGGGCAGGACGACCGTGCGGATCGTCCACCCCGGGTCGCTGGACCCCGTCGAAGCCGGCACGGCGGGCGAACTCCTGCTCGGCGGCCCGCAACTGGCCCGGGGCTACCACCGGCGCGCGGAGCTCACCGCCGAGAAGTTCGTCGCGGGACCGGACGGACCGCTCTACCGCACCGGTGACCTCGTCCGCCGACGCCCGGACGGGGCGATCGAGTTCCTCGGACGCGGCGACCGGCAGGTGAAGGTACGCGGCAACCGCGTCGAACTCGGCGACGTCGAGGCCGCGTTCCTCGCCGAACCGCACACCCGGTTCGCGCTGGCCGACCTGCGCCCGCACCCGGTGGACGGCAGCGCGGTGCTCGTCGCCTGGGTGCTGGTCGAGCCGGGGACGACCCGCCGCCGGGTGCGGGACGACCTGGCCACCAGGGTGCCCGGCTACATGGTCCCCGACGCCGTCGTCCTGCTGGCGGAGATCCCCATGCTCTCCAACGGCAAGCTCGATCGCGCGCGGCTGCCCGAACCGTTCGGCGCGGTGCGGGAACCCGTCGCCGCACCCGCCCCGAACGACCTGTGCGCCGAGATCCAGGACCTCTGGAACCAGGTCGCGGATGCCGACATCGGGCCCGACGAGGGTTTCCTCGCGTCCGGGGGCAATTCGCTGCTCCTGCTGTCCTTCCGCGCCCGGCTGCGCGCCCGGGGACACGAGAGCGTGGAGGTGTTGGACCTCATGGCGCACCCCACCCCGTCCGCACTCGCCGGGTTTCTGCGGCGGTCGCCGGTCGCCGCCAGAGCGGAGGGGGTGTGATGCCCGCGCGCCGGGCCGAGGCCGGGCACACCCCCCGCACGCCGATCGCCGTCGTCGGCATGGCGGGGCGGTTCCCCGGAGCCGCCGACCCCGACGAGCTGTGGCACGTGGTGCGCGCGGGTGCGGAGACCATCAGCCGGATCGCGCCCGACGACCACGAATCGGCCGACGTCCTCGACGCGCCCGGGTACGTGCCGGCCGCCGGTCTCCTGGACGACGTCGCCGCGTTCGACGCCGACTTCTTCGGCATCGGGGCGGGTGAGGCCCGCTTGATCGACCCCCAACACCGGATGCTGTTGGAGTGCGCGTGGTCCGCGTTGGAGGACGCGGCCTGCGTGCCGGGCCGCTTCGCCGGCCGGATCGGCGTCTTCGCCGGAGTCGGGACGTCCGCGTACCACCAACTGGATTCGACGCCCTACACGCCCAGCCTCGACCGGCCGGAGGACATCTCGCGCACCATCGCGTGGGACAAGGACTTCGCGGCCACCCGGATCGCGCACCGGCTCGACCTGCGCGGCCCCGCGCTCACCGTTCAGACCGCCTGCTCCACGTCGCTGGTCGCCGTGCACCTGGCGGTGCGCAGCATCCAGGTCGGGGACTGCGAGGCGGCACTGGCCGGCGGGTGTTCGATCCGGGTGCCCCAGCGGATCGGCTACCTCCACCACGCCGGCGGAATCCTGTCCCCCGACGGCCACTGCCGTCCCTTCTCCGCCCGCGCCCGGGGCACCGTGCCGGGCAGCGGCGGCGGGATGGTGCTGCTCATGCCCCTCGCCGAAGCCGTCCGACGGGGTATTCCGATCCACGCGGTGATCCGCGGCTCGGCGGTCAACAACGACGGCAACGTGAAGCTCTCGTACACGGCGCCCTCGATCGCCGGGCAGGCGGAGGTCATCGAAGCGGCGCTGCGTGACGGCGGAGTGGACCCGTCCGCCATCGGATACCTGGAAGCCCACGGAACGGGGACCGAACTCGGCGACGTGGTCGAGATCGCCGGGGCGTCCCGCGCGTTGAAGGGCGCGCTGCCAGGCGGGTGCGCGCTGGGGTCGATCAAGGCCAACATCGGCCACCTCGACGTCGGAGCCGGAATCGCGGGCCTGATCAAGTGCGCGCTGGCGCTGCGGCACCGCGTGATCCCCCCGGCGTTGCACGCCGACCCGGTCAGCGCGGAACTCGACCGGGCCGGACACCCGTTCCGCCTGCCCGACCGCGCCGAGGAGTGGCACTCCGACACCGGTCCGCGCCGGGCCGGCGTCAGCTCGTTCGGCATGGGCGGGACGAACGCCCACGTAGTCCTGGAGGAGCCCCCACGACCCGGGGCCGCGTGCGAGGACACCGGTCCGCGCCTCATCGTCGTCTCGGCCAGGTCCCGGTCCGGTGTGGAGGGCTTGACCTCGGCACTCGGCACCGTGGTGGACGAGGTGCCGCTGTGCTCCCTGGCCACCACCCTGTCGACAGGACGCGCCGAACACCCGTACCGGTGGAGTGCGGTCGTCCGGGACCACGACGAGGCCCGCAACGCGTTGTCCGGAGCGACCGGGATGTCCGAGACGCCACCGACCGCACCGCGCGTCGGGTACCTGTGCACCGGCCTCGGTGTCCGGGTGGGCCGGGCGATGGACCTGTACGGACGTGACGCCGTCTTCACCGGGACCTTCGACCGCTGCCGGGAGGTCGTCCGCGACGCGATCGGCGAGGACATCGCGGTGGCCTGGCGCGATGCCGACACCGACGACCTGTCGGCCATGCGCATGACGATCGTCGTGCCGACCCTGTTCGCCGCCGAGATGGCGGTCGCCGCGGTGCTGCGGTCCTGGGGCGTCACCCCCGACTACCTGCTCGGCCACAGCCTCGGCGAGTGGGTGGCCGCGTGCGTCGCCGGCGTCACCGACCTCGAACACGGCACCCGGGTCGCCCTCGCCCGCGGCACGTTGATGGACCGCACGCCGGCCGGCCGCATGCTGTCGGTCGCCCTCCCCGCCGACCGGGTACGCCCGCTGCTGCCACCCGCGACAACGGTGGCGGCCGAGATCGGCCCGGACAGGTCGGTGCTGACCGGGCCGGTCGACGAGATCGAACGCCTCGCGGGGCTCCTCACCCGTGACGGCATCGACCACCGCCTGGTCGCGGTCAACCGGGCCCTGCACTCCCGCGCGCTCGACCAGGTCCTGCCGGAGTGGCGGGCCGTGCTCGCCGCCACCCCACTGCGCAGCCCCACCACACCCTGGCCGTCCAACGTCACCGGAACCTGGATCACCCCGGAAGAGGCCGGCGACCCGGACTACTGGGTACGGCAGTTCCGCGACCCGGTGCTCATGGACGCCGACCTGGCCGCACTGGGTGCCGCGAAGCCGGACGTGCTCGTCGAGATCGGGCCGGAACGGACCCTGTGCGGCTGGGCCGCACAACACCCGGGCATCTCCGCCGACGTCGACGGGTTGGCAGCCCTGGGCGGAACCAGATCGTCCCGGACCGCACCCGAACACCTCCTCGCGACCGCCGGACGGCTCTGGCAGGCGGGTGTGCCGATCGATCTCGCCGCTGTCGACGTGCACCGCGGCCCGTACGCCCGGCTGCCGACCTACCCGTTCGCCCGTACCCGCCACTGGCTCGCCGGCGCGGCGGACGGCGTGGCGATGCGACCGCGCCCACCCCGGGACGACGAGGCAAGGGCCGACGAGGACAGCCTGTGCGCGCTGTGGACCCGAGTCCTGGGCACCCGGCCGTCCTCGGAGGACGCCGACTTCTTCGAACTCGGCGGGGATTCCCTGCTGGCGCTGCAACTGGCATCGGCCATCCGACGGGAAACGGGTCTGTCGGCCACTCCGCAGGACATCCTCACCGCACCCACCCTCGGCGGGTTGCGCGCCAGGCTCGCGTCCATCGAGCGGAACGCCTCCACACGGCACCTGCACCGAATCCCGGTCCGCGCACAGCAACCACCCGCAGGCCCTCCGCTGTACGTCGTGCACCCCATCGGCGGCACCACGATCGCCTACCGGGAGCTTGCGGCACGGCTCGCTCCCCGTTCGGCGGTGTGGGCGTTCGCCGCCACGGGCACCTCCGGAGCCGGGCAACGCCCACCGGACATCACGAAGATGGCGCGAGCCTATGTCCGCGAACTCCTCGAAACCCACGCGGAGGACACGCCGTTCTGGCTCGCGGGGTGGTCGTTCGGCGGAGTCGTGGCGTTCGAGATGGCACGCTTGCTCGCCGACGCCGGACGAGCCCCGGTGCTGACGGCCCTGCTCGACAGCCCATGGCCCGCACCCACCGCGGACTACACCCGGGCTCCCGCGGGCGACTCAAGCGACCAGGCCGACCTGATCGCGGCGCACCTGGACGCACTGCGCCGCCACCGCATCAGCCCCGGTCCCCAGCCCCGACCCGTCGTCTACGTCAGGGCTGGGGACGAACCGGTGGACGACGAGATCCGCTGGCGGGATGCGGTGCCCGACCTGATCGTGCGCACCTCACCCGGAAGCCATTTCACCATGGTGGAGGCGCCGCAGGTGGGCGAGTTGGCGTCGACGCTGGAGCTGTGCCTGGAGGACATCGCCACCCGGGAAGTCGGCAAGGGCACCGGACCGCAGTGGCGGCACCGACCACGCGAGTGTTCCGTGCCGCGTTCGCGGACGTCTGCGTCGGCAGGATCCGAAGACATGGGAAGCACTCGACCGGCAAGGGATCGGCGGTGATCGTCACGACGGCGATTCCGGCCTGGGGGTGTGCCGGTCGCCACCGGTGTGGGCGACCGGCTCCTCAGCGGATGGACGGAGTGGACGTCGGGATCGGTGCCAGGCCGAGTCGGGGGCTGACCACGAGTCGGAGGCCGGAGGTGATGTCCTGGACGGCGTCCGGCGGCACGGGCAGGGGAGCGTCGTCTCGGACGCTGTGCGGTGTCGGGGGCAGGTGGTCGGCGGGGGAGTCGGCGGCGGACCGGTGACCGGCGTCCTGGAGGTCGCTGAGTCCGGAGATGATCTTGGTGAAGGCCCACTGCGGCAGGCTGCGGCGCGCGCCCTCCCGGGTGAGCCGCTGGGCCAGCCAGAAGTAGGTCTCCCTTGCCCCGGTACTGCTGGTACATCAGGGAGACCAGGGAGAGGAAGCGTTCGTAGGAACGGCGGTAGTGCTGCTGGAAGAACTCCAGGCCCCGTGCCTCGGCGACGTCGCCGCGCAGGATCGAGCCGGCGCAGGCGGCGCCGAGCAGGGCGCTGTACGTTGTCGGCCGGGGCGGTGCCGGAAAAAGATGGCCGATGATGTCGAGAACGTGACGCCGGCTCCGTCCCCGGGGCACGAGCGGCCACGAGGGGCCGTGCGACACAGGAGGAGGTCATGACGATTCGCCGGATGGATCACGTCGGCTTCGTGGTGGAGGATCTCGCGGCGGCGATCGCGTTCTTCGTCGAACTGGGCCTGGAGTTGGAGGGCGAGACCACGGTCGAGGGTGCCTGGGTGGACCAGCTCGTCGGGCTGGAGGGCGTGCGATCGGACATTGCCGTCATGCGGACCCCGGACGGCCGGAGCCGGGTCGAGCTGTCGACGTTCCATCGGCCGGTGGCCACCGGCAGTGCGCCGTGGGAGCCGGTGAACACCCCGGGCATCCCTCGGCTCACGTTCGTCGTGGACGCGGTCGATGATGTCCTCGACCGGCTGCGCGGCCACGGCGCCGAGCTCGTGGGCGAGCCGGCACAGTACGAGGACTACTGCCGGTACTGCTACGTCCGCGGCCCCGCCGGCGTCATCATCGGGCTGGTCGAGGAACTCCGCTGAACGACGCTCCGCGGGTCCGTGTGATAGATCACCGACCATTGCCATCCGCATCGGAAAGGACCGCCGCCATGGCCTCATATCGGGCGGGCTGCGGTCGTACACACGCGTCATCGGACAGCTCCTGTGAGCTGGTCCAGGGTCTCCCGCCGCCGGGCGTAATACTCCTCCATGGTCTGTGGCAGGAGCGCGGCCGGCACAGCCGCTCGGGCAGGACATCTCCGATCGCGATCTCCAGTCGACGCCACCTGCGGGCGGCAGCCTGAGCGTCGCGAAGTCGCGGCCGGGATTCGGTCCCACGGGCCCGGTCCTGGTCACGCCCGACGAGTGGGCAGACCCGGGGGACATCACCCTGGACTGCTTGTTGAACGGAGACGTCGTCCAAAGCGCGACAGCCAAGGAGATGATCTTCTCGATCCCGGAGCTGATCGGCTACACCTCGTCGCGCGTCCCGCTGTTCCCGGGTGACCTGATCTTCACCGGCACCCCGTCCGGAGTCGGTCGGGCCCGTACTCCTCCGCGCTTGCTGGTTTCCGGAGACGAGTTGATCACCCGGTCCGACCGCATCGGGAGATGCGGCACGTCTTCATCGCCGCCCCCGCGCCGTGACCTCGCTCTCCGGAGCCGGACGGTGGCCGTTGACTGATCTGGGGACGACCCCCATCGCCCACCGCACACGCACACGACTGATCTTCCACTGTGTCTCGCGGACGAGATCTTCCAAGTCCAGGAAGGTTCTTGAATACCGTTTCGCTGCCGGTTGGCGGCCGGGTGGCGATACAACCCTCGTTCGGGTCTCCAAGGGAGGTTTGTGATGAGAGCTTTGAGTCGACGGTTGCTGTTGGCGGGTGGAGCCGGCGCGGTGGGTACGGCCATGGTCGTCGATGGCGCGGCCTCGGCCGTCGGTGCGCAGCCACCGGTCGCGCCGGCGGACGGTGGCGGCATCGATCTTGGTGCCGCGCCGTACGGGGTGGTCGCCGATGTCGATGACGAGGTGACGGCTCTGGCCAACACGCGTGCGATCAATCAGGCGATCTCCGATCATCCGTCCGGTGCGCGGCTGGTGCTGCCGGCGGGTGCCGTCTTCGTGATGCGTGACCCGGTGGTCACCGGGCTGCACCGGTTCGCTGCGATCCGCATCCTCGGCGACAAGCAGCGGCTCGCGTTGAGCGGACGCGGGGCGGAGCTGACCCGGATCGTGATGACCGGTTCGCAGAGTGGCGGGCTGAGCCAGATCATCCTGGTGGCCGATGGGCCGACCCGGATCACGCTGTGCGACTTTTCCATCGAGCACGGGCCCAAGGTGTCCAACGTCGACACGGTGGGGCTACAGAACCATCAGATCGAGGTCAACGCGACCGGCGCCGACGTCACGGATGTGGAGATCCGGGACGTCTTCTTCGGCACCTGCGTCGGGGACGCGATCCGGCTCGCCGGTGGGATACAGGACGCTACCCCCAGCTCCCTGCGCAACCTGACCATCCAGCGCATCACCATGCGGCTCGACAAACACCCGGCGGCACCGGGGCGTTGCCGCAGCGGGGTGTCGTTCCAGAAAGGGATCCGTGACGCGCTGCTGAGCGACTTCCACATCGTCGGGCCGAAGAACTCCCCACTGGACATGGAACCGACCTCGGACGGCGCGCTGGACAACATCACGATCACCAACGGGACGATCGACAACTCCGAGGGCGACACCTTCGTCGCGGCCAGTTTCGGCGGCTTCGAGCACAAGGAAAGCCATGTGACGACGTTCCTGTCCCACTCGCGCATGGTGAACGTGCGGATCAAGCGTGGGCAGCTGCGGTTGCTGAGCACCCGAGGCTGCACGCTGGACAACGTCGTCATCGACTCCGGCGGCCCCCACCCGGACGGCCTGGACCAGCCGCTGCTGTATGTCGCAAGGGAAAACGAGGACTTGGCGATCCGCAACGTCGACATCGTGCGCGACGGGGGATCTCCCGCCGGGCCGCTGGTGCTCATCCAGCACACCAACAACAGCCCGAAACGGGTCAACATCGACGGCGGCACCTGGACGACCAGGGTCGGGCCCGGCTCCGACCTCGCCTACGTGAACCTCCAGGACACGACCGGCCTGCGGATGCGCGGCACCCGGATCCGGATCGAGGACGTCCTGACCGGCACGCGGTTCGGCGTGAAGTGCCGGCCCGGCCGGCTTGACATGGCCAACCTGCACTTCGACGGTGTGGCGATCGAGTCGCCGGACGGGCTGACCGCCGGCTTCGCTTTCGCGGCCCTCAACCACAACCTCACCAACATCGCGATCACCGGCTGCTCCCTCACCGGCACCGCGACGAACGTGCTCGCCTTCGACGCGTCCAGCGGCGTGGTCGACCGGTTCCCCATCGTGCAAGGCAACGACTTCGACCGCGGCGGCAACCTGTTCTCCACCGACCACGCCGCGGTGAACGCCGTCTTCCCGATCATCGCGGGGAACCGCGGCGGGCAGTGCACCCTGACCGGCGCCGTCGACCCGGAAGGCACCGTCGCCGCCCGGCAAGGCTCGCAATACCTCCGCCAGAACGGCACCACCTCGGAACTGTGGTTGAAGGTCACCGGAGCCGGGCCCGCCGGCTGGAAGAAACTGGGCTAGTGACGAGAGCTCCGCGCCTGTCGAGGCGCGGTTCGCGGGCGCCGTGCTCTGGTCGCGTAGGAGCAAGACGCGTGCGCGCTACGGCAAGGCCGGCCCCGGTGGGCGGTTGGATACTTGCCGGCCATGAGTAGCAGCGAGTCTCCAGACGACACGGCGCTGGCCCCCAACGTGCTCGGAGTGCCCGGCATCGTCTTCCTCGTGCTGGCCGCGGTCGCGCCGTTGACCGGGATGGTGGTGATCGCGGCCATCGGCATCGCGCTCGGCAACGGCGGCGGCATGGTCGTGGCGTTCATCGCGGCGACGGTCGTGTTGTTGCTGTTCGCGGTGGGCTACGCGCAGATGTCGAAGAGCCTCACCAACGCCGGTGGCTTCTACGCGTTCGTCGTGCGCGGGCTGGGCAGGGCATTCGGGCTGGTCGCGGGGTTCATCGCGATGCTGGGCTACAACTGCTTCGTCGCCGGCGCGATCGGCACCAGCGGGTTCTTCACCTCCACCGGGATCGCGGAGGTGTTCGGGCCGGACCTCGACTGGATCGTGTGGAGCGCGCTGTCGGTGGTGCTGGTGTTCCTGCTCGGCCGGCGGGGCATCGGCGTCAGCGCCCGGGTGCTCGCGGTCTGCCTGGTCCTGGAGGTGTCGATCCTGCTGTTGCTGGACATCAGCGTGCTGGTCCGGCAAGGCTTCTCGCTGTCCGTGTTCGACCCCTCGGTGGTGGCGCAGGGCGCGGGCGGGCTGGCGCTGTTGTTCGCCGCGAACGCGTTCATCGGGTTCGAGGCCACGGCGCTGTTCGGCGAGGAGGCGAAAGACCCGCACCGGACGATCCCGAGGGCGACCTACCTCGCGATCGGGTTCATCGGGATCTTCGCCGCGTTCACCACCTGGGCCGTGGTCAGCGCGATCGGCGTCGCGCAGGCCCAGGACGTCGCCCTCGCGCACCTGCCGACCGGGGACCTGGTCTTCTCCGTGGCGCGGGAACACCTGGGCGACGCGTTGACCAAGGTGATGACTCTGCTGCTCGTCGTCAGCCTGTTCGCCGCACTGCTGGCGCTGCACAACTCGGCCACCCGCTACCTGTACGCGCTGGGCCGGGTGGGCGTGCTGCCGCGGCGGCTGGGCCGCACCCACCCGGGCACCGGCGTGCCGCGGCGTGCCGCGATCGTGCAGTTGCTGTTCGCCTCGCTGGTCGCGCTGGTCTTCCGGCTGGCCGGCCTCGATCCGGTGACCGCGCTGACCGCGAGCATGACCGGTCTCGGCACGCTCGGCATTCTCGTCCTCCAGTTCCTCGCGGCGGTGGCGATCGTGGTCCACTTCCGCAGGGTCGGCGACCGCCGGTTCGCGCGGACGGTGCTCGCACCCGGCCTGGGGGCGCTCGGCCTGGCCGTCATCGTGGTGCTGGCGATCGCGAACTTCCCCACGCTGGCGGGTTCGGACAACCCGGTCATCGCCCGGTTGCCCTGGCTGCTGCCGCTCGTCGCGGCGGCGGGCCTGGCGGTGGCCTGGTGGCTGCGCCGCCGCCACCCGTCGGTCTACCAGGCGCTGAGCACCGACCTGGAACGCGACCCGGCCCCGCTCGACCGCTCGCCTGCGGATACCGGCGACTGACCGGGCCCGCTCCGGGGCTCGGTTTCCGAAGCGATTCCATCGTGGATCCGACAGGTCGAAGCGGATCGTCTTCGTTGTTTCCACGAGGAAAAGTCGCGACTTCCCGCCTACCGTGGGAGCAGCCGAGCGAACACCCGGCCGGGACCCGACGGAGGGATCATGAGCACTACAGGAGTCTGGGGACCGGACGGCCGTCGGGCCGCGGTGTGCGTGACGTTCGACCACCTGGGTGAGGCCGCGGAGATCCAGGCGGGTATCCGGCCGCCGGACACCCCGCTCGGCAACGATCCGAGCGTCTTCCGCGACCTGCCGAACGTCCTGGAACTGCTCGCCGGACGCGGGGTCACCACCACCTTCTACGTCGAGGCGCTGAACTGCGAGCTCTACCCCGACGCGCTGCGCTCCATCGTCCACTCGGGACACTCGTTGGGCTGGCACGGCTGGTGGAACGAGCCCATGTACCGCGCGTCGCCCGCCGAAGCCGCGTCGTCCATGGAGAAGACGCTCGCCGCGTACCGCGCCCTGGGGTTGCGGCTCGCCGGCGCACGGCCGCCCGGCGGGCTCCTCGGCGAGCACCCGCTCGGCCTGTACCTGGACGCCGGATTCGACCACCTGTCCTTCGCCGGGAACCGCTACGGCCTCGCCGATGGCGTCCCCTTGCTCCCTTACGCCTGGCAGAACATCGACGGCTGCTACTACTTCGATCGGTTCGCCCCGCTGCGCGTTCCTCCCGGCCGTGCGCCGGTCGGGCCGCAGGGGCTGCTCGAAGCCCACCTCCGGCAGGTCGACGCGGTCGTCGGCGACGGCGGCTGTACCTCGTTCGTCTTCCACGTGCCGTGGACGGACACCCCGGAACGCCTCGCGGTGATCGGGGAGCTGATCGACCGGCTCGCCGCCGATCCCCGGGTGTGGTCGGCCTCGCCGGACGAGGTGGCGCGGTGGATGTCGGACCACCCCGCGGACTTCCCGGCCGTCACGCACCAGGACGAACCTCCCGCGTGGTGACGACGGCGATCCGGCCGCGTTCACCGTCTTCCAACCCCGGCAAGGAAAAACCGCGATGCGACTTGTGAACTTCGGCCCCGCCGGGGCCGAGCGGCCCGGTGTGCTCGTCGACGGGGACGTCATCGTCCCACTGGAATCGTTGCTGGGCCGGGACAACGGGCGACCCCACCGCATGAACGACGTCATCGCGAGGTGGGACGCGCTGCGCCCACTTGTCGCGGCCGGACTGGCCGATGCGCCGGAGCGGCTCCCGGCGGCCGGGGTGCGGATCGCCGCGCCGGTCCCGAGGCCGGGCAAGATCATCGCGATCGGGTTCAACTACCCGCACCACACCGGAGACGGCGTCGACGCCGGCGACGCGGTGCTTCCGCCGGTCGTCTTCCTCAAGCCGTCCACCAGTGTCTCCGGTCCGTACGATCCGGTGATCAAGCCGCCGGAGACCTCGATGCTCGACTACGAGGTGGAACTCGGGGTGGTGATCGGCCGGGCGGGTCGGCGCATCCCGCCGGTCAAGGCGCTCGACCACGTCATGGGCTACGTCGTGGCCAACGACATCACCGCGCGGGACGTCGCCCTCGGCGCCGGACTCGACCACCCGTTGCGCCTCCAGATCGCGCGGGGCAAGGGGTTTCCCACGTTCTGCCCCCTGGGGCCGTGGCTGGTCACCGCCGACGAGGTGCCGACGCCGGCGGAGCTCCGGCTCGAACTCAGGGTCAACGGGACGGTGCGGCAGCACGACCTGGCCGGCCGGATGCTCGTCCCGATCCCCGAGCTCATCGCCTCGGTCAGCGCCACGATGGACCTCGAACCCGGCGATCTGATCCGCACCGGCACCCCCGGCGGATGCGGTTTCCAGCTCGACCCGCCCACCTTCCTCTACGCGGGCGACACCGTCCTGGCCGGTATCACCGGGCTGGGGGAGATGTCCTTCACCGTCGAAGACGAACGAGCGTGACGTCCAGCTCCCTTTCACCGACGCGGAGGAGCCGCCCTGTGGTACGAGTGACCTACGTCTGTCCGGAAGGGACGGAGACCACCGTCGACGGCGAACCCGGCCGATCGGTGATGGAGGCCGCGCTGGATGCCGACGTCGACGGCATCGTCGGCGAGTGCGGCGGCAACGCCATGTGCGCCACGTGCCACGTCTACGTCGAGCACCCCGCCGCGGACGCCCTGCCCGCGATGGAGCCCGACGAGGAGGAGATGTTGCGGGCCACCGCCTCCCCGCGCGAGGTGAACAGCCGCCTCGGCTGCCAACTCGTCCTCGGATCCGCCGTGGACGGGCTCGTGGTCCGGATCCCGAAGGAGCAATAGCCACGATGCCGCCTACGCCAACGGTGTTGATCGTCGGTGCCGGTCAGGCCGGGTTCCAGGCCGCGGCGTCACTGCGCGAACGGGAGTTCCCCGGCCGGATCGTGCTCGTGGGGGACGAACCCGGGCTGCCCTACCAGCGACCGCCGCTCTCGAAGGACTTCCTGCTCGGCACCGCCGCGGACCGCCTCGCCCTGCGCCCGGCCGGCTTCTACCGGCGGCAGGACATCGAACTGCGGCACGGGACGGCGTCCCGCATCGACCGGCCGCGACGCCGGGTCGTGTTCGACTCGGGCGAGGAGGAGCCCTACGACCACCTCGTCCTGGCCACCGGCGCGCGCAACCGGGTGCTCGACCTGCCCGGAACGGATCTCGCCGGAGTGCACCACCTGCGGACCAGGGCGGACGCCGAGCAACTCCGCACCGCACTCGGCTCCGCCGGGGACGTGGTCGCCGTCGGCGCGGGTTTCATCGGCTTGGAAGTGGCTTCCGCTGCCCGGAAACTGGGCAGGCGGGCCGCCGTGGTCGACCCGCTCGACCGGCCGATGGCCCGCTCGCTGTCCCGGGTGACCTCCGAGCACTTCGCGCGGCTGCACACCACGCACGGGACCGCGCTGCACCTGCGCCGGCACTGCCGCGCCCTGCACGGCGACGACCGCGTCACCGCCGTCGAGCTCGCGGACGGCAGCGTGCTGCGCGCGGACCTCGTGGTCATCGGAGCCGGGGTCGAACCGAACACCGGGCTGGCGGCGGATGCCCGTCTGCCGGTGGGGGACGGGATCCTGGTGGACGAGTTCCTCCGGACCGAGGACCCGGCCGTGTTCGCGATCGGCGACTGCGCGCGTTTCCCGGCGGGCCGGCCGGACCGGCTGACCCGACTGGAGTCGGTGCAGAACGCCGCCGACCAGGCCCGGTGCGTGGCCGCCACGATCACCGGAACGCCGCAGCCGTATCGGGCGGTTCCCTGGTTCTGGAGTCACCAGCACGGCGCCCGGCTCCAGATCGCGGGACTCTCGGCCGGGTACGACACCGCGGTCCCGCTGGGCGATCCCGGATCGGCGAGCTTTTCGGTGCTGCTGTTCCGCGAGGGGAGTCTGGTCTGCGTCGAATCGGTCAACCGGCCGACCGACCACATGAGCGCTCGCCGCATCCTGGCCGCGGCCACGGGAGACCTCACTCCCTCGGTCGCCCGGCAGCACGGGTTCGACCTCCGGGCTCACGTGTGAGTGGTGCGGGCGTGGGAGATTCCCAGCAGTGACAGCGCCAGATCGGGGAAGCGCCGCGGGTCGAGGCCGGTGAGCTCGTGCCACCGGTTGAGGCGGTAGGCGACCGAATTGGGATGCAGGTGCATCCGCCGGGCCGCCTCCGCGAGCGTGAAACCCGCCTCGCTGAACACCGTCACCGCCGTGGCCAGGTCCGGTGCCTGTCCCGCGACCGCCATCGGCCGTTCGAGCAGCGGCGAGAGCGCCGCCACGGCAGGCAGCAGCGCGCACTCCAGCCAGCCGTCCGCGAACGACAGCGATGGAACACCGCGCGCGGTGGCGACCCGCAGTGCCGCCGCGGCGTCGGCCAGGCTCGCCGGCACCCCGGCCGCGCCGGCCCGGGTGAGTCCGATACCGATCGCGCCGCCGTCGACCTCGGCGATCCGCGCGGTCAGCACGTCGAGGTCGATGTCCTGGACCACCACGACCGTGTGCTCCCCGGCGGTCCCCACGTGGCACACGCCGGACCAGCGGCGGCTGGATCGTTGCAGGTATTCGATGTCCTCCAGCGACCACGGCTCCCGACGTGAGCACAGCACCGTGAAGGGGCCGCGCGGGTCGAACGCCAGCTCGCTGAGGACGTGGTCCAGCCCGCCGGCCGGCACCGCCCCGGCGAGGGCCTCGAAGAGCCTTTGCCGGAGTCCGCGTTCCCGCTCGTTGCGGGAACCGGTCTCGCCGACGTAGGCGTCCACCACCGCCTGGCTCATCCCCTGCGTCCACTGGGTCAGCAGACCGACGAGATCGACCAGCAGCACCGCCCTCGACGCGTACTTGTGCCGGAGTTCCTCCCACAGGCCGCTGCCGACCACGTGGAAGGCGGCCAGCACGTCGTAGACGGGCATCCCGTAGTGCGCCCGCCGCCGGGCTGCCGCGCCGGTCAGGCGCAGCACGTCCGGCGGCGGTGGCTCACCCGCGGAGACGTGCCGGACCTGTAGAGCGAGATGCCGCGCCACCGTCTGCCGGTGTTCGTCGTAGGGCAGGCTCTCGTACGACGGGATGGTCGCCCGGATCCGCGCGACCAGTTCGGTGGCGAGCCGCTCCACCTCGCCGTCGTCCAGCAGGGGCCCGGCCGGACCGTCTGTGCTCATCGGGTGATTATCGCCGCGGCGTCCCCGTCCGGCGTGCTCACCGTCCGTGCGGGGACACCGTCAGCCGGGTGATCGCCGGGAAGCTCAGGTCGGGAATCCGCGGCGGACGGCTTTCCCGCAGTTCCATGTCGGGCAGCCTTCCCGGCAGGAGCCGGAGGAAGATCTCACCCTCCACACGGGACAGTGGCGCGCCGAGGCAGAAGTGGCCACCGGCGGTGAAAGCGAGGTGCCGGATCCGCGAGCGGGTGACGTCGAAGGTGTCCGGGTCGGCGAACTTCTCCGGATCCCGGTTCGCCGCCGCCAAGCTCAGCAGCAGGTGGTCACCGGCCGGGACCTCCGTGCCGCCGAGAGTGAGTCCGGGGGGCGCGTACCGCCACACGGCGTGCACGGGTGCGTCGTACCGCAACGACTCCTCCCAGGCGTTCGCGGCCGGCGACGGGTCCCGTGCGAGGGTCTGGTACTGGTCCCGGTGCGCCAGGAGCGCGGCCACCGCGTTCGTCATCGCCACCATCGTGGTGTGGTAACTGGCGACGAAGAACCCGACGAGGGTGACCACGAGTTCCGCGCGGGACAGCTTCGCTCCGTCCTCCTCGGCCGCCAGCAGAGCGCCCACCGCGTCCTCGGGACCGAGCGTGCCCCGGGACCGGTCGACGATCTCGCCGATGTAGTCGAAGTAGAACTGCGCGACCTCGTCCGCTTCGGCCAGCTGCTCCGGGGTGATGTCGCCCTGGCTCAGCACGGCGTTGAGCGCGGGCATCCGCCGCAGCACCGTGTCGGCGTCCTCGGCCGGGGCGTGCAGCAGCCGGCAGGCGATCTCGGCCGGGACCCGGGTGGCGAACTCGCCGACGAAGTCGACGTCGGAATCGTGGTCGGCGAGCCGGTCGATCCCGGCGGAGATGATCTCCTCGACCCAGCCTCGCATGGCGCCGATCGCGCGTGGTGCGAAGGCCGGGCCGGCGAGTTTGCGCAGCCTGGTGTGCCGGGGCGAGTCGACGGTCGGCAGCGACAGCCGGTAGAACTCGGCCGCGGCGCCGTCCCCGATGTGCGCCGGGAACTCGCCCGGGGTCGGCTGCACGGTGCTGCCGGGGTCCTTGAGGACCCGCTCGACATCGCCGTACCGGGTGATCAACCAGGACGGCTGGCCGTTGACGAGGGTCCGTGCCACCGGCTCGGTCTCCCGGAACCGCCGGTAGACCGCGAACCGATCGGCCAGGAACTCGGGGGCGGCGGCATCGAAGGTCGTGAGCGGCTCGTCGGCGGTGTTCGTCACGACTCCTCCCTTCACTGCGAGGACAGTCGGCTCGGACGGCCCGGCATGGCCGTCCGGCGTGACGCTACCGACGCGCACCACCGGAAGCCTTGACGAAACCCCAAGATTCACGGGCACCCGATCGTGCATTCCACAAAGGTGGTCGACGCTCGCCCGGGGTGTGGTGATCCGGTTGATGCTGCCTGGCTGTTCGCACTTTTCGGGCACTTCCCAGCACCCTCGACAGCTGTCACCGCGTCTCCGGGTCAAGATCCACTCACGCGGCTCGTGGCCTCGGCGGCGGTCGGGCCGGCCGGCACTGCGTCGACGCGCCCTTCGACTCTGTTCCCGACAGGTGAGAACGCCCGATCGTGGACGGATGAGGAACATCTACATCGCAGCGCTGGTCCCGTTGGTCGCGAGTGCCCTGATAGGGGCGGCTCCAGCACCACCGAGAGCGGAGATGGTGAGACTCGCGGAGTTACCGGACCTGACGCTCAGCGCAGCGCACGCGATCAACGACGCAGGTGTCATCGTGGGGTACGGCGTCTCGACGTCCCACACCGTGTATCCGGTGCGCTGGAACGACCCCGACACCCCGGTCCGGCTCGCCGTGCCGACGGACGTCCGAGCCGCCTCGGCGTCGGACGTCAACCGCACCGGCATCGCGATCGGCCGAGGCGTGACTCCGGACGGCTCCGGACGGGCGCTGCGGTGGAACCCCGACGGCCGCCTGGTCGAACTCCGGCCCCCGACCCCCGGATCACCCACCGCTACCGCCCTCGACGACCGCGGCACGGTCGTCGGCGAAAACCGATCCGCGAGCGGCGTCCGCGCGGTGCGCTGGGACAACGAGGGCAACCCCGCAGACCTCGGCACACTGCCCGGCGGCACCCAGAGCCGCGCCGACGCGATCAACAACAGAGGTGTCATCCTCGGCTCCTCGAACGACGCAAGCGGCGAATGGCACCCGGTGGTCTGGCAACCCGACGGCTCGATCGATGCCGTTCCCCTCACCTACGCCTACGCCATCAACGACCGCGGCACGGTCACCGGCACGCGGGAGCACGCCATGACGTGGAACTGCCAAGGCTGGCTCACCGACTTGGGCCTGCCGTTCGGCGCGACGCACAGCTTCCCGACCGCCATCAACGATCGAGGCACCGTGCTGGGCGGCATCAGCACCGCTGACCGACAGCAACGCGCCGTCCGCTGGGACCGCCGGGGTCGGGCAGTGGACCTGGGTGTCCTGGCGGAGCCGTACGGAAGCTGGGGCGAGCGCCTCAACGACCACGACGAGGCGATCGGCCTGTCCATCAGCGCCACGCAGACCGACCACGGCGTGTTCTGGGACAGACGAGGTCGCCTCGTGGACCTCTCGCCCGATCCGGATACCGCGAGTGACGCCTACGACCTCAACAACCACGGCACGGTCGTCGGTCTGGTGGGCGGCGCCTACGGGCACGCGGTCCTGTGGCGAATCCACTAGCCCGAGCCGACCCGGCGGGCGGGTGTCGTGGGTCCGACGCCTGGGCCGTCAGTTCACCCACCCGCCGGCCCTGCTGCTGTGGCCGGCGGGTGGTGCCGGCCGCGGCGATCGTCGCCGTGGTCGTCCTCAACGCCCTGCCGGCCTTCGCGCAGGAACGCCAAGCCGAACGCGCGGTGGAAACCCTGGCGTCCTGCCTGCCTCCCACTGCGTCCGTGGTGCGCGACGAGGTCCGCACGACGGTGGACGCACGCGACATCGTGCCCGGCGACCTGCTCGTGGCGGAGGAGGGCGATCGCGTCCCGGCCGACGCGCGCCTGCTGTCCGGGAGCGTGGAGGGT
>CBHFOL010000057.1:0-30577 GCA_965995405.1 uncultured Saccharothrix sp.
CAACCGCACGCCCGAGGGCAAGATCGACCAGCGCCGGTTCGGCGGGCACACGCGCAACCACGGTGAAGCCGCCGTGCGCCGCGCCTGCTACGCCGCGGACCGCACCGGCCACATGATCCTGCAGACGCTGTACCAGAACTGCGTCAAGCACGGCATCGAGTTCTTCAACGAGTTCTACGTGCTCGACATCTGCCTGACCGAGACCGAGGACGGCCCGGTCTGCACCGGCGCGGTGGCCTACGAGCTCGCGACCGGCGAGATCCACGTCTTCCAGGCCAAGTCCGTGGTGTTCGCGACCGGCGGTTTCGGCAAGGTCTTCAAGACCACGTCGAACGCCCACACGCTGACCGGCGACGGCATGGGCATCGTCTTCCGCAAGGGCCTGCCCCTGGAGGACATGGAGTTCTACCAGTTCCACCCGACCGGTCTCGCGGGCCTGGGCATCCTGCTCACCGAGGGCGCGCGCGGCGAGGGCGCGATCCTGCGCAACGCCTCCGGCGAGCGGTTCATGGAGCGCTACGCACCCACCATCAAGGACCTCGCGCCGCGCGACATCGTCGCCCGGTCGATGGCCCTGGAGGTGCTGGAAGGCCGCGGCGCGGGCCCGAACAAGGACTACGTGCTGCTGGACTGCACGCACCTCGGGGCCGAGGTGCTGGAGTCGAAGCTGCCCGACATCACCGAGTTCGCCCGCACCTACCTCGCGGTCGACCCGGTGACCGAGCCGGTGCCGGTGTACCCGACGGCGCACTACGCGATGGGCGGTATCCCGACCAACGTGCACGGCGAGGTGCTGCGGGACAACGACCACGTCGTCCCCGGCCTGTACGCGGCGGGCGAGTGCGCGTGCGTCTCGGTGCACGGCGCGAACCGCCTGGGCACCAACTCGCTGCTGGACATCAACGTGTTCGGCCGCCGCGCGGGCATCGCCGCCGCCGAGTACGCGAACGCGCACGAGCACGTCGACCTGCCGGAGAACCCGGCCGTCCGGGTCGAGGAGCAGGTCGCGCTGGTGCTGTCCGAGCACGGCCACGAGCGGGTCGCGGACATCCGCACCGAGCTCCAGGCGACGATGGACGCGAACGCGTCGGTGTACCGCACCGAGGACACGCTCAAGCAGGCGCTGCACGACGTGCAGGCGCTCAAGGAGCGCTACCAGCGGATCACCGTGCAGGACAAGGGGAAGCGGTTCAACACCGACCTCCTGGAAGCCGTGGAGCTGGGCTTCCTGCTGGAACTGGCCGAGGTGCTGGTCGTCGGCGCGCTGGCGCGCAAGGAGTCCCGCGGCGGGCACGCCCGCGAGGACTACCCGAACCGCGACGACACGAACTTCATGCGCCACAGCATGTTCTACAAGCAGGGCGACGGTCTGGCCGCGGACATCCGCCTCGACTACAAGCCCGTCACCTTTACCCGGTACAAGCCGATGGAGCGCAAGTACTGATGACCGCCACCACCGAAACTGCTGCCGGCTCGCGCGGCGCTCAGCCCCCGGTTCCGGACGGCGCTGTCACGGTCACCGTGAAGATCCGCCGGTTCAACCCGGAGTTCGACGACGAACCGCGCTGGGACTCGTTCGAGATCCCGGCCCTGCCGTCGGACCGCGTGCTGAACCTGCTGCACTACGTGAAGTGGTACCTCGACGGCACGCTCACGTTCCGCCGGTCGTGCGCGCACGGCATCTGCGGCTCGGACGCGATGCGCATCAACGGCGTCAACCGCCTGGCATGCAAGGTCCTGCTGAAGGACCTGCTGGCGGGCGGCGGCAAGCAGACCACGATCACCATCGAGCCCATCAAGGGCCTGCCGGTGCACAAGGACCTGCTGGTCGACATGGAGCCGTTCTTCGAGGCGTTCCGGGCGGTCAAGCCGTACCTGATCACCTACGGCAACGAGCCGACCCGCGAGCGCGTGCAGTCGGCGGCCGACCGGGAGCGCTTCGACGACACGACGAAGTGCATCCTGTGCGCCTGCTGCACCACGTCGTGCCCGGTCTACTGGACCGAGGGCTCGTACTTCGGCCCGGCGGCGATCGTCAACGCCCACCGCTTCATCTTCGACTCGCGCGACGAGGGCGCGGAGGAGCGGCTGGACATCCTGAACGACATCGACGGCGTGTGGCGCTGCCGGACGACGTTCAACTGCACCGACGCCTGCCCCCGCGGCATCCAGGTCACCAAGGCGATCCAGGAAGTGAAGCGCGCCCTGCTCTTCAAGCGCGTCTGACTCGAATCGCACAAGGGGAGGGGTCTCCGTGACCCCTCCCCTTCGTCATGTCCTGATGCTGCTTGAACGCACTTCCACGCGGCACGAGCGCAGTGCCCCGACCTGCCCCGTCACGGCCTCCAGCGCCCGCATTCGCACCAGGCGCGGGCTTTCCGCAGGCCGCCGGGTGCCTAACCCTGCTGTTGGGCCGCCGCACGGGCCGCGCGGGCGGCCTTGGCCTTGCGGTTGCGCAGGTACATCACGAAGGCCAGGACGAGGCCCAGGCCGGCAACGGCCGTGATCGGGCCGCCGACGTTGCCGAACGCCTTGCTCATCGCCGTGTTCTGGGTGTCGCGGGACTCGGCGACCTGGCCGACCGCCGCGCTGGTGGGCGTCACCTTCGGCTCGACGGTCTTCTTCCTGGTCTGCGGCGCACCGTCGACCAGCCGGCCGACCGGCTCCGTCGTGGGCAGCTCGAAGCCGTAGTCGAGCAGGTTCGCGGCCTGCGTGGTCATCGGGATCGGGGTCTGCTGGCCGCGCAGCAGGACCACCACCAGCCGCCGGCCGTTGCGCTCGGCCGCGCCGACGAAGGTGTGCTGGGCGTCGTCGGTGAAGCCGGTCTTGCCGCCGAGCGCGCCCTCGTACGAGGCGAGCAGCTTGTTGTCGTTCAGCACCGGCACGGTGCCCACGCCGCTGGCCGCCGGGAAGTCGATGCGCTGCGTGACCACGGCCTTGGCGAAGTCCGGGTACTTCATCGCGGCCCGGAAGATCAGCGCCACGTCGTAGGCGGACGTGCTGGTGCCCGGCGCGTCGAGACCGGACGGGGTCACCGCGCGGGTGTCCAGCGCGCCCAGTTCGGCGGCCAGCGCGTTCATCTTGCGGATGGCGCTGGGCAGGCCGCCGAGCCGGCGGGCCAGGGCGTGCGCCACGTCGTTGCCCGATTTCATCACCAGGGCCTGGAGCAGCTGCTCCACCGTGTACTCGGCGCCGTTGCGCAGGCCGACGCAGGTGCACTCCTGGTCCAGGTCGTCGGCGTTCGCGGCGACCGTGGCCTCCGGGGCCAGTTCCTTGGCCACGACCATCGCCAGCAGCACCTTGATCACCGACGCGGGCCGCTGGCGGCCGTGCGGGTTGTAGCCGGCGAGCACCGCGCCCGAGTCCATGTCGGCGAGCAGCCAGCTCTGGGCGGTGATGTCGTCCGGCAGCTTCCGGGCGTTGGCGGGCAGCACGAGGCCGCACTCGCCGAGCCGTTCACCGCCGATCGGGTTCTCCGGCACCTCCAGCGGCGCGGGGGGCTTGGTGCCCGGTGGCACCTGTTCGGACGTGTCGACGGCCGGCGGCGGCGACTCCCGGTTGTCGCAGGGTGCGGGCTGCGCCTGTGCGGCCGAGGCGCCGAACACTGCGGTGGCCATCAGCGCGCAGGCAGCCAGCACGAGGGCAACTGGGCGTCGGGACGCGGGGGAACGCACCTGCCCAGGCTATCCACCCCGGTTGAGTGACGCGCACCCGCCACGTCCGATACTGCTATCCGTGAAGCTCTCCCGTGGCATGTCCGTGTTCCTGGTGGCCTTCGGGGTGTGGTCCTGGGTGCTCTGGCCCACCTTCCTGCGCAACATCTGGAACGACACCCGTTCCTGGGACGCCGGACCGACCGCGTTCTTCACCGTGCACCTGGTGCTCGTCGTCGCGTCCCTCACGTTCGGCACGATCATCGGCGTGCTGGGCGTCCGGGGCCTGCGGGCCCGACGCGACCCGGCGGGTTCGGAGGTGCCGGAAGATCACGGCACGTCCGGGCCGCCGAGCAAGTAAAACCCACCACATCCTTGGAGGCTCCACCGTGGAGTTCGTGCGCTTGCTGCTGGTGTTCCTGCACCTGCTGGGCATGGGAATGCTCGTCGCCATGTTCTTCGTCCAGAACCGCACGGCCAAGGAAGGACCGTTGAACAAGGGCTGGCTGCACGGTTCAGCGCTGCAACTGCTCACCGGTGTGGCCCTGGTCGGCCTCGCCCCGCTGACCGACAAGGACTACAGCCACTTCAAGGTCGGCGTGAAGCTGCTGGTGGTCGTGGTGATCGCGGGCCTGGTCGCGGTGAACCTGAACAAGCAGAAGATCGCGTCCTGGCTCACCCCGACCCTCGCGGGCCTCGTGGTCGTCAACGTGGGCGTCGCCGTCTTCTGGACCTGAGCTCCCCGGTGCGCCTGCGGCCCGCCGCACCGGCCGCAGGCAACCACCGCGCTCGTCCCTCCGGCCCGTACCGATCAGGACAGACGATGAGCGAATACCAGTACTACGAGTTCCTGGCCGTCGACCGGCCGCTGGACGAACAGCAGCAGGCGGAAGCCCGTGCGCTGTCCACCCGCGCGACCGTCACCGCCACCAGCTTCGTCAACGAGTACCACTGGGGCGACTTCAAGGGCGACCCGAGCGGGATGGTGGAGTACTACTACGACGCCCACCTCTACCTGGCCGACTGGGGCACCCGCCGGATCATGCTCCGCCTCCCGAGCAGTGCCCTCGACATCGACGTCGCCAAGGACTACTGCGTCGGCGAGCAGGTGACGGTGTGGCCGACGCGCGAGTTCGTCGTGCTCGACCTGACGATCGAGGACGAGCCCGATGACGACTGGTACGACCCCGAGGGAGCGCTGCCGGTCATCGTCGGAGTCCGCGCCGAACTCGCCGCGGGCGATCTCCGGCCGCTCTACCTGGCCTGGCTGGCCGGCTACGGCACCTGGGAGCGCGACGAGGACGCCTTCGACCGCGAAGCCGACGACGAGCTCGAACCACCCGTGCCACCGGGGCTGACCACGCTCACCGCGCCGCAGCGGGCGCTGGCCGACTTCCTCCGCCTGGACGGCGACCTGCTCGCGATGGCGGCCCGGACGAGCCCGCCACGCGATGAGACCACCGACAGCGCCGGTCGGCTCGCCGCCTGGGTGGCCGAACTGCCACCGGCCGAGAAGGACCGACTGCTGGTCCGAGTCGTCGAAGACCAGGCCGCGGCAGTGCGCCTGGAGTTGCTCGGCCGATACCGCCGCAGGCACATCACGCGGCTCCCCGACTCACCGCGCCGGACCGTGGGAGATCTCCTGGACGGCGCGGCACGGTTGCGGGCCGACCGGGAACGCCGGGAGGAAGCCGAGCAGCGTCCAGGCAGCTGAAACCACCGACCACGCGGTCACGGCCGGCGTGGCGGGCGGGGGCGCTTGGACGAAGGGCGGAAGAGTGCGCCCAGCAGGAGTCCCGCGCCGACCAGACCGACCGCGGCACCGGGGCTGGGTGACCGGTGGACCTCCACGACGGGCCGGATCACGGCCGGTGGCGGTGGTTCGGGCAGGTCCTTGAGCCGGTTCTCCGGCGCGGTGGCGGTCCAGGCCGTGATGAACAGCAGGAACTGCGCCACCAGGTTCGCGAACACCAGCACACCGATCACCGGGCCGAACGCCGCACCGGCCGGCGAGGACGTCACCACCGACAGGTAGATCGTCCCGACCTGCTTCAGCACCTCGAACCCGATCGCGGCGGCCACCGCGCCCTTCACCGCGCTGCGCCACCCCACCGGCTTGCGCGGCAGCTTCGCCAGCACCCACAGGAACACCAGCCAGTTCGCCGCCAGCGCGAGCAGGATGGTGCCCGCCTTCAGCACCGCCTCGGCCCACCACACGCCGTCCAGGCCGACGAACTCCAGCACCAGGTGCGCGAACCCGCTGCCCGCGGCGGTCAGGCCGAACGACACCACCAGCGCCACGCCCAGGCTGACCAGCGACAACAGGTCCTTCAGCGCCGTCCGGAAGAACGGCAGGTCCGCCTTGGGGTGCCCCCACTGCGCGGTCAGCGCGTCCCGCAGGTTGCTCATCCAGCCGAGCCCCGAGTAGGCCGCGCCGAGCAGACCGAACACACCGACCGTGCCCTTGGACTCGACGGCCTGCTTGACCACGTTGTTGATGGTCTGGCCGAGCGAGCCCGGCACAGCCTCCCCGATGGCGCCCTTGAGGTCGTCCAGCAGCTCCGGCTGCGAGGCCAGCACGAAACCGGCGACGGCGAACCCGATCATCAGCATCGGCACCAGCGACAACACGCTGAAATACGTGACCGCAGCCGCGTAGTGCGACCCGTACCGCTCGGTGTACCGCTGGGCCGCGCGGAGCAGGTGGTCCAGCCACGGGCGCTCGCGACGCAGCCGGTCGAGCTTCGACTCCGGGGCTTTCGACTCGCCGGCTTTCGCCCCCGCCGCCACGGTCAACCGTTCCGCCACGGTCAGACGTTATGCCGTCGGATGATCACCCGCACCTCGAACGGGCGAACAGGCGAACAGACGCACGGACGCACGGACGCACGGACGCACGGACGATCAGCCGGCCAGGAACCCGATCCGGTCGTACGCCCGCGCCAGCGTCCGCGACGCCACCTCCCGCGCCCGCTCCGCACCGCGCGCCAGCACCTTGTCCAGCTCGGGCAGGTCGGACAGGTAGCCCTGGACGCGTTCCTGCACGGGCGTCACGAACTCGGTGAACACCTCGCCGAGGTCCTTCTTGAGGTCCCCGTAGCCCTTGCCCTCGTACGCCGCGACCAGGTCGTCGACGGTCCGCCCGGTCAGCGCCGAGTAGATCACCAGCAGGTTGCTGACCCCGGCCTTGCCCTCCGGGTCGTACGCGATCTCACGCCCGGTGTCGGTGACCGCCGACCGGATCTTCTTCGCGCCCCGCCTGGGGTCGTCCAGGAGCTCCACGACGCCGCCGGGCACCGACTTGCTCATCTTGGACGTCGGGTCCTGGAGGTCGAAGATCTTGGCGGTGTCCTTGACGATGTACGCCTCGGGCAGCCGGAACGTCTTGCCGTACCGCGTGTTGAACCGCTGCGCGAGGTCGCGGGTGAGTTCCAGGTGCTGCCGCTGGTCCTCGCCGACCGGCACGTGGTGCGCCTGGTACAGCAGGATGTCCGCCGCCTGGAGGATCGGGTAGGTGAACAGCCCGACCCCGACCTGCGCCTCCTGCCGCGCCGACTTGTCCTTGAACTGCGTCATCCGCGACGCCTCGCCGAACCCGGTCAGGCACTGGAGCACCCAGGCGAGCTGGGCGTGCTCGGGCACGTGGCTCTGCACGAACAGCGTGGCGTGCTCCGGGTCGATCCCGAGCGCCAACAGCTGCGCCGCCGAAACCCGCGTGTTCTGCCGCAACGTCTTCGGGTCCTGCTCCACGGTGATCGCGTGCAGGTCGACGACGCAGTAGAACGCGTCGTGGGTCTCCTGCAACGCCACCCACTGCCGGAGCGCGCCGAGGTAGTTGCCGAGGTGGAACGAGCCGGCGGTCGGCTGGATGCCGGACAGGACCCGGGGACGGCTCACCGGCGCGGCGGGTGCGGAAGCGGCCTCGGCGGTGTTCTCAACGGAGTTCTCAGCAGCCACCCGGCGATTCTCCCAGGCGGACCCGACCCGCCGGTACCGGGCCGGCCTCATCCCGTGCCACGCCCTCGCGGCCCCCGGTCGAACCAGACCGGGCGAAGTCGGGCCGGCGCGAAGAGCGACCCGTACGAAGCCAGATCAAGCGGAGTTCCAGCCGGCGCGAGGAGCGACCCGTGCGAAGCCAGGTCGGGCGGAGTTCCAGCCGGCGCGAAGAGCGACCGGTACGAAGCCAGGTCGAGCGGAGTTCCGGCCGGCACGAGGACAGACCAGGGTGAGTTCGAGCTCCGGGTGGCGTCCGGCCCACACGAGATCCGGCCAGGTGCGAGCCCCGACGAGGTCAGGCTCGGGTGGGAGCGGGCCGGGTGGCCGTGGGCGGTACGGACGGCAGGGTTGCCGCAGGTTCGGCCGGGACGACCAGCGCTGCCGACTCGGCCTTGGCGCGCACCACCGCCGCACGACGGCGGCGGACCAGGCCGGCGATCAGACCGACCACGCCGAACCCGACAGCGGCGATGCCGACCGGTGTGTTCAACGACGACGCGCCGAGGGCCACCGTGCTGGTGCCCGCCGCCGCGACACCTGTCGTGACCAGCAGCGACACCGTGCCCAAGACCACACCCAGTGCTGCACAGCGACCGCGCACTGCCGAGCCTCCTCACCAACACCGCGTCACCACTAAGGGTGAACCCTGTTGACGGATGGCCGCGAACCTACCGAAGCTGTTGGACTCCGGAGTGGAGATCGGGCGAAATCGCGACCGGGCGCAGAGTAGCCGCGACCGATCACCCACTCGCCCCCGGGGGTTACCTCACGGCGTCGATTCGGCCATATGTCGTAGTCCGCTGCCGGGCCGGCCGACCCGCCAGAGCCGCCGTGTCGTGCAGCTGCCGGACCGTCCGCGCGGACCCGTGCTCGGAGCCCGCCATGCGGCTGATCGTCTCCTCCATCAACGTGCCGCCGAGGTCGTTCGCGCCGCCTTTCAGCACTTCGGCGGTGCCCTCGTCACCGAGCTTGACCCACGAGCACTGGATGTTGTCGATCCGCCTGTGCAGCGCCAGCCGCGCGAACGCGTGGACCGCCCGGTTGTCCCGCCGGGTCGGACCGGGCCGCGCCACGCCCGCCAGGTAGATCGGCGCGTTGCGGTGCACGAACGGCAGCCCGACGAACTCGGTCAGCCCACCCGTCCGGTCCTGCAACCCGGCCAGCGCCCGGAAGTGCCCGAGCCAGTGCCCGGGGTGGTCGACGTGGCCGTACATCATCGTGGACGACGACCGGAGGCCCACCTCGTGCGCGGTGGCGACGACCTCCAGCCAGGTCGCGGCGGGCAGCTTGCCCTTGGTCAGCACCCAGCGCACGTCGTCGTCCAGGATCTCGGCGGCGGTGCCCGGGATGGTGTCCAGCCCGGCAGCTTTCAGGTCGGTCAGCCACTCGCGGACGCTCACGCCCGCCTTGGCCGCCGCGCTGACGATCTCCATCGGGCTGAACGCGTGGACGTGCATCCCCGGCACCCGCGCCTTGATCGCCCGCACCACGTCCGCGTAGTAGGTGACCGGCAGCTTCGGGTCGATGCCGCCCTGCATACAGACCTCGGTCGCCCCCGCGTCCCACGCCTCCCGCGCCCGGTCTGCCACCTCGTCGATGCCCAGCCGGAACGCGTCGGCGTCCCGCTCGCGCTGCGCGAACGCGCAGAACCGGCACCCGACGTAGCAGACGTTGGAGAAGTTGATGTTGCGGTTGACCACGTAGGTGACGTCGTCGCCGACCACGTCCCGGCGCAGGTCGTCGGCGAGCCGGGTCATCGTCTCCAGCGCGTCGCCGTCGGCGGTGAGCAGCGCCATCGCCGCGTCGGTGTCCGCCAGCAGCCGGGCCGGGTCGTCGGCGGCCAGGCGGAGGGCGCGCGCGGTGTCCTCGGGCAGGCGCTCGACGGCCTTGGGCACGGTCAGCGAGCCCCAGTCGCCGTAGACGGAGTCGAAATCGCCCCGCCGGTCGCCGGTGCGGCCCTCGGTGTCGATGGCGGTGTGCAGGTCGGCGCGGCCGTAGGTGTCCAGACCGCCGTCCGGCTCCTGCCACTCGCGGCCGACGACCTCGGCGTCGGCGTTCGCCAGGCCGTCCGGCTGGGCGAGCGCCTGCACGTGGGCGGTGAGCCTGGTGTCGATCCACTGGCCGGGGGTGGCTCGGAGGTAGCGTGGGTAGACCGCGAGACGCTCGCGTAGTTCGTACCCAGCGGCTTTTACGCGATCGTCCAACGTGTCCACATGGGGCCAAGGCCGTTCGGGGTTGACGTGGTCCGGGGTCACCGGCGACACGCCGCCCCAGTCGTCGATCCCGGCCCGCAGCATCAGGTCGAACTCGTCGCCGACCAGGTTCGGCGGTGCCTGCACGCTGGTGGACGACGGCATCACCAGCCGGGCGACGGCGATCGTGGCGGCGAGTTCGTGCAGGTCGGCGTCGGGCATCCCGCGCATCGCGGTGTCCGGCTTGGCCCGGAAGTTCTGGATGATCACTTCCTGGATGTGCCCGTACTGCCGGGCGATACCGCGCATGGCCAGCAGCGATTCGGCGCGTTCGGCGACGGTCTCGCCGATGCCGATCAGGATGCCGGTGGTGAACGGGACGTTCACCCGGCCGGCGTCGGTGAGGACGCGCAGCCGGACGGCGGGTTCCTTGTCCGGGCTGCCGTAGTGCGGGCCGCCCTTCTCGCTCCACAGCCGGTCGGCGGTGGTCTCCAGCATCATGCCCATGCTGGCCGCGACCGGGCGCAGGCGCTGCAACTCCTCCCAGCTCAGCACGCCGGGGTTGAGGTGCGGCAGCAGGCCGGTCTCCTCCAGGACGGCGATGGCGCTCGCCCGGACGTAGTCCAGCGTCGACGAGTAGCCGCGCGCCTCCAGCCACTCCTTCGCCTGCGGCCAGCGTTCTTCGGGGCGGTCACCCAGCGTGAACAGGGCTTCCTTGCAGCCCTGCGCGGCGGCGCGGCGGGCGATGTCGAGCACCTCGTCGCGCTCCAGGAACGCGGCCGGGAGCTTGTGCGGGACGGTCGCGAACGTGCAGTAGTGGCAGCGGTCGCGACACAGTCGGGTGAGTGGGATGAACGCGTTGCGGCTGTAGGTGACGACGCCCGGCCGGCCTTCGGCGAGCAGGTGCGCGTCCCGCACCCGGCTGGCCGCCGCCAGCAGGGCGTCGAGGTCGTCGCCACGGGCGTGCAGCAGCACGGACGCCTCGGTCACGTCCAGCGCGGCTCCGTCGGCGGCCCGGCGCAGCGCACGCCGCATGGCCGCCGCGCTCGGGTGGGGCTCAGGCGGGGTGATCGAGATGTCCACGGCCACGTCAACGACAGTAGGCGGCCAAAATTCCAGCCTTGCACCAGGAGTGACATGAGGCACTATCGAGCGGAGGTGTCACTCGTCCGCTCGGCGCGGCCCGACTGGTCTGTTCGACGGCTCGACCGCGCCCGCCCCGGGCCCGGGCTCGGCTCAGGCGGTCACCGGGGAGCGGCCGGTGACCAGCAGTTCCGTGTTCCGGTCGGTGGGCGCGCCGACCGCGTCGAGCCTGGCGTGGGGATCGTTGAACGCGAACTCGCGCGCCAGCGACGCCAAGCCGCTCGGGCTGAAGTCGTCGTAGTCGGTCGCATAGGGCGCATCGCCCTCGACCAGCGTCGTGAACAGGGACAGGGTGCCGTCGCCGTTGTCCACCAGTTCGATGATCCGGGCGTGCTGCGGGTGGTCGACGTGGGCGGCGGTGTTGATCTCCCAGAACGCGCGGTCGCCGGTGCCGTGCGGCACGATCCGGTTCTCGTGGGTGTGGCCGTTGACCCAGGCGACGACGTTCGGGAACCGCTGGAGGAGCGCGACGAGGGCGTTGCCGTCCAGGCGCGGGTCCAGGGGGCGGCGGCGGTCGGGCAGGACATTGCCCATCGTCCAACTGGTGTGGTGGCTGAAGAGGATGAACAGCTCGTCGGTGACGGACTGGGTCTTCCGGGTGCCGAACAGGTCGTAGTAGTGGGAGCTGTTGCGGCGCAACGTCTTCTCCAGCCAGAGGTACTGGTGCAGGCCGATCGAGCCGTCCGCGAAACCCGCCGTCGTGGTGGTGTCCAGGCTGATCCCGGTGACGCCGGGCGCGATGCGGAACGTGTAGAAGACGTCCACGCCGTCGGCGTTGTCCGGCGTGAAGCCGTGGCCGACCGGACCGGGGCCGGTGTTGCGCGGGTCCAAGTGGGCTTGCACGAACTCGGCCGTGCGGAAGGGCTTCCGGCGCGCGTCCGGGGTGACGGTGCGGACCAGGCCCCGGTCGGTCGCCAACAGCGCCGCCGCGTCGGCGACGTACGCCGGGTCGGTCATGGCGCGGGCGACGCGGGCGGCGTCGGCCTCGGCGAAGCCCATGATCTTGCCGCGGCCGGTGTAGAGGGCGTCGATGAACGGGATGCCGTCGGGCAGGGAGCCGACCACGCTGTCGTCGTGGTTGCCGAACGTGCAGTACCACGGGATGCGCAGGCCGGGGCTGTCGAACGGGCGGATGGCGGCGTCCAGCAGGTTCGGCACCCTCGGGAAGCCCTTGGCCTGGTAGTCGTCGAGCAGGGTGCTCTCGGGGTTCCAGTAGGTCCGGACGCCGGAGTTCTGCACCCCCTCGTACCGGGCGGGGTCGCCGGTGTTGGCGGTGATCCGGCCGCCGTTGAGGACGGTGAGGAACCAGTCCAACTCGACCTGCTCGTGGTTGTCGGTGTTGTCCCCGGTGGTCACCATGAAGTCGATCGGCCGGCCGGTGGACGGGCCGCCGACGAGCGCGTTGACCTTGCGCACCAAGGCGGTCGACGTGTGCTGGGCCAGCGTCTCGTGCGCCCGGAACGCGCCCGCGCCGAGCAGCGGGTGGGTGTACTCGAACCGCGCGGGGCTCTGCGCGTCGACCATGTGCATGTCGGTGAACTGGACGAAGCAGGCCAACGCGCGCCGCTGGTCCACCCGCGCCGCGCCGGGCGTCGCGATGTCGCCGCGCACCACCAGCGGCCACCCCGGTCCGGCCGTGAGCCTGCGGTACCCGGCACCGCCGATCGGTGTCGCCGCGCTGTCCAGCGTGGTGCCGGCGACCGTGGCCGAGGCGGACGGCCCGCCCCACACGACCGCCGCACCCGCGACACCGGCAGCCTGGAAGAACCCCCGTCGGCTCAACGCCATCGCCCGCTCCTCACCTCAGATTTGGTGAAAGAGTTTCATGATTTCGGACACGCGTCACCAACACAGCGTGAAGAGCGGCCGAACGAGCGACAACGATCGTCGGCTACACCCCGCCACCACCCGCGTGCTCAGCGAGTTCGAACTCGACGAACGCCCCGATCATCGCCCGCCACACCGCTTCCGCGACCACAGGCGACAACCCCACGTCCACCGCCCGCCGCCGCACCCCGGCCACCACCCGCTCCACCCGGTCCGGAGCCCGCACGGCAGCCACGTCCACCTTGAACCCGGCCGCGGCCCGCACCAGCCCCTGCCGTTGCGCCATCAGCCGGACCAACTCCCCGTCCACGGCATCGATCCGCGCCCGGACCTCGTCCAACGACCTCGGCTCAGCCACCAGCCACTCCCATTGCCGGAACCACGCGCCCGCGACACCTCAACGCATGGGCAGCGCACGACCACCGCCTTGTGGGGGCGCATCCGACCCGCAGAACACCCGCCGGCAACTCAACGGCTGTGGCGCGACCGGGTCATCCCTGGACAGGCCAGTCGAACTGCACGGTGACCGGCGCGTGGTCGGACCAGCGCTCGCCGTACGACGCCGCCCGCTCCACCACCGCCGAACGCGCCCGCGCCGCCAAGCCCTCCGTAACCACCTGGTAGTCGATCCGCCAGCCGGAGTCGTTGTCGAACGCCTTGCCCCGGTACGACCACCACGTGTAGGGCCCCACGGCGTCCGGGTGCAGGGAGCGCACCACGTCCACGTACCCGGACTCGAACACACTCGACAGCCAGGCCCGCTCGGACGGCAGGAAGCCCGACGACTTCTGGTTCGTCTTCCACGCCTTCAGGTCCGCCTCGCGGTGTGCGATGTTCCAGTCGCCGCAGACGACCACCTCGCGCCCGTCGGCCGCCGCCTTCTCCTTCAGCTCCACCAGGTACGGCAGGAAACCGGCCATGAACCGGTCCTTCTCGTCCTGCCGGGGCGTGCCCACGTCGCCGCTGGGCAGGTACAGGCTGGCCACCACCACGGTCGGCAGCTCCACCTCCACGTACCGCCCGGACTGCTCGAACTCGGGCACGCCGAAACCGATCCGGACCGCCTCCGGGGCCTCGCGGGTCAGCACGGCGACCCCGTTGCGCCCCTTGACGTCCGAGTAGGCGTGCGCCATGTGCCAGCCCTCGGGTGACCGCACCTCGTCCGACAGCTGGTCGGGCTCGGCGCGGACCTCCTGGATGCACACCACGTCGGCGGACGTCGCGGCGAGCCACTCCAGGTAGCCCTTCTTGACGGCCGCACGCAGGCCGTTCACGTTCACGGTGGAGACGGTGAGCACGGAACGGCAGCCTAGTGCCGGTCGGCGACCCGCCAGCCGTGCGGGTAGTGCGCGCCGCACCCGGCGCAGGTCGCCACCAGGCCCAGCATGTGCACCAGCGGGCTGCTGCCGCCCGGTGACGGCTCGCCGCGCACCTCGTGCCCGTCCAGCTCGGCCCGCAGCTCGGGCCACTCCGGGGCGCACGCGCAGGCCGTCACCGCGTTCCGGCGGAACGACCGCCACTTGAAGAACATGCCGCCATCATCACACCACCGCGGTCACCCGCTTCACGTACCGGACCCGGCACGGCGAATCCGGCCACTTGGTGTGCATCCCGGGCACCGGCCGCGGATCGGGGTCGAGCAGCCGGAAGTCGTAGCGGCGCAACAGCCTCGCGACGATCACCTTCATCTCCAGGTACGCGAAGTGCACGCCGGTGCAGCGGTGCAGGCCGCCGCCGAAGCCGATCAGCGCCTGGCGCTCCAGCCGGCCCTCCCGGCCCTCGGTGTACCGGTCCGGCCAGTAGTCGTCCGGGCGCGCGTGCTCCTCGGGCAGCCGGTGCGACACCGACGGCGCGGCGATCACCATCGTGCCCGCCGGGACGACGTGGCCGGCCAACTCGAACTCCTCCGCCGCCTGCCGCACCAGCAGGTGCGCGACGGGGTGCAGCCGTTCCGTCTCGTGCAGGCAGTTGTCCAGGTGCGCCAGGCGTTTCACGCCCGCCAGGTCGAGTTCGCCGGTCTCCGCGCGGACCCGTTCGACGTGCTCCGGGTGGGTCAGCAGGTCGACCAGCGCCCACGACACGTGCCCGGTCGTGGTCTCGTGGCCGGCCCAGGTGAACAGCAGGATCATGTTGACCAGCACCGGATCCGGCACCGCCGTGCCGTCCGGGTAGGTGGCCTCGGCGAGGGTCTGTAGGAAGTCGGGCGGTGCCACGGGGTTCGTCCGCCGCTCCCGGATCATGCCCGCGAGCGCGCGCCGCAGCCGGTCGCGGGCGCGGTTGCTGCGGAGCACCGAGGGCAGCGGAAGTCCTTGCGGCAGCACGGGATTCATCCCGGCGGAGAACCGGCGGAACTCGGCGAAGAAGTCGCGGTCCATGCGGGTGCCGAAGTCGGGTCCGAGGAAGCAGCGGGCGGCGATGCGCATGACGAGCGGGCCCAGTTCGCGGGTCAGGTCGAACTCGCCGGAGTCGCCGAGCCGGTCCTCGAACGCGGCGGTCTCCTCGGCCATCACGGCGACGTAGCCGTCCAGTTGGCGGCCCTGGAAGCGCGGCACCACGATCTCGCGCTGCCGCCGGTACTCGTCCAGGCCGGCGAAGAAGTAGAACTCGGGCGCGAACATGCGCTCGAAGAACGGATAGGCGGTGCGGATCGACAGCTTCCGGTCGGTCTCACCGAAGAAGAACCGGTTGTGCGCCGTGCCGAGCAGCACCACCGCCCGTTTTCCGGGCAGCCGCAAGGAGAACACGTCCCCGACTTCCCGGTGGCCTCGCCCGATGAGCTCGATCGGAGTGCGGATGAACTCGATCAAGTGCCCGAGCACGGGTAACGCACCGGACACCTGCGGAGGGTAACGGTCCATGTGCCCCAACGTGGCACCGGCGGCGCCCCCGCCACACCGCTTGCTGAGCGACTTTCACGTCTCAGCCGCAGTTACTGTCCGAGGTGGGCGTCACGAAGTCGTTGTTCACCCACCGGCCGTCGGCGAGCAGCCGGAACCCGTTCTGCACCGTGCGATCGGCCTTCACCACCACGTCGCGCTGGATGGTCGAGACGATCGGCTGGGTGTCCGCCGGCCCCGACCGCACGTTGAGGATGTCGGCGACCACGGTGACCTTGCACTCGGCCGCCTTCGTCTCCGACCCCATCGGCTTGCCGCCGTTGGCGACCCACATCACCCCGGCCGCACCCAGCACGCCGATCACGATCAGCCCCCGCAACGGAATCCCGAACATGGCCACGCCTCCCCGACACCGGTCCTGAAGTGCAGATATAGCGCGCCGGCGGGCCGTACTGAACGGGCCGGACCCGAATCCACTCCGCAGGGGAACCGAACGGGTGACCACAGCCGGTCGGCCGTCACGCAACCGGCCGACCGCTCGACCGCCTGGGGATCGTTGAACAATCCGACAACTTCGGGCTGCGAAAAGTGCCGGCGGGGTCGGGAACGGCGAAGGGGACCGCCCGAGAGCGGTCCCCTTCGCGGGCTGCGTGACAGGCGTCAGCCGGCCATCCGCTTCTGGAGGTTCTCGTCCAGCGTCCCGAGGAAGTTCTCGGTGGTCAGCCACTCCTGGTCCGGGCCCACCAGCACGGCCAGGTCCTTGGTCATCCGACCGCTCTCGACGGTCTCGACGATGACCTGCTCCAGCGTCTCCGCGAAGCCGGTGACCTCGGGCGTGCCGTCCAGCTTGCCCCGGTGCTTGAGGCCGCCGGT
This sequence comes from uncultured Saccharothrix sp., assembly GCA_965995405.1. Taxonomy (GTDB): domain Bacteria; phylum Actinomycetota; class Actinomycetes; order Mycobacteriales; family Pseudonocardiaceae; genus Actinosynnema. The sequence continues at coordinate 16,522 of CBHFOL010000057.1, forward strand.
CCACGCGTAGATCGACGCGATCGGGTTGGTGGAGGTCGGCTTGCCCGCCTGGTGCTGGCGGAAGTGCCGGGTCACCGTGCCGTGCGCCGCCTCGGCCTCGACGGTCTTGCCGTCCGGCGTCATCAGCACCGACGTCATCAGGCCCAGCGAGCCGAAGCCCTGCGCCACGGTGTCGGACTGCACGTCACCGTCGTAGTTCTTGCACGCCCAGACGTAGCCGCCCTCCCACTTCAGCGCCGCCGCGACCATGTCATCGATCAGGCGGTGCTCGTAGGTGAGGCCGGCGGCGTCGAAGTCCGCCTTGAACTCGGTCTCGAACACGTGCTGGAAAATGTCCTTGAACGCACCGTCGTACGCCTTCAGGATCGTGTTCTTGGTCGACATGTACACCGGGTAGTTCCGCTGCAACCCGTAGGACAACGAGGCGCGCGCGAAGTCTTCGATGGACTTGTTGAAGTTGTACATGCCCATCGCCACGCCGCCGTCGGGGCCGTAGTTGGCCACGACGTGCTTGATCGGCTCGGAGCCGTCCTCGGGCGTGAAGGTGATGGTCAGCTCACCCGCGCCGGGCACCTTGAAGTTGGTGGCCTTGTACTGGTCGCCGTGGGCGTGGCGGCCGATGATGATCGGCTTGGTCCAGCCCGGCACCAGCCGCGGGATGTTGGAGATGATGATCGGCTCGCGGAACACGACGCCGCCGAGGATGTTGCGGATCGTGCCGTTCGGCGAGACCCACATCTTCTTCAGGCCGAACTCCTCCACCCGGGCCTCGTCCGGGGTGATGGTCGCGCACTTGACGCCCACGCCGTGCTTCTTGATGGCGTGCGCCGAGTCGATCGTCACCTGGTCGTCGGTGGCGTCCCGGTGCTCGATGCCCAGGTCGTAGTACTCAAGGTTGACGTCCAGGTACGGGTGGATCAGCTTGTCCTTGATGAACTGCCAGATGATTCGGGTCATCTCGTCGCCGTCGAGTTCGACGACGGTCCCCTGAACCTTGATCTTGCCCATACTCAGGGCGCTCCTCTCGCGACAGTGCAAGCAAGACAAGCGTACTGCTATGTCTGGCCGCAGGTGTGCCCACCGGGCTTAAATGGGAACGGGGTCACAATGCCTTAGCCTCCACACACGATCTTGGAGGGGGCACCATGTCGACCGGACCGACGCACGCCATGAGCGGTTTACTGGCCTGGGCGGCGGTGACCGCGCTCGCCGACCACCATCCCATCGGCCAGCTCAGCCCGCAGAGCTGGGCCGTCGGCGCGGTGCTGGCGACCGGCGCGGCACTGCTGCCCGACCTGGACCACCCGTCGTCCACGATCTCGCGCACGTTCGGGCCGGTCAGCCAGGGCGCGTCGGCGGCGATCAACACCATCAGCTCGTTCGTCTACCGGACCACCCGGACCCGGCGGGACTCCAACCGCGACGGCGGGCACCGCGGCCTCACCCACACCCTGGTGTTCGCGCTGATCGCCGCCGTCGGCACCACGGCCGTCGTCCAGCAGTCCCAGAAGTGGGCGCTGCCGGTGCTGATGTTCGTGTTCGCGGGTCTGGCCGTGCGCGGGATCATGAACGACTGGTGCCCGAAGAAGGACGCGCTGCTGATCACGGGGGTGTCGGCGGGCATCACCGTGCTGTGCGTGGCGTGGACGTCCCAGACGCCGGCCAGCGCGGCGGCGTGCGGGGTGGCGGTCGGCGTCGGGTGCGTGGCGCACTACCTGGGCGACGCGATCACCGAGCAGGGCTGCCCGATCCTGTGGCCGATCCCACTCGGCGGCAAGACGTGGTTCCCGGTCGCGCCGCCGAAGATCATGCGGATGAAGACCGGCGGGACGGTGGAGATGGCGATCGTCGGGCCGTTGATCACCATTCTGTCCGTCTGGCTGTCGGCGGCGGCGCTCCAGCAGGCGGGCGCGCTGCCGTTCCTGGGCGGGATAGACCTGCTGCCGATCTAGATTTCGGATACCCGCCATTCGCAGGCTACCCACGTCTCACCCGATCGGACTAGCCTCACCGGAAACTCGCGACCGAGCACGCTTCGGTTCCTTGCGGAGGGGACGGGGATCGATCTTCGTGGACGTGCGATGACAACCTGGCTCGGCCTGAACGCGGGTCACGACGACCCGCGCACGGCGGACACGACCGCGGTGGCGCTGTACGAATCGCTGCTGTTCCACGCGCACCTGGTGTGCGTGCACGCGGTGGAGGACCGGCACGCCATGTCGTTCCGGCTGACCGACGACCCGTCGGAGAACACCGTGTCGACGCTGATCGAGCGCGGCTACGGCGTTGCCGTGCACAACGGGAACCTGCAACGTCTGGCGGGACCCGAGCACCTGACCAGAGGTGCCCTGAGAGCCGCTCTGGCGCACCGTGACCGCAAGGAGGGGCGGGCGCTGCGGTTCCCCGGCCAGCGGTCGCTGCGCGGGCGCTACGGCGTGTCGGACATCCTGGCTTTCAGCGCCATAGAGGAGGTCCTGCCGCACGGCGTGAAGAGCGTCGATACACGGGGCGACCTCCAGCCGGCGTTCGTCAACGGTCGGCTGGTGCTGGACTGCCGGCACTAGCGCGGTTTCAGCCCGGGTGTGCCCCGACGGTGTCCCGGATCTGGGCACCGAGCCGGTCGGCGCTGCGGGCGCAGTGGGCGCAGCAGAAGAACCGGCCCTCGACCTCGACGCCGTGGCCGAGGATCCGGCAGTCGCAGTGCTCGCAACGCGGTGCCAGCCGCTGGATCGCGCACTCGAAACTGTCGAACGTGTGCACACCGCCGCCGACCGTGCGCACCTCGAACGCCATCCAGTAGTCGTTGCCGCAGACGTCACAAGTCGCCATGCGCGCAGCCTGGAGCCTCCCCGAAACCCGTGCAACTCGAACCGGGCGGAGGGTGGGTGCGGGCGTGCGTCGGCGCGGGCGGACCAGGCCGGATTCGAACCGGCGTGCTCCCCCGCGATGCCGGGGGCGCGTCAACCACTGCGCTACAGGTCCAACGAGCCGGGCCGGACTCGAACCGGCGTCCTCCCCCACCTCGGTGCGGGCGCGACAACCACTGCGCTACCAGGCTCCTCCCGCAACCCTAACCACGACCGCACACCCGAAGACAGTGCCGAACAGAGTGCGCCGAACGGTCCCGCTAAGGTCTGCCGCGTGCGCGGGGTCGACTACTACGAGCTCCTCGGGGTGGGCCGCAACGCGTCCACGGCGGAGATCAAGACCGCCTACCGGTCGTTGGCCAAGGTCATGCACCCGGATGCGGGCGGATCGTCGCTGACGTTCCGGATGCTCCAGGAGGCGTACGACACGCTCCGCGACCCGGGTCGGCGACACGACTACGACCGGGGCTGGACGTTCAGCCGTCCGCACAGCCGTGCGACGTCGACCCGTCCCCCGCGTGCCGGACGGGTGGGCAGACTCCGCGATTTCGGCGACGACCCGGACTTCGTGCCGCCGAGACCGGATGTGGATCTGGGTGGCGTGCCGTGGTGGCACCTGGTCGACGTGGCGCAGCGGGTGCGCTACGTGCCCGTGGCGGGCCCCGGCCACGCTCCCGCGCTGGCTGCGGTGTGCGGCTGGTTCTTCCTGCTGCTGCCCGTCGTGGCAGTCGACTTCTCGCCGCTGACGCTGACCTTGTGGCTGCTGGTCGTCGGCGCGGCGGCCGTGGTCGCGTTCCGTCTGGTGCGGCGCTATCTGACGGCGGTGCGAGAGGACCGGCGATTCGCGTCCGAGGTCGATGCGGACCGGGTGCACGGCACCACCGACGACCGGGTGTCCGAGCAGCTCACCGCCGATCTGCTGGCGCGCTACGTGACCCGGCTGCCGGGTGCCCGGGTCTTCCACGGCCTGGCGTGGCCGGGTTCGGTGTTCGCCGATGTGGATCACGCCGTGCTGTGCGGTCGGAGGCTGGTGCTCATCGAGTCGAAGTCCTGGCTGCCGGGCCATTACGTGGCGGAGGACGACGGCGTGCTGTGGCGCAACGGGCACCCGTTCCGGGGCGGCGGGACGCGCCTGGCCCGCAGCCTGGCGGTGTACCGGAAGCTGTTGCCCTGGCTGGACATCCGCGCGGTGCTGCTGGTGTACCCGAGCCGCGCGGGCGAGGTGACGACGGACGAACCGGCGGAGACCCTCGTGCCCCCGATGACCCCGGCCCAGTTCGTGGAAGAGGTGGGCGACTGGCTGGCCGAGGACCCGGCCACCGTGGACCGCGAGGCGTACCGCCTGCTGCTGGCCCAGGTCGTCCCGATCAAGCGCGCCTGACGGACGTCCGATCCGGGGCAATCGGAACGAACGTTCCGCGCGTTACCGACAATTACCCGAACGAGTGACGCCAAAACCGCCGGGTAACAGCTTCGCCGGCGGTCGCGATCCCCCAGTACATCGAAACCGAGGGGCGGCGTCATGACTTATTCCCAAGGCACGTACCAGCAATACCCACCTGCCGGGAACACGGCCAAGCCGGGCAGATTCGGCGCTCTCGCGTGGACGGCGCTCATCCTGGGCATCGTGGGCGTCGTCGGTTCGCCGATCATCTTCTTGAACAACCTCACCGCCGTCGCGGCGGTCGTCGGCGTCGTACTCGGTGTCATCGCGCTTTTCGGCACCAGGAAGATTCTCGCGACCATCGGCGTGGTGCTCTGCGTACTCGGGATCGTCTTCACCTTCGTGGCGCAGAACGCAGCCGTGCAGGAGCTCGACAAGATCATCAACGGCACGACGAACGAAGGCCAGGTGAGCAGCGGCGACACCGGCCTCGGCACCACCACCACCCAGGCCGACGCTGCCAGGAGCCCGCCGACGTGGGGACAGCGCTACACGTGGCAGGACGGTTTGGCTGTCGAGGTTTCCCCGCCGACCGCCTGCACTCCCGGTGAATACGCGCAGCCGCAGAACGTGGTGCGCGGCGCCAAAGTCACCGTCACGATCATCAACGGCACCGACAAGGCGTTCGACACGGGCCTGCTTTCCATCGGCGGCGATGCCCAGTTCGACGGCAGGAAAGCCGAAAAGGTCTTCGACAGCAACGGCCCTTGTGGCGGCGGCGGTTTCGAGAACGCCACCGTGCTCCCGGGCAAGACGTACACCTACGAAACGGCGTTCTCCGTCGGAGCGCAACCCGGTGAACTCCAGATCACCCTCCAGCCCGGTTTCGCAGCGGACAAGGCCGTCTTCGTGGGTCAGGCCTGACCTCACGGCGCTTCCGGGCGTCCGACCGAATCGTCGGCGGCCCTGGGCGTGCCGATCGGCCGCACGTGATCAGCCGGATGGCTGCTGCTCTATTCCGGGTCGGCGGGCTACCTTTCGCCGGACCCGTCGGCGGGAGGAGCAGCAGTGAAGATCGACGTCTTCAACGAGGTTCAGGACCCCCGCCCGTGGCAGGAGGGGCACCAGCACACGCGCATCGGCCAGGTCCTGGAGCAGGCGAAACTGGCGGACGAGTCGGGCTACGGCTGCTGGTGGCAGGTGGAGCACCACGGCGCGGAGGAGTTCAGCCTGTCCTCGGCGCCGGAACTGTTGCTGGCGGCGATTTCCCAGCACACCAGCAGGATTCGGCTCGGTCACTCGGCGGTCCTGGCCCCGGCGCGGTTCAACCACCCGATCCGGGTGGCGGAGCGGGCGGCGATGCTCGACCACCTCAGCAACGGCAGGCTGGAGCTGGGCCTGACCCGTTCGACGGTGCCGGAGTGGCGGCTGTTCGGCATCGACCCGGCGGACGTGCGGCGGCAGACGCAGCAGGCGTTCGAGATGATCCCCCGGATGTGGACGCAGGAGCGGTTCTCGTACTCCGGCGAGGACTTCGAGATCGCGGACGTCCCGATCGTCCCGAAGCCGCTGCAAACCCCGCATCCGCCGCTGTGGCAGGCCGCCGCGACCCCTTCGTCGTTCGAGGAGGCGGGACGGCGGGGCGTGGGCGTGCTGGGGACGACGATCTGGGAGTCCGTCGAACGGGTGCGCCGCATGGTGGCGCTGTACCGCGACGCGGCGGCGGCGTGCACCGAGCCCGTCGGGTCGTACGTGAACAATCAGGTGGCGTTCTTCACGTTCGTGCACTGCGCCGAGACCGACGAGCAGGCGATCCGCAACGGTGCCGTCGCGGCGGCGGCCTGGTACACGGTGCAGGCGCTGACGTTCTTCGAGGCGGCCGAGTCGTTCGTGGAAACCGTGCGCCACCAGGAGAAGCTGCTGAACGACCCGACCGGCGGCGGCCTGACCGGCGACTTCCTCCGCGCCGAAGCCGCCGCGAGCACCGGCCCGAACCACGCGCAACAGGTGATCGGCCGCATCCTGCAAGGCGAGGCGGTGCCCGACGAGGAGATCTTCGAGGCGCTCAACGCCCAGGACTCCCTGATCGTGGGCAGCCCGGAAACCTGCCGGAAGAAGCTGCGCACCTACGCCGACCTGGGCATCGACCGCCTGATGGCCTTCCACCAGGTAGGCAACCTGTCCCACGATTCAGTAATGACCAGCCTCCGCCTGCTGTCCGCCCTGATCCCCGAATTCGACCGCCCCTGACCCCGCAACACCCGCGAACCCAACGATGGGATGCTTCCGCCGTGAGCCCGAAGCTGAGCCTCGCCCAGGACCCGGAAGCGGACGAACTCCTCTCCACCAGCCCACTCGCGTTGCTGTTCGGAATGCTGCTGGATCAGCACATTGCTTGATGTCTGGCTAGTTGCCGGTCTCTTCGAGCAGCCGAGCCGCAGCAGCCGGGTCCATGAAGTTCGAGTACACCTGTTCGCCGGGGCGCAGCGGCCGAGCCGGCATGGCGAACTCGGGTACCAGCCGTCCCGATCACAACCAGGCACAAGGTCGAGAACGACGGCAACGAGGTTGTCGGGCACCGAGCCGGTGATCCACAACGCCACGTATGTTCCGCGGTCCTCTGCCCCTTGAACGAGCACCCCAAGTTCCGCACCGGCGACCTCGCCGGCGTGTTCGTGGCCGTCGAGCAATGATGCGCGCACCAGACGCCACACCGTGTCGCGCATGGCACGCAGCATTCGAACAGCCGCTTCCGAGCGGTGCCGATCGCGGTCATCTTCGTCCGGCTGCCACTGGCCGCAGTACGTTGACGACTTCAAAGGCAATCTGTGCTCGGAGTTGTACCGGGTGAGTGCGGCAACGGCCGCAGTCGCGAGCGCTTCGTAGAAGTCATCTCGACTGCCCGCTTCTCTGACTCCCGCCGTCACCATCCAACCGGGTTCGCCTGCCTCGACAACGGCGCCTCGCCAACGTTGTACCTTGACCTTGAACATGACAACGTCATCGATCGAACGGATCCGCTCTCGCGGACCAGTCGGCAAGGTGAACTGGCCGTTGGCCTTCTTGATCAGCGGGTGATCGATCTCGTGGAGTGGTTCATCGATCGACGGCAGGACGAAGCTCAAGTCCTCACTCAGGCACCGCAGGGTCGGACGGACAGTCATCAGGGTTCGCGAACCCCGCCGAGTTCATCGAGGCGTTCCTTGGACATGCCTGTCAGAGCTGCCACCTGACTGCTCTGGGTACCGTCGAGCATCTGCATCGTGTGACGCAACGCGGCGTTGATCTCTTCCCGCCGCGCACTCAGGTACTCGCGGACCGCAGCGGCCAGCAACTCCTTCTGGGACATGTGCAGCGCGGTAGCGCCATGAGCGATCAAAGCGTGCGTCTCTTGATCGACCTTGACAGGAGCCGACTGGACAGCCATGGCACACCTCCGGTACCCAAGGGTACTCGGGTACCTTCAGCAGTCAAGGCGGCCACCTCCGATGACCAACGACACCACACGGCCGACAGGCCACCGGCACCTCTACCGCCAGCGTGGGATGCTTCCCGCCATGAGCCCGAAGCTGTGCCTCGCCCAGGACCCGGAAGCAGACGAACTCCTCTCCACCAGCCCACTCGCGTTGCTAGTTGGAATGCTGCTGGATCAACAAATTCCAATGGAAAAAGCGTTCAAGGGGCCGAAAGTCATCGCGGACCGCATGGGTGAACTGAGCGTGCACCGGATCGCGGAGGCGAGCGAAGAGGAGTTCGCTGCCGTCATGTCCGAGGTACCAGCCGTCCACCGATTCCCCGGTTCCATGGGCAAGCGACTCCAAGCGTTGGCACAGTACCTCATCGATCACTACGACAGCAATCCCGAGGCGATCTGGACTGAAGGCGACCCGGACGGCAAGACCGTGCTCAAGCGCCTCAAGGAGTTGCCTGGATACGGTGACCAGAAAGCACGAATCTTCCTCGCCCTTCTCGGCAAACAACTCGACATCCAACCCGAGGGATGGCGCGAAGCCGCCGGAACCTACGGCGAGGAAAATTCGCGACGTAGTGTTGCCGATGTTCAAGACAAGACTACGCTCGCCGAGGTTCGAGACTTCAAGAAGGCCGCAAAATCCGCAATCAAAGCATCACGCGGGTAGGACCCGGAGCCGCACAGCAGACTCCCAATCCGCCTGCCATTCCTCCATCCGGAGACCGTCACAGTTTCGCACTCATGCGCCGATCCAATACTATTCATGCCACCAAATGCATCGCCGTACCCTTCGGGAATCAAACAAGTTTCCGATTAATATCCAAGAGCAATTTGCGCATCTCGTCGGGAACCTCATGCGAAAGCATGGCAACGGCCAGCGAGTGAGCGTTCAAAGTTCTACCCTTTTGCGACTGGATTAGACGATTCAAGCCACTTATAACGTCTTTTGCAGGCACCGCATGATACTTCCAATCACCGTTGGCCCAATGAATCTCAAACCCCTTTCGGCAACGTTCGTACAACGTGCCCGGATCGTATTTCCTATTTGCGGAATCTTTGACCTCCGCACTGAATATCCTGCTGAATACGTGCTCTTTTAGCGATTCCACCACTTCAACTACTGAAGTCTGCACAAACTCCTCGCACATGCCCGAAACGCGCACGATAGTTGGGACGTTCAGCAGATAGCTCTCCAACTCCTTGCGGCCCCACACGTGAGCGGTCAGTTGGGCGTCATTGAATTCATTCAAAACCGCAGCGACTGCGGATTCGCTCATATAGTCGCGATCGATCACCACATACACCTCGACCGCGGATTCGAGGAGCTTCTCGTTCAACCAACCGAAGGAGGAAGCGACCGACCTTCGAGTAGCTCCACCCATAGATACGATTGACAGACCTCGCTCTTGCGCCACCAATTTCGCACCCACCGTATCTGCGATTTCTCGCAGAACACGCATGTCTTGCCCCTCAACAAAAAGCGCAACGCGCGAGCGCAGCACTCGCGCAAGCTTGAGATTGAAACCCGATCCCAACGTGTCATTGAGATCCGCCAGGACGCCCTCGTCCGTGACTCTGCCAGAGGTGGTCTTGGTTCGATCAACAATGACCACGGAGTCACGACTGGCCTCGACTAGCATCTCTGATGCGTGCGTCGCCAAAACCACCTGAATTTCCAGCTTTTCGAGCAGGTTGATCAAGCGCCTCTGCAGATCAGGATGCAGATAGACATCCGGCTCATCGAGGATCAATACATTGCAGTCAGACTGACGCCAAATATGGAACAACAATTGGAGCCATATCTGGAGACCATCACCCGCCCATGATAGCTCCTTTTCGCGACGACTAACAGTCTCCGTGAAATAGACGTTCACTTCCGGCACTTGAATAGTGAAGGAGAGTGACTCAAGCTCCGGCGTGCTGGTCAATGCAAAATCGATGTACGGATCGTCCGCAGCCGAGTGCACCATATAGTAAAGTTGATTCCGAAAATGACGACTCGCCAATCGACCGCCCAGATTGTCTTTGACGTAATTCTCGGACAGGAGGGCTTCGGCCGGTTCCACGGGAGACAGCGTCTGAACGACTCCCAACGTGTCGAAATGCAGGCGCGCCAGGTCGGGTGAAGATGCATACTTCCCAGGACAATACTCCAGATAGAAGAATGCCACACCATCCACCGGCCAGACGATGTGGACGACAGCCTTGTTAGAAAAGTGCAACTCTATCCTGGAGTCCAACTCTCTAAACTCGTGCCTGACGTTCTCATTGACCAAGTCGCCAGCATGTCTCAACAGATTGTATGCGCGTACATTCCTCCTGCGGACGGCATCTCGTGCGCTAATGTCAGGCTTCCGACGCTTCGCTGTCGAAACGAGCTTGGATGCCAGCCGAAGAGCATTTATTATCGTGCTTTTGCCAGCGTTGTTTGGCCCTACCAGAAGCGTTGTTCCATTGCGAAAGCTCACCGTATAATCGGCAAACCCTTTGTAGTTGATCAGTCGCATTCGTGAGATCAATGATCCTCCTATCACGCGGATACTCCTTGATCGCACCCTTCGTCTTGAGCGTTACACGCCTGGCAACGAACCGACCGATCGTGTGAATAGCATTCGCTTGCCGACGATCCTCTATAGCGCTTTGGGGTACGGAAGACATACTTCCGACAGTGTGTTGCGACCAGCAGATCCCGATGGAGAAGGCGTTCGAGGGCCGAAGGTGATCGCCGACCGGATGGGTGGCGAGTTGAGCGTGCACCGGATCGCCGAGGCGAGCGAGGAGGACTTCGCGGCCGTCATGTCCGAGGTGCCGGCCGTCCACCGGTTCCCCGGGTCGATGGGCAAGCGGCTCCAGACCCTGGCGCAGTACCTCATCGCGCACTACGACGGGGATACCGAAGCCATCTGGACCCGCGACGACCCCGACGGCAAGACGGTGCTCAAGCGGCTCAAGGAGTTGCCGGGGTACGGGGACCAGAAGGCTCGGATCTTTCTGGCGTTGCTCGGCAAGCAGCTCGGCGTCCAGCCCGAAGGGTGGCGGGAGGCTGCCGGGGCCTACGGCGAGGACGGGTCGCGGCGCAGTGTTGCCGATGTGACCGACAAGGTCACGTTGGGTGAGGTGCGGGAGTTCAAGAAGGCGACCAAGGCCGCAGCCAAAGCGTGATCAAATCATGCCGGATAATTTTCCCCGGCTCATAGAAGACCATCGATGAGCTCTTCCACGGCTTGGCGGAACAGCATTTTGTTTGCGTCGGAGCGGAAGGCCGGGACGACTTCGGAATCTGCCCAGATCCGGAGCACCCGGGCATTGACCACACGTCCACCGGCGACCAACAGAATACTTGGACGAGTATATCCGTCTATCCGCAGCCACTCCTGCACCGCCCCTTCCTTGCGACGGGAGAAGAAGTTCACCACGTACATGCCCAGGTTGACCCACGCTACGCAGATTCCCTGCTCGGCGCACAGGTCGGCGACTTGCGGGTAGGCGAATTTTCCCATACTTCTGAGTGCGTTTACTTCACCTTGCCCACTTTCCGTGCGATTGGTGACCAGTACTACCGCACGGTAGCGACGGCACGGCTCGTCGATCTCCGCCTTGTGGCGCACCGGGTAGAAACCGAAGCCGTCCCGTAATTCGACGTTTCCGCCACCGGAAATGTGGACCTGGCCGACCCGGTATGCGGCAAAAGACCCACCCGTGGCGTTGGCCTTGACTCCATTGCCCGCTTCAACTTCACCGACAGCGGCTGGGCCGTCGCCCGCGTCGGTCAGCGAGGGTCCTGCGGCGGCGCATTCAAGGTTGCCCCGCCATGAATGTTCTGGGCGGCGATCGAGTTGTGCTCCGCATGGATATTGATCGTCCCGACTTGCCCACCGCCCGGCGTCCCACCAAGCTCTTGAAGGCGCACCACAGCCTCGGCCAACGCTTTTGCGAACTCCGGATCGGTCTCCACCGCCTCCTCCAGCGAGAGCTTCACCCGGTTCTTGGTCCGATCGCCCACCTCTTCGGGAGATTCGACCAGGGTCTGCACGGCCGGATCGGCACCCAGCTTTTCGGTTACCACTTCCTCCAACCGATCGAGAAGCCGGACCAGGCAGTGCGCACAGACCCGGCAGAGCGCAACATGCTGCGACTACCTGAACCGACACCGTGACGGCCGAGGCGTCGTCCGGACCGGGCGCCGGCGGGGTGGCTGCGGGCTGGTGGTTGCTGACCCGGTTGGGTGATGGGACGGGTTAGAGTCGGTGGGTGCAACTGCCGGGTTTGGCCGATCTCACGCCGTTGGGGCAGGGCGGGTTTGCCACCGTCTATCGCGCCCGTCAGGTTCAGTTGGGTCGGGACGTCGCTGTCAAGATCGACAACCGGGTGCTCCAGACCGAGCGGGACCGGCGGCGGTTTTTGCGGGAGGCCCAGGCTGCTGCACGGTTGTCGGGGCATCCGCATGTCGTTTCCGTGCACGACGCCAACTTCACGCCGCAGGGCACGCCTTACCTCGTCATGGAGCTGTGCACGGGCGGATCGCTGGCCGATCTGATCCGACGGGAAGGGCCGTTGCCTGCGGAGCGGGTTCGGCAGATCGGGGTTCAGCTCGCCGACGCGTTGGCTGCCGCGCACGCGGAAGGGGTGCTGCACCGGGACATCAAGCCGGGCAACATCCTGCTCGACCGGTACGGGACGGCGAAGCTTGCCGATTTCGGGTTGGCCGCCCTGCTGGATGCCGAAGGTAGTTCGACGGTTACGCGGGATGCGTTGAGTCCCAGTTACGCCCCGCCCGAGGCGTTCGCGATGGCTCAGCCGACGCCTACCGCCGACGTTTACGCGCTGGCGGCGACGCTTTACGACCTGCTGGCGGGCAAGCCGCCTCGGCCCGTGCCGTGGCCGATCGAGTCGTTCGACCACCTGGGCGAGGTGTTGCGGTCGCCGGTGCCGTTGGTGGCCGGGGTTCCGCAGGACCTGCACGAGACGTTGGTTCGTGCGCTGAACCCGGATGTCGCTTATCGGACGGGTAGTGCGGCTCAGCTCCGGGACGAACTCAAGGGCGCGCCTGCGCCTGCGGCCGTGCCGGCGCAGTACCCCCTGGCCGCACAGCCCGCAGCCGGACAGGCCGGAGCAGGACAGGCCGCAGCAGGGCTGCCGACGCCGGCACAGGCGATGCCCGTACAGGCATCGCCGGCGCAGCCCGGGTCCGGGCCGATGCCGGTTCAGCAGGGACCGGTGTTTGCGCAGTCGGCACCGGGACAGGCGCCGATGCCTTACCCGCAGGCGGTTTCCGGGCCTCCCGGTGCCTATCCCGGCTACTACCCGCCGCAGTCCGGACCCAACCCGGTCCACTACCCGATCTCGGTGACGATCGCACCACCCCAGCGCAAGCCGTGGGCGCTGGTCGCCGGAGCCGCCGTGCTCGCGGTGGCAGTGGCGGCCGGGACGTGGTGGTGGGTGTCCAAGAACGGCACCGAGACGAGCGGGCAGGGGCAGAACGCGGCCAGTGGCAAGGGGTCTTCGGATGCGGCCGAGTCCGCTCCGCCCCGGCTCAAGGCGTGCGGTTCGACCTTCTGCATCGCCGAACCGACCTGCTACCACGGCATCGTGTCCATCGGCGGCCAGGCGTCCTCCGCTCGTAGAGCCGGTGACTGCTCCGTCCCCCACTACTGGGAGGCCTTCGCGGGCGGGTGGCTGTCCGGCTCCATCCCGCAGGTGGACAACGACGAACTCGTCAAAGCGCCCGAGGTGAAGGACGTGTGCACGGCCGAGGCGATGAAGGCGAACACCCGCCCGGCCGTGGACACCTCAACCTGGGAGATCACCGCCGTGGCGTTCGCCGACGGCAGCCGGAACTACTTTCACTGCTTCGCCAAAGCACCCGAAGGGGGCGAGCTCACGACCAGCGCGTTCGGGTCCTGATCCGGCACGGGCCGCAGCGCGAACGCCAGCAACCCCACCGCCACCACGGCCAGCACGGACGCGATGGGCGCCAACGGCAGCAGGCCCACCCAGCTGATGATCACCCCGCCGACCACACCGGACAGCCCGACGCCCAGATAGATCGCGGACGCGTTGAGGGACAGCAGCAGGCCGCTGTTGGCGGGCGCCAGCGCGATCAGCCACGCCTGGATCGGCGGGTTGGCCGACCACGTCAGCGCACCCCACGCGAACAGCGCCACGGCCGCGCCGACCACCGTCGTCGTGGTCAGCGGCAGGGTGGCCAGCACGACGGTGAAACCGCTCATCAGCACCAGCAGCAACCGGCGCGTCTCGAACCGGTCGGTGAGCCGGCCCGCACCCCAGTTGCCGAACGCGCCACCCACCCCGTACGCCACCAGCAGCAGGCTG
>CBHFOL010000058.1:0-30444 GCA_965995405.1 uncultured Saccharothrix sp.
ACCTTCGGCATCTTGATGTCGAGCAGGACCAGCTTGGGACGCGCCGCGCCCTGGGCGATGAACTCGAGCGCCTGGGCCCCGTCCTTGACCCAGTGCACCTTGTTGGCGAGGTTGTTCCGGCGCAGCGCGCGCATCGTCATTTCCGCGTCGGCGGGGTCGTCCTCCACCCGCAGGATCTCCACTTCGCCGGGTTGCGCCATCAGGCCTCCGCCGGCAGCGAAAAGTGGAAGCACGCGCCCTCGCCCCGGCCGGGCACCGGCACGCACAGGCCGTCCAGGGTGCCGGTGGGGAACACGCCGGCCAGCACGGGCGTGGTGACGGTCCAGCCCGCCGCGCGGGCCAGGTGCAGCACCTCGGGCTGGAGGGCGTCGAGGGTGCGTTGCAGGTCACGCAGGTGCCGGTGCCGGTAGGCGGCGGGGCGGGTGCGCACGTCCACGAGGCGTTCCAGCCTGGTCCGGATCGGTTCGGTCGCGACCTGGGTCCACGTGTAGTAGCGCTCGCCGGGTGGGTCGGGCGCCGGGGGCAGGAGATCCAGGTGGTCCACGACCCGCCTGTCCCGCAGCAGTTCCACATGCCGGCTCCGCAGTTCCTCGACCGTCACCCGTGCCACCTCCCACGTACTCACCTGGGATAGTCGCGAAAAGGCCGGTTGGGGTACGGGTGGAGCGCGACTACCACCCTCCCAGACCAACGACAACACCCTCCCCCCTGCGTGACGATGGTGGATTCGTGATGGATGCTGGGAGGACGTTCGCGATCGGGTTAGTGGAGGTTCGACGTTGCGCCGACTGGCCGCGGTAGTGCTCACCGGAACCGCGTTGCTCTCCGGCTGCGCGGCCGAGGGGGACTCCGGTGATCCGTTGCAGATAGCCGCGACGCTGGAGCCGGCCAGGCCCGCCGTGTCGCCGGCGCAGTCGGGTACACCCGCCGGGCAGGTGCTGCCGCTGGGGAAGGCGACGGCGGTCGCGGTGGCGGGCGGACGGGTCGCGGTGGCGGTGGCCGAGCCGCCGTCGGTGCTGTTCTACCCGCTGGACACGCTCGCGTCGCCGGTCTCCGTGCCGCTGCCGGGTGTGGCGGAGTCGCTGCGGCCGGTGGGTGACGCGGTGGAGGCCCCGGTGCCGGGCAGCGGTGTCGTGGTGACCGTGCGGCCGGACGGCACGACGGCCGAGCGCACGGTCGACGGCGGGCCGGTGGACGTGGCCGTGGTGGACGGCAAGCGGGTCGTGGCGCGTCGGGACGCGAAGCTGGTGGGCGTGGACGACCGGGCGGTGACCGGGGTGTCCAGCCCGGACCGGGTGGTCGCGGTGGGGTCCGGGGCGGTGGTGTTGGACCGGCCGCGCAGCGCGGTGTTCGACCTGAAGCTCGGTTCCGACCCGGATCCGGACAAGAGCGGTCCCCGGCTGGGTGCGGGCCTGCGCGCGGGTGACGGTGCGACGTCCGTCGTGGCGGACCGGTTCGGCCGGGTGCTGGTGGTGGACACGCGTGGCGGGGAGCTGATGGCGTTCTCGGTGGACCCGCTGATCATGCGGCAGCGGTTCCCGGTGCCGGGCGCGCCGTACGGGATGGCCTACGACGCGACGCGCGACCTGGTGTGGATCACCCTCACCGAGCGCAACGAGGTGGTGGCGTTCGACGTCGCGGGTGGCGAGCCGGTGGAGAAGCACCGGTACGCCACGGTCCGCCAGCCGGATTCGGTGGCGGTTGATCCAGGCAGCGGGCGCGTGTTCGTCGCGTCCGGGGACGGCCAAGGGATGCAGGTGATCGGGACATGACCGATGGGGTGGTCGACGGGGACTGGGAGTACCGGCCGTTGCGGTTGCCGGCCGGTGTCTCCCGTCGCACGGCGACGACGCAGTTGGCGATCCACGCGGAGTTCTCCGGGTGGGAGCTGTCCAGGACGCTGCTGTTCGGCGACGGCTCGCGCAAGGTGTGGCTGCGCCGCCGCCGGACAGCCACCGCACTACCCGGTGTGATCACCTAGTTTCCGCAGGTCACACCCCCACCACACCGGTGGTACCACAGGTGTGGTGATCCTTGTTCGGCCTCGGTGCGGGTCCGGTCGAGTCGGGTTCAGTCGAGTTCGGCGAACGCGGCGGCCGGGTCGCGGTCGGCGGCCCCGGTGGGGCGCCACTGCCCGGCGCGGGACCGGTACGGGTACCAGCGCCCGTCGCGGCCGTAGCGCAGTTGCCGGTCGAGCACGGTCCACCGGTTGCGCCAGGTCTTCGCCTCCGGCAACTCCCCTTCGATCCACCCGTTCCGGGCGCGTGCCGCTTCGGCTTTGCCCGGGGTCCACGGTTCTTCCAGCACGTCCAGGCCGACCGGGCCACCCTGCCGCCACGCGTCGATCTCGTGCGGTCCGGCGTCGAGCCGGGAGACGAGCGCGGGCACGCCGGCGGCCATCCGGATCCGGTCGCGCCGGTCGTCCAGCACCGGGAGGCGGCCGGTGAGCAGCAGTTCCCGGGCCTTCCCGGCGGCGTCGGCGATCAGCAGGGCGAGCACTTCGACGTCGAGGCCGGGCGCGGGTTCGAACTCGGGCAGCGGGTCCAGTTCCGCCAGGGGCGGGTCGGCGGGCAGCGCGGCCGGTTGCGCGGCGTAGGCGTCGACGGCCGGCACGCCGGCGGCCGGCCTGGCCCCGGCGACCACCTCGTCCTGGTCGCGGCCACGCAGCAGGAGCAGCACCCACGGGTCGGCGTCGAGCAGCCACGACGCCTGGTGGCACAGCGCGGCGGCGTGCCGGCAGGGCAGTTCCCAGCCGGGGCAGGTGCACTCGGGGTCGAGGTCGCCGATGCCGGGCAGCAGCTGCACGCCCGCGTCGGCGGCGGCTTCGGCGAGTTCGCGGGGCATCTCCCGGTCGAGCAGGGCGGCGAGGTGGCCGGTCTTGGCGGCGACCTGGCCGAGGAACCTGCGCCATTCGGCGTCGGTGAGCGGCGCGAGCCGCACGCTGGTGCGGTAGGTGTCCTCGGTGTCGTAGACGGTGGCGGTCAGCAGGCCGGGGCTGACGGTGATGGTGCCGACGAGGCCGGCGTGGGCGTACTTGCGGCCCTGCCGCAGCGGTGCCTGGTCCAGCGAGGTGTCCTCGACGGCCTGGAGCCACGCCTTGCCCCACCAGGACCCGGTCCGGCGGACGCCCTTGCCGAACGCGGGGAAGCCTTTGACGCGGTCGGTCACGTGCCGCTCCTCAGCTCGACCAGGTTGGCCAGTTCGTCGTCGGTGAGTTCGGTGAGCGCGGACTCGCCGCGGGACAGGACGGCGTCGGCGAGGTCGCGTTTGGCGCGCAGCATCCGGGCGATGCGGTCCTCGACGGTGCCTTCGGCGATGAGCCGGTGCACCTGCACGGGCCGGGTCTGGCCGATCCGGTAGGCGCGGTCGGTGGCCTGGTCCTCCACGGCCGGGTTCCACCACCGGTCGTAGTGCACGACGTGGTCGGCGCGGGTGAGGTTGAGGCCGGTGCCGGCGGCTTTGAGGGACAGCAGGAACACCGGGTTCTCCCCGTCCTGGAACCGCTGCACCATCTTCTCCCGCTCGGGCACGGGGGTGCCGCCGTGCAGGAGTTGGCTGGGCACGCCGCGCGCGGTGAGGTGGCGGGCGATCAGGCGGGCCATGGCGACGTACTGGGTGAACACCAGGACCGCGCCGTCCTCGGCGAGGATGGTGTCGAGCAGTTCGTCCAGCAGTTCCAGCTTGCCGGAGCGCCCGGTGAGCACCGGGTCGCCCTCCTTGAGGTACTGGGCGGGGTGGTTGCACACCTGTTTGAGGCCGGTGAGCAGCTTGACGATCTTGCCGCGCCGGGCCATGCCGTCGGATTCGGCGACCTCGGCCATGAGTTCCCGGACCACCGCCTCGTAGAGCGCGGCCTGTTCGCGGGTGAGCGCGACGGGCCGGTCGGTCTCGGTCTTGGGCGGCAGTTCGGACGCGATGCCGGGGTCGGTCTTGCGGCGGCGCAGCAGGAACGGCCGGATCAGCGCGGCGAACTTCGCGGCGGTCTCCTGGTCGCGGTCGGCCTCGATGGGTTTGGCCCAGCGGGCCTTGAACGAGGGCAGGGTGCCGAGCAGGCCGGGTGTGGTCCAGTCGAGCACGGCCCACAGCTCGGCCAGCGTGTTCTCCACCGGGGTGCCGGTGAGGGCGACCCGGGCGGCGGCGGGGATGCGGCGCAGTGCCTTCGCGGTGTCCGAGGCGGGGTTCTTGACGTGCTGGGCCTCGTCGGCGACGACCAGGCCCCAGTCGACGTCGGCGAGCCGTTCGGTGTCCAGCCGCATGGTGCCGTAGGTGGTGAGGACGAACCCGTCGTGGGCGGGTTCGCGGCCCGCGCCGTGGTAGCGGCGGACCGGGACGCCGGGCGCGAACCGCTCGATCTCGCGCTGCCAGTTGCCCAGCAGCGACGCCGGGCACACCACGAGCGTGGGTCCGCTGTTCCGGTGCAGGTGCAGGGCGATGAGGGTGACGGTCTTGCCCAGGCCCATGTCGTCGGCGAGGCAGCCGCCGAGGCCGAGCGAGGTCATCCGGTGCAGCCAGCGCAGGCCGCGCAGCTGGTAGTCGCGCAGGGTGGCCTGGAGCGCGGCGGGCTGCCCGATCGGCTCGTCGTCCAGGGCGGCCAGCTTGGCGCGCAGGTCGTCCAGCCATCCGGTGGTGGCGACCTCGACCTGTTCGCCGTCGATCTCGGTGACCCCGGTGAGGGCCGCGCCGAGGGCGTCGATGGCGGAGACGGGTTTGAGGGCGCGTTCCCGGGCTTTGCGGGCCAGTTCGGGGTCGACCAGGACCCACCGGTCGCGCAGCCGCACGACGGGCCGGTGCGCTTCGGCGAGCCGGTCGAGCTCCTCAGGGGTGAGCGGGTCGTCGCCCAGCGCGAGCCGCCAGTTGACGCTGGTGAGCTGGTCAGGGCCGAAGAACGTGGGCCGGTCGCCGGTGTCGTCGCCGAGGACGACCTTCGCGGACAGGTCGCGGACCAGGTCCTTGGGCCAGTGCACGTCCACGCCGGCGGCGGCGAGTCGGACCGCGCCGTCGCGCAGCAGGTGCGCCACGTCGGAGTCCAGCAGCGCCACCTCGTCCGGTACGGGCAGGTCGAGCAGGCGTTCCAGCGGTGGCCAGGCGCGGGCGGCGCGCCGGATGCCGATCATGGCGTCGGACTGGGCGCGCCGGTCGGTGCCCGCCCACAGCTGCGCGGCATCCACGACCATGGTCGGGTCGGCCAGGCTGTGCACTTGGACGACGGCGCGGAACGTCTCCAGGCCCTCGACGCGCAGCGAGATCCGGACGCCCTGGTCGGCCCAGTCCCGCAGGTGCGGCACCTGCTGCGGGGCGAACGCGGCGAACGCGGGCGCGCCGGCGGCGTGCACGGCGGCGGCACCGCGCGGCATGGTGTCGGCCACCGCGTCCAGGAAGGCCCGCAGGTGGGGTTCGGCGTCGGGCAGTTCCAGCGGGTCGCGGCCGGGCAGCGGCACGGCGCGGGCGGGCGCGGGCATCGCGTCGGCGAGGTCGCGGACGCGGCGGGCGTCGGCGGCGTCGAACGGGCCGAGCCGCCAGGCATCGTGGTCGGCGTCGGTGACGGCGGGCCGGACGCGCCCCCGGGCGACCAGGTGCAGCGCGACGACGACGGCCGCGCCCCAGAACGCGGCGGCCGGGTGGGCGGCCGGGTCACGGCGGGCTTTCGACAGCACCGGAACGGCCTCGGAGACGGGCAGCCGCAGGGCCGCGACCTGCTGTTTCGTCCCGTCGGGTCGGGCGATCACGAGCTGCCCGAGCGGGGCGTCGGCGGGCAGGTGGTCACCGTGGAAGGCCATGGTCGACATGCGTGGCGGGTCTGCGGGTTCGAAGACGACCGCGCACCGTGCGAGACCTGTGTTCAGTACTCCCCCTAGGCTACTCAAATTTGAGTATAGCCCAGCTTCCGGGTTGCCCGGGCGAGTCGCGCTCGCCGGCCATCGGGTACGCGCCCGCCTCCAGCCGCTCCAGCAGCCCGCGCGTCCACTCCGCGCCGCTGTCGGCGCTGTGCTCCCACAGCCCGAACAGCTCCCGCACGTGCGGCGGGTCGGTCCAGTCCGCGGCCTGCTTGCGCGCCCCGTCGCGCCTGGTCTCCAGGGCGGCGAGCCGTTCCCGCAGCAGCGCCACCGCGTCCGCGCGGCTCAGCGACGGCAGCAGCGCCAGTCCCGCGCCGAGCGTGTCCGGCCGGGTCTCCGGGCGGCGCAGCGCGTCCCGCAGCAGCCGCTGGAACTCCTGCTCGCCCTTGGCGGTGAGCAGGTAGTCGGTGCGGGCGGGCGGCACGATCTCGTCGGTCAGGCAGCCGTCCTTGGTGAGCTGCTTGAGGGCGTGGTAGATCGAGCCCCACTTGACGTTCGCCCACTCCCCCGCGCCCCAGGACATCAGGTCGTTGCCGATCAGGTAGCCATGCGCCCGGCCGTAGCCCCGCACCACCCCGAGGACCAGCAGCCTCGTCGCCGACATCGTGCGTCAGACACCCCGGACCCGGCTCAGGAACCCGGTGAACCCGGCCGAGCCGAACACCAGCACCGGGCCGGCCGGGTTCTTGGAGTCGCGCACGACGGCCACGCCGGGCAGGTTCGCGATCTCGACGCAGTTGTCGGACCCGTTCTGACTCCGGCTGCTCTTGCGCCACTTGAGCATGTCCCCAGACCTGTTTGCCACCGCGTCGAGCCTCCGCCTAGTCGAATTCCCCGATGAGGAGATCGAGCCACGCAAGGGATTCGGCCGGGGAAAGCGCCGCGCGCTGGGCTCGGTCGAAGGCCAGTGTATAGACGTCGGTGTGCGGCGGACGATCATGGATGTCGGCGTCGGTGAGCGCTTCGACGTAGGCGAACGTCACGACGGGGTCGCCGAGTCGGATCAGGGTGAACCTGGTGCCGAGTGCGAGGTGGGCACCGGATTCGAACGGCAGGATCCGGAGGGCGACGTTGCGCCGCCCGGCCAACCGTCGGATGTGTTCGAGTTGGCCGCGCAGGACTTCGCGCCCGCCCACTGCGCGGCGCAGTCCTGATTCGCTGAGCACCACGGTCAGTCGCGGCCCGCCCGGCTCGGACAGCCGCTGCTGCCGCTGCATCCGTTGCCGGACGGCGGTTTCGACCTCCTGCGGCGTCAACGCCGCGCCTTGGGTGAGCAGCGCGCGGGCGTAGTCCTCGGTCTGCACCAGCCCCGGCAGCAGCTCTTCGGCGTAGAGGTCGATGTGGTCGGCCGCGGTCTCCAGTGCGATGCAGGTCTGTGCCCAGTCGGCCACGAACGCGGGACCAGGGTCGCGCTTGCGGGCTTCCCGGCCCAGCTCGACGACTTTTTCGCGTTCCGCCGCGGTGAGGTTCAGCAGGTCCGCGAGCACGGTCACCTCCGTGGCCACGAGCTTCCGCTTGCCGCCTTCGACCAGGCCGACCTTCTGCATGTACGACCAGCCGAGCGCGTCGGCCACCTCGGCGGCCTCCAGCCCCGCTCGTTCGCGGTAGGCGCGCAGCAGTGCTCCCAGTTCGATGCGACGCGCGAGCGGCGGCGGCTGGTTCGCCATCGGTCGATCTCCTCTCTGCTTCCGAACGTCGCAAGGAGTACTCGGCACCGGGCGGCCTCGGCAGTACACCCGATCGGGCAGTTCCTGCTGTCGTATGACAGTAGAAGCGTAGCAGTGGTGTAGACACGACAGCTACGCGACATGAAAGGACCCCGACATGACCGAATTGGGCGGATCCGCACGCCTGGCGAAGCCGCTGTGCGGTGAGCGGGAGTTCGCCGCGCTCCTCAGGCAACTGGCCGTGCTCGGCGCGCCCCGACTGTTCGCCATCGCCGAGGAGTGCGGCGACCGCGAGGACGGCTGGATCACCGCGTGGGGAGTGGACTTCGGCGATCACGCCGAGGTGTTCGGCGCGACCGGTCGGCACCTGATGAGCACCGACAAGCCCGAGAACGCGATGCGCCTGCTCGTCCTGGCCGACGGTCGGACGCCACACCTGGTCTGGCTGTCCGACCCCGCGCACACCGATGTCGATCACGACCGGCCGGCCCTGAGCCGTCCGACCCGGCCCTGAGCCCGCCCCGTCCCGGCACTGTGGTTGCCCGATCATGACGCTGCGGTCACCGGGTTCCGGCACTGCGGTCACCCGCTCCCGGCGCCGTGGTCAGCCGGTTCCGACGCGGAGGCCGCCCGATCACAACGCCGAAGTCACCCTGTGCCGGCACAAGGCTGCCGGATCACGACATCGGAGCCGCACGGCCCCGGCGCTGAGCCCGTGCGGTGCCGGAGTCCGGAAACCGGTCGCCGGACGGCCGCGCGCCGGGCGAGGATGGGCCGGTGACGCCTGTCGTGATCACCGACCACCAGCGGCGCGCCCGGCTCGGCGCGCGACACCTCCTCTCCCGGCGTGCCGGGACCGTGTCGGAGGTGGCGGACGCGGTGGTCGGCCTGCACGCCACCGATCCGGCGACGGTGTTCCTGTCCGCGTGCGCCCGGCTGGCCGAACCGTCCGTGGCGGCCGTGGAACGCGCGTTCTACGAGGACCGGTCGCTGGTGCGGCTGCTGGCCATGCGGCGCACGATGTTCGCCGTCACCGCCGAGTCCGCCCCGATCGTGTACGCCGCCGCCGCGAAGGCGATCGCCGCGAAGGAACGCATCGGGCTGCTCAAGCACCTGGCCGACGGCGCGGGTTGGGACGCGGCCCGGCTCGCCGATGTGGAGCGCGACACCCTGGCGGCGCTGGCCGCGCGCGGCGAGGCGACCGCCGTGGAGTTGGGCAAGGACGTCCCGGCGCTGCTGGAGCAGGTGGTCGCGGCGGCAGGCACGAAGCACGAGGTGAAGCAGAACGTGTCCAGCCGCGTCCTTCGGGTGCTGGCCGCCGATGGGTGGATGCGCCGCAGTCGGCCGCGCGGCACGTGGCTCAGCAGCCAGTTCCGGTGGGCGCCCGCGACCCCGCTGCCCGAGCACGACGTCGCCGAGGCGCAGGCCGAACTGGTGCGGCGCTGGCTTGCGGCCTACGGGCCGGGCACCGAGGCCGACGTGAAGTGGTGGACCGGCTGGACGCTGGGCGCGGTCCGCAAAGCCCTCGCCGCGATCGGCGCACAACAGGTCACGCTGGCCAACGGCACCGGCTGGGTGCTGCCCGACGACGTCGACACACCCGAGGTGGAGCCGTGGGTGGCGCTGCTGCCCGGCCTGGACCCGACCCCGATGGGCTGGCAGGCCCGCGACTGGTTCCTCGCTCCCGAGCTGCGCCCCCGCCTGTTCGACACCTCCGGCAACGTCGGCCCCACCGTGTGGGTGAACGGCGCGGTCGTCGGCGGGTGGGCGCAGCGCCCGAGCGGCGAGGTCGTCTGGCGGCCCTTGGTCGACGTCGGCCGCGAGGCCACCGACGCGGTCGACGCCGCCGCGGCCCGGCTGGGCCCCTGGCTGGGCGACGTCCGAGTCGTCCCGAGATTCCGCACGCCTCTGGAGAAGGAGCTGGTCAAGTGATCCGTCTGCGCCCGCTGGACGACCCGGGCCTGGAGCGGCTGCTGGCGCTCGCGGTGGCCGACGCGGACCCCGGTGACGTCATGCCGCCCGGTTGGCGGCCGGACCTCGTTGACGAGTTCCGAGACTTCTACCGTGGTTTTCAGTCCGATTCATACGAGATCGTCCACGACGACCACACCGTCGGCATGATCCGACTGACCGCCACCGGCGAAACGGGCATGTGGGTGGCCCGCTCCGCACGCGGCCGGGGCGTCGGCGTGCAGGCCCTGTCCCGGGTCGTGGAACGGGCGGTGCTCCGCGGCATCCCGGTGCTGCACGCCCACACCACCACCGGCAACACCGCCGCGCTCACCGTGCTGCGCAGGCTCGGCGCGGACCTGCGGGTCGACGGCGACCGGGTGCACGCCCGGCTCACCGTGCCGTTCGAGCCGGCGACCGACCTCGCCGACCCGGCCCGGCTGGTGGTCGAATTCCTGGACTTCTACCGCGACACGCTGCTCCGCAAGCTCGACGGGATGACCGACGAGGAGCTGCGCACCAGCCGCGTGCCGTCCGGCTGGTCGCCGCTCGCCCTGGTCAAGCACCTAGCCCACGTGGAGCTGCGCTGGATGCGGCTGTACTTCGCCGCCGAGCAGGTGGAGCGCCCGCACGGCAACCCGGCGGTCGAGCGCGCCGAGTGGGTGATCGAGGACGGCGAGACCGCCGACGGCATCCGCGCATTCTTCCGCGAGCAATGCGCCCGCTCGCGGGAGATCGCGGCCACCGCCGAACTGTCCGATGTAGTGAAGTACTGGCCACGCCCCGCGACGCCGCCGCCCACCCTGGCATGGATCCAGGTCCACATGGTGCAGGAGTACGCCCGGCACGTCGGCCAGCTCGACGTGGTCCGCGAACTCACGGACGGTGTGGTCGGCGCGTAGACCCCCGCCCTCGAACCGCTTTCCCCAGCCGGCCACGACAGTCGACCACCACTGCCCAACCGACCCGCCCGTTCGAGGTGCGCCGGCAACTATCGCTCGTTCAGGTCAACCATCGCCGCCATGACAACCATAACAGTGTCCCGAAACATGAGCCTAAAAGAGGCTCTGAGGCGGCCCCCAGGCGGCGGACGGTATGCGTACCGCAGGACGGGGCCCAACCAGGCCGCCCCGTCCACTGCCCACCTACTACCACTGCCCACCTACTACCTACCGCGATCACTACCCACCACGATCCGCAACGGTTCACGGACGGCAGCCAAGCGTTCCGACCACCACGGTTGCGTCCAGGTCCACGGTTACATCCAGGTCGGCGTCTACATCCAGGTCGGCGTCTACATCCAGGTCGGAGTCCGGATCCCCGTCCGGGTCCCCGTCTGCCGACCGCACGACCGTCGCGTCGAACCCGGCCCGCCGGAATGCCGCCAGCGTGCCCGCCGCCTGGCCCCGGCTGGTCTCCACCAGCAGCGCACCGCCGGGCCGCAGCCAGCCCGGTGCCTCGGCGATCACCCGCCGCTGCACGTCCAGCCCGTCGCCGCCGCCGTCCAGCGCCACCAGCGGCTCGTGGTCGCGGGCCTCGGGCGGCATGGTGGCGATCGCCGCCGTCGGCACGTAGGGCGCGTTGGCCACCACCACGTCCACCCGGCCCCGCAGGCCGGTCGGCAGCGCCCCGAACAGGTCGCCCTCGAACACCCGCGCCGGGTCGATGTTGCGGCGGGCGCACCGCACCGCCGCCGGGTCGACGTCCGCCGCGTACAGGTCCACGTCCAGGACGGCCGCCAGCGCCGCGCCGACCGCGCCCGAACCGCAGCACAGGTCCACCACCACGGCCCCCGCGCCGGCCAGCGGCACGGCCTGCTCGACCAGGAACCCGGTGCGGCGGCGCGGCACGAAGACGCCGGGTTCCACCGCGATCCGCAGGCCCCGGAACTCCGCCCAACCCAGCACCTGCTCCAGCGGCAGACCGGACACCCGCCGGTCCACCAGCTCGGCCAGCTCCGCCGACGTGCCGGCGGCTTCGACGAGCAACCCGGCCTCGTCCTCGGCGAACACACAGCCGGCGGCCCTCAGCCGCGCGACCACCCGGGAAAACACATCCGAAAGCACATCAACGAACAAGGGAACGCCTTCCGCATCTCCACGGGCGTCCCGACGCTCACCCGAATCCCGGCGTCGAGAGGGACGACCCGACCGTCACCACGGAAATGGGTCTCACCTCCCCGCACTCGATCCGATCGGCGCGCGAACCCTATCCCACCGACCGGGCGATGGTCGCCTCGATTCCGTCCAGCAGCACGTCCAGGCCGACGGTGAAGTTCCACACGGCGTCCCGCTCCAGGTAGGGCGTGCACTCGTCGTCGGTGGCGGGCGGGTCGGTGTCCCCGATCCACATCGACAGCGGGAACCGCTCCCCCAGCTCGGCCGCGAATTCCTCCAGGAGCGGCGACCTCGTGTACCACCACTCCTCGTCGGTCACGCCGGTCTCCCGCGCGGCCCGCCGGGCGTCCGCGATCACCCCGGCCATGCCGCGCACGAACTGCGACACCGCGCCGACCACGCCCCGCAGCACGGACGGCGGCAGGCCGGTCCCGCGCAGGATCGTGAGCAGGGTCTCCAGCATGGCGAACTCGTTGGGCCCGAGCACCGGCCGCGCCTGCGACACCTGCAACACCCACGGGTGCCACAGGTAGAAGGCCCGCACGTCGCCAGCCCAGGTCGCCAGCGCCGGCCGCCACCCGTCGTCCAGCGGGTAGGACGCGGGCAGCTGCCCCAGCACCTTGTCGTACATGAGGTCGATCAGCTCGGCCTTGTTCGGCACGTAGGTGTAGAGCGCCATCGCGGTCCGGCCGAGCCGCTCCCCCACCGCCCGCATGGACAGTGCCGCCATGCCATGCTCGTCGGCGACCGCGATCGCCGCGTCCACGATGGCGTCGACGCTCAGCCCCGGCTTCGGACCCGGCCTCGGCTCGTCCCGGGCGGCGCGCCACAGCAGCTCCATGGACCGACGCGCGTCACCCTGCCCGGCGAACACCACCACTTGCGTCTCCTTACGCCATAAACTAACCTGGCCGCGACTTTACGCCATAAACAAACCAGGGGGAAGCAGGGCATGGCCAACGCCGCCGACAGCCACGACGTGATCGAAGTCCGGGGCGCACGCGAGAACAACCTCAAAGACATCAGCGTCGACATCCCCAAACGCCGCCTGACCGTCTTCACCGGCGTCTCCGGCTCCGGCAAGTCGTCCCTGGTGTTCGGCACCATCGCCGCCGAGTCCCAGCGCCTGATCAACGAGACCTACACCGCGTTCGTCCAGTCGTTCATGCCCAGCGTCGGCCGCCCCGACGTCGACGCGCTGCGCAACCTCAGCGCCGCCATCGTGGTCGACCAGGAACGCATGGGCGCCAACTCCCGCTCCACCGTCGGCACCGCCACCGACGCGCACACCATGCTCCGCATCCTGTTCAGCCGCCTCGGCGAACCCCACGTCGGCACCTCCGGCGCGTTCAGCTTCAACCTCCCCGAAGGCATGTGCCCCGACTGCGAGGGCCTCGGCCGCGTCTCCACCGTCGACATCGACGAACTGGTCGACAAGGAGAAATCCCTCAACGAAGGCGCCATCAAGGTGCCCGGATTCCCCGCGGACAGCTGGTACGTGCAGGTCTACGCCCAATCCGGATTCGTGAACGCGGACACCAAGCTCAAGGACTACACCGAACAGCAGTGGGCCGACTTCCTGCACAAGGAGAACACCAAGGTCAAAGTCGGCAAGAGCAACCTCACCTACGAAGGGCTCGTGCCCAAGGTGCAGCGGCTCTACCTCGGCAAGGACCGCGAATCCCTGCAATCCCACATCCGCGCGTTCGTGGACCGCGCCGTCACCTTCGCCGACTGCCCCGCCTGCGGCGGCGCGCGCCTCAACCAGGCCGCCCTGTCCTCCCGGATCGACGGCCGCAACATCGCCGACTGCTCCGCCATGCAGATCAGCGACCTCGCCGAGTGGATCGCCAAGATCGGCGACGAATCCGTCGGCCCGATGACCGCCAACCTCCGCGAGACCCTCGACTCCCTCGTGGGGATCGGCCTCGGCTACCTCAGCCTCGACCGCCAGTCCGCCACCCTCTCCGGCGGCGAGGCCCAGCGCGTCAAGATGGTCCGACACCTCGGCTCCGCCCTCACCGACGTCACCTACGTCTTCGACGAACCCACCGTCGGCCTGCACCCGCACGACATCCAGCGGATGAACGACCTCCTGATCCTGCTCCGCGACAAGGGCAACACCGTCCTCGTCGTGGAACACAAACCGGAGACCATCGAGATCGCCGACCACGTCGTGGACCTCGGCCCCGGCGCGGGCACCAACGGCGGCGAGATCCGCTTCACCGGCACCGTCGCCGAACTCCGCGCCTCCGACACCCTCACCGGCCGCCACCTCGACCACCGCGCCCGGCTCCGCACCGACACCCGCACCCCCACCGGACACGTGTCCATCACCGGCGCGAACCTGCACAACCTCCAGAACGTCAGCGTCGACGTGCCGCTCGGCGTCCTCACCGTCGTCACCGGCGTCGCCGGCTCCGGCAAGAGCTCCCTCATCCACGGCTCACTGGCCACCCGCGACGACGTCGTCACCGTCGACCAGTCCGCCATCCGGGGCTCCCGCCGCAGCAACCCCGCCACCTACACCGGCCTGCTCGACGCCATCCGCGCCGCCTTCGCCAAGGCCAACGGCGTGAAAGCCGCCCTGTTCAGCGCCAACTCCGAAGGCGCCTGCCCCAAGTGCAAGGGCCTCGGCGTCATCTACACCGACCTCGCCATGATGGCCGGCGTCGCCTCCGTCTGCGAGGAATGCGGCGGCAAGCGGTTCACCCCCGAGGTCCTCGGCCACACCCTGCGCGGCAGGAACATCAGCGAAGTCCTCGGCATGTCCGTCGCCCAGGCCCGCGACTTCTTCACCGAGAAGCAGGCCAAGGCCGTCCTCGACCGGCTCGCCGACGTCGGCCTCGGCTACCTGTCCCTCGGCCAGCCCCTCAACACCCTGTCCGGCGGCGAACGCCAACGACTCAAGCTCGCCATCCACATGGGCGAGAAAGCATCCACCTACATCCTCGACGAACCCACCACCGGCCTGCACCTGGCCGACGTCGACCAACTCCTCGCGCTGCTCGACCGGCTCGTGGACGACGGCAACACGGTCATCGTCATCGAGCACCACCAGGCCGTCATGGCCCACGCCGACCGGATCATCGACCTCGGCCCCGGAGCCGGCCACGATGGCGGACGCGTCGTGTTCACCGGCACCCCCGCCGAACTGGTCGAGCACGGCGACACCCTGACCGCCCACCACCTGCGCGCCTACGTCTCCCGCGCCTGACGACCGAGGAAACCCGTGCCACTCCTGCACGTCACCGCCGTCCACCCGGTCACGCCGCACGTCGTGCGCGTCCGGTTCTCCGGCGACGGCCTGGACGACTTCCCCACCTGGCCCGACCAGCAGCTGAAACTGCTGTTCCCCAAACCCGGCCACCCCGTGCCCGACCTGCCCGCCGCCAAGGACGACCGGTACGGCATGGGCTGGTACCAGGCCTACCAGGCGATCCCCGAACCGGAACGCCCCTGGATGCGCAGCTACACCGTCCGCGCCCACCACCCCGACAGCCACGAGATCGACATCGACTTCGTGCTGCACCCCGACGCCGGCCCCGCCACCCGCTGGGCCGCGTCCGCCCAACCCGGCGACACCCTCGGCCGCTACGGGCCGTCCGCCGCCTACCGCACCCGGCCGCCGGGCGCGTTCGACTGGGCACTGTTCGTCGGCGACGAGACCGCCGTCCCGGCGATCGCGAGCCACCTCGCCGCACTGCCGGCGGGCACCCGCGCCGTGGTCTACATCGAGGTCCGGGACGCCGCCGAGGAACAGCGGTTCGACACGTCCGCCGACCTCTCGGCCCACTGGCTGCACCGGGGCGATCTCCCGGCGGGCCACGGCACCGGGCTGCTCGACGCCGTCCGGGGCGCGGAACTGCCCGAGGGCTCGCCGTTCGCCTGGATCGCGGGCGAGGCGGGCACCGTCCGCGCCCTCCGCCGGCACCTCATCGGCGACCGGGGCGTCGACAAGCGCCGCATCGACTTCACCGGCTACTGGCGGCTCACCCTCACTCAGGACGACGCGCCCACCGAGGACGACCTCGCCGAGGCCCGGGAACGCGTCGCCGACTGAACACGGGCACTGCACCCGGACACAGGACGCGAGCACTTGGCACGAACGCTTGACGCGGACGCCGCTGCGGTACGGAGGTTCTCGTACCGCAGCGGCGGCGCGCGGCCGATCGACCACGCGGAAGTGGTCGTGGCTGGAGGCGTTCCGCCGCTGCCCGTACCTGCCCGCCCGGGTCCTCCTGGGTGACGACGCCCGAGGCCGGCGCCCCGGCCGGCGACCGGACGAGGTCGGCGACCGGCACGCCCGCGTCGATCGCGACCTGCCCGCCCGCCACGACTTCCGCGTGCACATCACCGCCGGCGAACGGTCCTGCCCTCCTCCCGACCAGCCGCCGCGCCCGTGCGCCATGGACTACGCCGACATGCGCATCCAGGGTGAGCGCGCCGCGTACGCCCGCGCCGCGCACATGCCCAACCAGTGGACCTACGAGCCGATGTACTTCAACGGCCACGAACTGGCCACCAACCGGCTCGACGGCACGAACTCACGTTCATCCACGCCGCCGCCGACGAGGACCAATGCGGTGATCTGTCCCGTATGGTCCTGTACAACTCCGGTGCCCAGCCCATCGACGGACGTGCCCCGTACAGCAGGGCATCGTTCGTCGACACGCTCCGGTCGATCATCAACTACGTCCAGCCGGACTACATCCGCACCCAGAGCAGCATCGGTCATCGCGACCCCCACCCGAACGCGGACAACGTGGACCACACCGCGTCGGCGATCCTCGCGGCCGAGGCGGACACCGACTGGGCGGGCAACACGTGGAAACGCCGGGACGAGTACCAGGGCTACGTGATCAGGCAGCTGCCGGAGAACGTCTTCGGGTACTGGCGCAGCGAGAAACTGGCCATCTGGCACGAGTACCAGCCGCATGACCCGTATGTGCCCCCGGGGGCATGGGACGACGTCGCGGGCAAACAGTACCTGCCGTCGAGCCGCATCTTCTGGCCCGGCATCCCGTGGGTCCCGCCGCCCGACTACAACCCGGCGGGCTGCCCTTAGTGTCCTTTGTGTCCGGTGCCGGGAATTCGACCAGATACGAGGCAAGACGGTTCAGGATCCCGTGTTGTCCGTTGCCTGTTGTGCTGGTCGTGGCTGAGTCGAACGCCGAGCAGCGACCGGAATAGTTGATTTTATTCCACACTGAAGTTATAAAGATCAGTGAGCGAGGTGGAGCGGCAGACAGGTCCGATCAGGACTGCCGCTGAGTGGCAGCGCGGGTTGTCGACGTCGGGCGCGTTGATCCACGCTGCTGCCATGCGCACACAGGTCGCCATCGTCGGTGCCGGGCCCGCCGGGTTGCTGTTGTCCCACCTGCTCGCGTTGCGCGGGATCGAGTCCGTGGTGGTGGAGAACCGGTCGCGAAAGTACGTGGAGGCGCGGATCCGGGCCGGCGTGCTGGAGCAGGGCACAGTGGACCTGCTGGTCGACGCCGGCCTCGGTGAGCGGCTGAACGCGCAGGGGTTGCGGCACGACGGGATCCACCTCCAGTGGCCGGGTGAGCGGCACCGGGTCGACTTCCAGGCGCTCACCGGGCGGTCGGTGTGGATCTACGGGCAGACCGAGGTGGTGAAGGACCTGCTCGGGGCGCGGACGGACGCCGTGCACTTCGAGGTGTCGGAGACCTCGTTCCACGATGTCGACGGCAACCGGCCACAGGTGTCCTTTGTGGACAGTGACGGTCGGCGGCAGGCGGTGACGGCGGACATCGTGGTGGGCGCGGACGGGTTCCACGGGGTCAGCCGGCCGACGATTCCCGAGGCGTTGCGCCGCACTTGGGAACGCGACTACCCGTACGGGTGGCTGGGCGTGCTGGCCGAGGTACCGCCGTCCACGGACGAGCTGATCTACGCCTGGCACCCGCGCGGGTTCGCGATGCACAGCATGCGGTCGCCGAAGTTGAGCCGGCTGTACCTCCAGGTGGAGCGGACGGCCCGGGTCGAGGACTGGTCCGACGACCGGATCTGGGACGAGCTGGGCACGCGGTTGGGGGTGGACGGGTGGACATTGGCGTCCGGGCCGATCGTGGACAAGGGCATCACGCCGATGCGGAGCTTCGTCAGCACGCCGATGCGGCACGGGCGGTTGTTCCTTGTCGGGGACGCGGCGCACATCGTGCCGCCGACCGGGGCGAAGGGGCTGAACCTGGCGGTGGCGGACGTCGCCGTGCTGACCGAGGCGATCGGGGTGTTCTTCGCGGAAGGTCGGAGCGACCTGCTGGACTCGTACGAGGAGCGGGCGTTGCGGCGGGTGTGGCGGTGCACGCACTTCTCGTGGTGGATGACGTCGATGCTGCACACCTCGGGCGACGAGTTCGACCGGCAGTTGCAGTTGGCGCAACTGCGATACGTGTGTTCGTCGGAGGCAGCCGTGACGAGCCTGGCGGAGAACTACGTGGGCCTGCCGCACGAAACCATGCTCGGCTGACCCGCGCCGGGGTCGTCGCGGCGGGGTCAGCCGAGTTCGTCGAGTCGCCGCAGTACGGCCTGGGCGGCTTCGTCACGTCCTTGCTGCCGGTACAGGTCGAGAGCCTCCCGCCACGCGGTGCGGGCGTGGTCGGGTTGACCGAGGGCGGTGTGGGTGTCACCGAGTCGCACCAGGGTGTCGGCGGATTCGTAGGAGTTGCCCAGTCCGCCGAACAGGACGAGGGCGTGTCGGTAGTGCTCGACGGCGTCGTGGTGGTTCCCGGTGTGGTGGTCGATGTAGCCGAGGCTGTCCAGGGTGGTCGCCTCGCCGTCTGTGTTGCGCCGGCCTCGGTGCAGGGTGAGGGCGGCCTGGCAGTGTTCGCGCGCGTCGGCGTACCGGCCCACGCGTGCGGTGAACCAGCCCACCATGTTGAGCATGTGGGCTTCCCAGGCCGGGGCGACGAGACGGAAGAGTCGTAGGGCTTGGCCGGCGTGGTCGAGGGCGCGCCGGTCCTCGCCCACTTCCCCCCAGGCCCACGCGAGATCCCGGTGGGTACCGGCCTGCTCGGCGCGGAGGTGGTGCCGTTCGGCCAGGTCGAGGGCCACGTGCAGGTGTCTGATCGCATCCTCGCCACGTCCCAGGGCGGCGTTGGCATGGCCGAGGCGTCGGAGGGCGCGCGTGCTGAGGGTGACGTCGGTCAGGCACGCGGCGGCCTCCACAGCGGCCTGGCACACCGTGAGGGCACCGTGGATGTGACCCCGCATGTCGTGGAAGTTGCCGAGTTGCCAGGCCAGTTGCCACACCGCGTAGTGCCATCCGCGGCCGGCTGCGGTCTGTTGGGCGGCGAGCAGGTTGGGGAGTTCGGTGTCGAGCCAGGACAGCGCCGCCACGCGGTCGTGCAGCCGCAGCGGGCGGGTGCCGGGCGCGGACGGGTCGGGTGGGATCAGCGCTCGGTAGGGGTCCAGGAGGCGGTCGGCGGCGTGGGCGGTGTGGATGTAGAAATCGACGACCCGCAGCAGCGCCGCCGTCCGCTCGGCCGGCGGCAGCCGGCGGTGGGCTTCGCCGGCGGCGTAGGCGCGGATCAGGTCGTGCATGGCATACCGGCCCCGGGCGTCCTGGGCGATCAGGGATGCCCGTTCCAACTCGCGCAGCACCGCCTTGGTGTCGTCGGTGGACAGCTCGGCCAGGCTCGCGGCGGCGGAGAGGCTGATGTCCGGTCCGGGTGCGATCCCGAGCAGCCCGAACACGCGGGCCTGGCCGGCGGTGAGGGCGTGGTAGGACCAGGACAGCGCCGTGGACAAGCCCGCTGCCGGTTCGCCGTCCTCCAGCGTGCCCAGCCTGGCGTCGCCCAGTTCGGCGGCCAAGGCGGCCAGGGACACGTGTGGTCGGGTGACGGCGCGGCTGGCGACGATGCTCAAGGCCAGCGGGAACCCCTCGCAGAAGGCCAGGAGTTCGGCCACGGCATCGGGTTCGGCGGTGAACCGGTCGGCGGTGACCCGTGCTTCCAGCAGGGCACGGGACTCGGTGTCCGAGAGGATGTCCAGGGGTAGGTGGTGGGTGCCGTACCGGGTGATCAGCCCGGTCAGGTGCCGGCGGCTGGTGACGATCACCGTGGCGGTAGGACTGCCCGGGAGCAGGGGGACGACCTGCTCGGTGTCGGCGGCGTTGTCCAGCACGATCAGCATCCGCTTGTCCGCGACCAGGCTGCGGTAGCGGGCCGCCTGGACGTGCGGGTCGGCCGGGAGTTGGGCGGGGTTCACGCCCAAGGCGTCGAGGAACCCCCGCACCGCCGTTTCGGCGGGCATGGGCTGCCCGTCGGGGCTGAATCCGCGCAGGTCGACGAACAACTGCCCGTCGGGGAACCGGTCGAGGTGTTGGTGGGCCCAGTGCAGCGCCAGCCAGGTCTTGCCGATCCCGCCGGCCCCGGAGAGCGCGGAGATCACCACCGTCGCCGCCGCGTCCGCACGGTCGTCCAGGGTGCCGGTCAGCGTGGCGAGTTCCCGGGTGCGGCCGGTGAACATCCGCGGCGCGGCGGGCAGCTGGCGCGGTACGGGTGTGGGGGTGCCCGCCGGTCCGGCCGGGGCGGTCAGTACCGGGTCGCCGGCGAGGACCTGCTGGAACAGCTGTTGCAGCGCGGGGCCGGGGTCGGTGCCCAGTTCGTCGGCGAGCCGCTGCCGGAGCTGCCGGTAGTGCTCCAGGGCGTGGGCCGCGCGGCCATTGCGGTAGTAGGCGAGCATCACCTGCCCTGCCACGCGTTCGTCGAGCGGGTGCCGGCGGGCGCGGTCGGTCAGTGCCGGCAGCAGAGAGGTGTGGTTGCCGTGTTCGAGCAGCAGGTCGGTGCGGTCGAGCTCGGCGGCGTGGTGTTCCTGGGTCACCGTGTCACGCAGCGCGTTGAACCAAGGGGTGTCCAGGCCCGCGACGGGCTCGCCGTGCCACAGGGACAGCGCCTGCTCGAACAGCGCGACCGCGTTCGCTTCGTTCCCGGCCGCCCGGGCCCGGGTGACCAGCGTGCGGTACCTGTGCAGGTCGACGGTGTCCGGGTCGGCGGTGAGCTGGTAGCCGGTGGCCCGCCAGGCGATGGTGACCTCCGGGACGGCGGCGAGTGCGCCCCTGAGCAGGGTCACGCAGTGCTGAACGCCGTTGCGTGGCCGGCGGGGCAGCCGACGGCCGCCCCACACCCGCTCCACGAGTTGGTCGACGGACACGATGTGGTTGACCTCGACCAGCAGCACCGCCAATACCGCCCGCAGTTGGTTGTAACCGATGTTGATCGGATTCCCGTCGAGGTGTGCCTCGATATTACCCAACAGGCGGAATTCCGTCGCCATGTCCCCCACTCCGTTGGTTCGACGCGCTTTCCGGGCCGGGCGCGGGTCCTGTCATAGCCGGTCGGACCAGGCTCCTCAAGCGCTACCAAAGAGGTTCGCACATTCGGCTCGACAGACTCGACCACGCAGCGGCTCAAGAGCGCACAGCAAGCCTCTGGGCCACACGGGCGCACAGCGGGCCCGGTTTGACAGTTGGCGAAACGTGGATCCTCGCCGAGGGGAGGAGTGCGATGGACATTTCAGGCTGTCCGCAGCCGCGGCGGACGCGACCGGATTGACCAGGGTGGTGGGCGGCCCATTCAAATCCACGGCAGCCGGACCCGTTGCCGAATCCATGCCAGACCGGAAGGAGCCCCAGGTGTCACCCAGGTTCGTCAGACTCGCTGCCGCGTTCGCGATCGCGGCGGCGTCGATTTTCGGTGCCGCGACCGCCGCATCGGCGGCACCGTCGGACAGCGAAGCGCGAAACGCTCTCACCTATTCGGTCGACACGGCCGGGCAAACGGCCGTCGACTCGGCGGATCCCACCGTCCAGGTCGGGCGCTGCGACGGCCCGTACGGAAACTTCCGCTTTGACTGCGTCATTCTCACGCCCTCCACCCTGATCGTCTACTGCTATGACGGCAGCATGAAGGTCGGTTCACTTCCGGTCGGCACGTACAGCGTGCACGGCTATTGCCGTTTCGGCGTTCGCAGCTCGGTCGTCTACTGATCTCCGTCCGCCGGGGTCGAGCGGTGAATGGTGCGGCCGGGCAACTGCGCGGGCCACACCATTCACCGCTGTCCGTCCGTGGCACCGACGTGGAGCGGGTTCAGTCCAGCGGGGTGACGGTGCCCTGTGCGCCGTCGACCCGGACGCGGTCTCCGGTGCGGATGCGGGTGGTGGCGTTGCCGCAGCCGACGACGGCGGGGATGCCGAGTTCGCGGGCGACGATCGCGGCGTGCGAGAGGGGTGCGCCGACGTCGGTGACGACGGCTGCGGCGCGCGGGAAGAGGGGTGTCCAACCGATGTTCGTCACGGTGGTCACCAGGATCTCGCCTTCGCGCAGCGCGTCGCCGTCCGTGACGGACATGATCACCCGCGCCACGCCTTCGACCACGCCCGCCGCGCCGGGGAACCCGGACACAGCCTCACGGGTCCGCCGGACGGACGCGTCAGAAGGCACCGCAGGGGCGTCGGTGTGCGACGCGGGACCACCGGAGGGTGTCGCGGCACTGCCGACGTGCGCGGTGCCGGGCGGGGTGGTGCCGCGCGGGGTGGCGGAGGCGTCGAAGACGTCCTGTCGGCGGTTCGGGTCGGCCGCCCAGGACGTCGGGTCGAAGTGGCCGCGGATGAGGGTCGGGTAGGGCGGCAGAGCCCGGTAGCGCCGGTAGGCGCGGCGGCGGGCGGGGATGCCGGCGGTGGGGGTGGGATCGCCGGCGAGCAGGGTCAGGGTTTCGTCCAGGGACAGGAAGAACACGTCGTGGCCGGTGAGGGCGGCGGCGCGGACCAGGAATGCCCGCAGCACGGCGAAACCGCGCACCATCTCCGAGCGGGCACGTTCGCGGCCTCGGGTGGCTTCGGCGAGTGCGGCCAGCTTTCGGCCCAGTGCGGGCGCTTTGGCGGGGTGTGCGGCGGTCAGTCGCCGCCAGGCGGCGTCGCGGGCGGCGGCTTGGCGGGTGAGCAGGTCCTGCGGGTCGGGTCCGTCCGTGGCGAGTTGGCGGTCCAGCCAGGTCGGGTCTTCGGCGGGGCGGGGTGTGGAGACCTCGAACTCGTCGGCGAACCGGTGGCCCCAGTCGTGCAGGTAGGTTTCGCGGTCGATCTCGCCGCGCCGCAGGCGGGACAGTGCGAGCAGCGGGCCGAGGCTGGCCAGGTCGCCGGACGCGCCGTGCGCTCCGGTGAGCAGCGCGGTGGTGTCCCGCTCCCCCACCAGTTTCCCGAGTGTGCGGCGCAGTTTGGCGTTGCCGCCGATGCCGGTGCGGGCACCCGCGTCGAACACCCGGATCTCGTCGTGCAGGAGGCGTGCCACGTCGGACGTCCACAGCGCGCGCAGTTCGGTCGGGGTGGCGGTGGCGGCGATGCGGGCGTGCAGGCTCCGGGCGCGGACGGGTGCGGCGTCGAGCAGGCCGGCGATGCGTCTGCCGTATTCGCGGTTCTCCTTGAGGAACGGGATCATCGCGGCGACGGCGGCGCGCAGGGTGGCCGGGCGGGACAGCGGCAGCCTGGGCACTTCGACGTCGTCCGGGATCCGGCCGAAGGTGTGCTCGGCGAGCCGACGCATCAGGCCGCCGAGTCCGAGGGCGGTGCCGACAGCCAGGGTGGCGCTGATGTTGAGGTAGAACCGGCCGCCGATGTTGCCGGTGGTGGGGTGGCCGGCGATGGGTGGCTGGGCGAGGGCCTGGGCGATGGACCAGGTGGCGGGTGTCATCACGCTGGGCACGGCTTCGCCGAGGTTGGCGCACGTCCACAGGTAGTCGCCGCGCAGGGTGTCGTTCCACTCCTCTTCCGGCGCGGTGATCGGCAGCGCGGTGATCGGCCGGGCTTGGAGGATGGCGAACCGGCCGTCGTGCAGCGCCCATTCGACGTCGACCGGCACGCCGTACAGCTGCTCGATGCGTGCGCCGAGGCCGGCCAGTTCGAGCGCCTGTGGCTCGGTCAGGATGCCGCGCTCCGCCCGGTCCACTCCCCCGGAGGAGGTCGACCCGGGTGCTGCGGTGTCGGTCCCGCCGCGTGTCCGCGCCTGGCCGGCATCGGGTCGGCCGGCATCGGGTCGGCCGGCATCGGGTCGGCCGGCATCGGCAGGACCGGTGTCGGCAGGACCGGTGTCGGGTTCGCTGACCTCAGGTTGATCGGCGTCGGGCGGGCGGGCTGAGCGCGTCCGGACTACGCCGTCGGTGATCACGTAGCTGTCGGGGGTGACTTCGCCGCCGACCAGCGCCTCCCCCAGTCCGGGTGCGGCGTCGATCAGGGTTTCGGCGCGGTTGCCGGTCACCGGGTTGGCGGTGAACAGGACGCCGGCGGCGTCGGCCGGGACGAGGTGCTGGACGACCACGGCCATCGCGGTGTCGGTGATGCCGTTGCGGGCGCGGTAGTCGACGGCGCGGTCGGTCCACAGGGACGCCCAGCAGTTCTTGACCGCTTCGAGCACGTCGGGGCCGCGTACGTCCAGGAACGTGTCGTGCTGGCCGGCGAACGACAGGTCCGGGAGGTCTTCGGCGGTCGCGGAGGAGCGGACGGCCAGCGGGCCTTCGGGCAGGTTGGCGAGGATCGCGGCGGCGACCTCCGCGGGCATCCCGTGCTCGGCGAGACCCGCCGGGTCCAGACCTTCGGCGAACAGCCGGTACGCGTGGGTGGTCACGTGGAAGCCGCCGGGGACGGGCAGGCCGGCTCGCGCCAGGCGGGCCAGGGACGCGCCTTTGCCGCCGACCAGGGCCAGGTCGGCTCCCGGGTCGGCGAGCGGCAGTACCAGCGGACGGCTCCCCATGTGCCGATCCTGGCAGCTGCGGCCTGAGAGTTCACTCAGGTCCGGCCGCCGTCACCGGTCCGTGGCGATTCGGCCGATCGGGCCGGAGATGTGCCCCGGCACGCCGATCCACGGCGTGGGCGGGCGGGTGCCCCGGCACTCACATCCACGGCCGCGCGCCGCCATCACCGCACGGACGGGTGAGCCGGAGGCGGGTGCCCCGGCGCGCAAGACTCACGCGCCGGGGCACGGGTTCACAGGCCGGCGGTGAACAGCAGGCGGTTGACGGTGCCGCCGGTTCCGCCACCGGTGACCACGCCGGGCGTGGCGTTGGTGTTGAGCCAGTTGTGGACGGTCGCGGACGGCTGGTCGCCGTAGCGGGACTTGTAGAGCGCGGCGACGCCCGCGACGTGCGGGGTGGCCATGGAGGTGCCGCTCATGGAGCCGCTGCTCCCGGTGCGGATGGTGGAGATGATGGCGCTTCCGGGCGCGTACAGGTCCACGCAGGACCCGGTGCTGGAGAACGACGAGCGGTTGTCGGTCCGGTCCGACGAGGCGACGACGGTCGCGGTCTCGACCTTGCGGGGCAGGCGTTCGCACGAGTTCCCGCCGGTGTTGCCCGCCGAGGTGGCCAGGAAGACACCGGACGAGATCAGGTTGCGGATCGCGGTCTCCAGGCCGGCGGACGCCGGGTAGTTCCACGAGGTGTTCGCGACGGCCGGGCGCTGGGCGTTCCGGGCGACCCAGTCGACGGCGTTGATCGCGGCGGACGTGGTGGTGCTGCCCGCGCAGTCCATCATCTTCACGCCGTGCAGCCGCACGCCCTTGGCGACGCCGTACGTGGTCGAGCCGATGGTGCCGGAGACGTGTGTGCCGTGTCCGTGGCAGTCGGTGTTGTTGCTGTCGATGGCGTTGTGGTCGAACGTGGCCCGCCCGCCGTAGTCGGGGTGTCCGGGCGTGATCCCGGTGTCGATGATGTAGGCGTGGACGCCCGATCCGTTCACGTTGTACGTGTAGCTCTGAGACAGGGGCAGCTTGGCCTGGTCGATGCGGTCGATGCCCCAGGACGGCGGGTTGGTCTGGGTGACGTCGAGCGCGTCGGTGACCCGCATGTCCTGTTCGATCAGCCGCACGGACGGGTCGCGGCTGAGTTTGCGGAGTTGCGCCGGGGTGAGTTTCGCGGAGAACCCGGTGAACGCGGTGTCGTACACGTGGGTCGGGGTGACGCCGGCGGTGGCGGCGACGCCGAGGCCGCGTGCCTGCCGGTCGAGGGTGACGATGTAGCTGTCCTTGATCGGGGTGGCGGTCGCGGTGGCCGCCGGGGTGACGACGGCTGCCTGGTGCGGGGTGGCGGTCGCGACGCCGGCGGCGAGGCCCGCCGTGGTGACGGCGGCGGCGAGCACGGCCAGGGTTGTGGTGAAAGGACGCACGGTCGGCTCCTTCGGGTGATCCCCGGACGGGTGCGCTCCGCCGCAGGGTTGACGGAGCGGACGTCACTCTTCCGGGTGACAACCCAGCAGCCTGACCAGCGGTTTCGCCATGGTCAACCGAGGTCGGCCGATCGGCCGCGCGGCTGTTCACGCTCGGTGGACATAACCGGCAATTGGTAAGGGACGGGCCCGTCTTCCGGCGGTTGGGGTGGGGCCGTCCGGGTCATGGCGACGCCGAGCAGCACCACGGCCATGCCGGCCACGATCCGGGGTGTCAGGGGTTCGCCGAGCACGAGCGCGCCGAGCGCGACGGACACCACGGGCAGCAGGTAGCCGACGGTGGCGGCGCTGGTGGGTCCCTCGTCCTCGATGATCCGGTAGTTGAGGACGAACGTGATGCCGGTGCCGAAGATCCCCAGGACCACCACGGCGACCAGCGCGGTGGGGTTGGGGTGGGCGGGCCCGGACGCGGGCAGCGCGAGGGCGCTGAGCCCGGTGGCCGCGCCGAGTTGGGCGGCGGAGATGGCGAGCGGGCCGGCGCGGCCGACGAGGGTGCGGCCCATGTAGGCGAACGCGACGGCGTAACTGGCCGCCGCACCGAGCAGGGCGAGCGCGCCCCAACTTGCCAGGCCGTGCCGTTCCCAGGGCGCGAAGATCAGCAGGACGCCGGCGAAGCCGAGGACGAGTCCGGCGACGCGGGCGGGGCGCAGGCCGCTTTCGCTGCCCACCAGCAGGCCGATGAGCACCGACCACAGTGGCGTGGTGGCGTTGAGGACACCCGCGACGCCGGAGTCGACGGTCTGCTCGCCGATGCCGAACAGCAGGAACGGCACGGCGTTGCAGAAGAGCGCCGCGACGACGAGGTGCCCCCAGGTCGCCTTGTCGCGCGGCAGTCGTTGGCGCTTGACGGCGGCGAGGGCGAGCAGGACGCCCGCGCCGAGGGCGCAGCGGATCACCGTGAGCTGGGCGGGCGTCAGGCCGGTGAGGGCGAGTTTGATCCACAGGAAGCACGAGCCCCACAGGAGGGCCAGGATGCCCATTCGCACCACGGAGTTGCCGATCACGGTTTCCACGCTCCCCCGGCGCGGCCTTAAAGAAAAGTGAACGCTTTTGGAGTCGCGTTAAGCCCTGCTTCACAGTCGACACGCGCGAAAGGTCTCCTGACACGGCGGAAGGGGCGGCACCGTGCCGCCCCCTCCGTCCACCCGCCGCGGATCAGCGGGTGTGCACCATCAGGGTGTCCATGCCGTGCACGATGGACGCCGTGCGGAACGTGGGCTGTTCGGCCGGCCGCAGGTCCGGGAAGCGGCGCAGCAGTGCCGGGTAGGCGGCGCGCAGCTCCATGCGGGCCAGTTCCGCGCCGACGCAGCGGTGCGCGCCGTAGCCGAACGCCAGGTGCGCCGAGACCTTGCGGGCCGCGTCGAAGTCCAGCCGGTCGAGGCCCTCGCGGTTGGCGGCGGTCAGCGACACGGCCAGCACGTCGCCTTCCTTGACCTCGGTGTCGCCGATCACCAGGTCGCGCTTGGCGAACCGGGGGAACGCGACCTGCACCACGCTCAGGTGCCGGAGCAGCTCCTCCACCAGCGGCGCGGCGGCCTGGTCGTCGTCGCGCATCGCGGCGCGCGCCGCCGGGTCGCTCATCAGCACGATCGCGCCGAGCGCGAGCATGCTGGCCGTGGTGTCGAAACCGCCGGTCAGGACGCCGTCGGCGAGGCCGGCGAGCTCCGCGTCGGTGACCTCGTCGCCGTGTTCCCGGATGATCATGCCGATCAGGCCGTCACCGGGGTCGCGCCGTTCCCGCCGGACGATCCGCTCCATGTACTTCACCGACTCGGAGATCGCGCCCAGCGCCGACGTCGCGCCGCCGAACAGGTCGAACCGGGCCGCCGCCAGCTCCTGGAACTTCTCGCGGTCGTCGTAGGGCACGCCGAGCAGCTCGCAGATGGTCAGCGAGGGGATCGGCAGCGCGAACTCCTGCACCAGGTCCACCGGACCGTCTGCGGCGGCCATCGCGTCGAGCCGTTCGGTGACGATCTCGTCGATGCGCGGCACGAGCCGGGACAGCCGGCGCATGGTGAACTCGGGCGTGAGCAGCTTGCGCAGCCGGGTGTGGTCCGGCGGGTCGGCGAACCCGAGCCCGCCGGGGGTCTGCTCGATCCCGACGGCCGCGCCGAGCTGCGCGTAGTCATTGCTGAACGCTTCTGTGTCGGAAAGCACTTTTTTCGCCTCGGGTTGGCCCGTGACCAACCACACTCGCACGCCGAACGGCATCGGGAGCCGGTGGATCGGCCCGGCCTCCCGCATCCGCTCCAACTCGGCGACCGGAACCACGCCGTCCCGCTTCAACGGGACCAGCGCCCGGTCCGGGAGCAGCGACAACGCGCGCGAACCGACCTTGCCCATGACCCACCGCGTCACCGAACGCCGTGCGACCCACGCCACCAAGCCGTCGCGCACCGACGCCAGAGTCGCCATTCCACACCCCTCTTTCCCCAGGTTGATCTGTTCGACGGTAACCGTACGTACGAGCGACGAGCATCGCGCTACAGGCGGATTGACACACCATGGCCCGTGACAGACGATCGGCAATCGCGCAGGAACGGGGGAAGCCGGTCGAAATCCGGCGCTGACCCGCAACGGTAGGTCCGGTCACCGGACGAGCCCGAACACCCGCCCCGCGTGCAACGCTCCAGACACCGTCGAGGTCAACGGGTCGGAGCCTGGGGTCGGTGACGGCTGTCCGGGGTCCGCTCGTGCCTTGCGCCCGGAAAGGCCCCGCCATGTCGCCGAGACGGACCGCAGCCACTGTCGCCGTCGCACTGCTGGCCCTGTTGGCCACCCCCGCCGCCTACGCCGAACCGGTGACCGCGAAGTCGCTGGCCGAAGCCGCCGCGGGCTGGCTGGCCAGGCAGTTGGTCGACGGTGAGCGGTTCGAGGACGATCTCGGCGGCACCGTCTACCCCGACCAGGGCCTGACCGTCGACACGCTGCTCGCGCTCGACGCGGCCGGTGTCGCCCAGGACAACGCGGCGAAGGCGCTGGCGTGGCTGGGCCGCCCGGAGATCGTCGCCGGCTACGTCACCGACGAGGAGGGCACCCGGTACGCGGGCGGCTACGCCAAGCTCGCGCTGGCCGTCCTGGCGCAGGGCGGCGACCCGACGGCGTTCGGCGGGGTCGACCTGATCGCCGGGCTGACCGCGTTGCAGGCCCCGTCGGGCCGGTTCGTCAACCGCGTCGACGACCCCGCCGACCCCACCAACAACTTCACCCAGTCACTGGCCGTGATCACGCTGGAACGCCACGGCACCGCGCCCAAGGCCGCCGTGGACTACCTGGCGGGCAGCGCCTGCCCAGACGGTGGGTTCCCGCTGAAGTTCGAGCAGCCCACCTGCGCAGCCCAGGTCGACGCGACCGCGATGGTCGTGCAGGCGCTGCTCGCCGCCGGCCGCACCGCCGACGCCGGCGCGGGCTTGGACTGGCTGGCCGGCCAACAGCTCGCCGACGGCGGGTTCCCGGACAACGGGCTGCCGGACGGCCAGGGCACCAAATCCAACGCCAACAGCACCGGGCTCGCCGCCCAGGCCCTGCGCGCCGGCGGACGCACCGCCGACCGGGCCGTCGCGTACCTGACCGGGCTCCAGGTGGGCTGTGGGAACCCGGCGGCGGGCGCGATCGCCTACGACGCCAAGGGCTTCACCCCGGGCAACGCGACCCGCGCCACCGCCCAGGCCGTCCTCGGCCTGGCCGGGACCTCGCTCGCCG
The DNA here is from genome assembly GCA_965995405.1 of uncultured Saccharothrix sp. GTDB lineage: Bacteria > Actinomycetota > Actinomycetes > Mycobacteriales > Pseudonocardiaceae > Actinosynnema. The sequence continues at coordinate 29,504 of CBHFOL010000058.1, forward strand.
ACATCACCGCCGACGGCGACCGGCCCGCCGCGCCCGTCCTGGACTGCACCACCACGACGACCCAGGCACCCACCACGACCACGGACGCTCCGGCCACTCCGGATGCCACGGCCGACGACGAGCCCGTGGCATCCGGTGCCGGCGAGCTGGCCCGCACCGGGCCGCCGGTCGGCCCCACGCTGTGGACCGGCGCACTGCTGGTCGTGGCGGGCGCGCTCACAGTCCTGTTGTCCCGCAAGCGATACGCGACGGTGAAGGAAAAGCGATGATCCGCAGGTTCTGGTCGACACTCGCCGTACTGGCCGCCACGGGCGGCGCACTGGTCGCGGTCTCCCCCGCCGCGCAGGCCGCGCCGTGCGCCGGGGTGGCCGTGGTGGTGGACTTCACCGCCCTCGGCGGCACCACGCAGACCGCGTGCGCCCCCGGCGACCCCGCCAGCGGCCTGGCCGCCCTCACCGGCGCGGGCTTCACCTACGGCTTCGTGCCGCGTCAGCCCGGGTTCGTGTGCCGGATCAACGCCCTGCCCAACCCGTGCAACGGTGCCCCGGTGACGGCCTACTGGTCGTACTGGCACGCTCAGCCGGGCGGTACCTGGACGTACAGCACGTCCGGCGCGGCCGGCCACGACCCGGCTCCGGGCAGCGTCGAGGGCTGGGCGTTCGGCGCGGGTCAGGCCCCCTCCGTGGCACCGTGAGGGCATTCGCGCTCCTCGTCGCGGTCGGGCTCGCCCTGGCAGGCGCTCCGGCGACCGCCAAAGCGGCCGACTGCGCCGGCGTGACCGTCGTGGTGGACTTCACCGTCCTCGGCGGGGGCGTGCGCACCGGCTGTGCCGCGGGCGATCCGGCCAGTGGCCTGGCCGCCCTGAGCGGCGCGGGATTCGGCTACCGGTTCGCCGCCAGGTTCGCCGGACACCCCTGTGTCCGCATCCAGTCGCACGTCCC
>CBHFOL010000059.1:0-30397 GCA_965995405.1 uncultured Saccharothrix sp.
ACGGCCGGATCATCGGCGACGGCGAACGGCTGGACGTGCTCGACTTCCGCACCGGCCGCAGCCAGGTCTTCGAGACCGACCTGGACAGCGGCATGACCGCCGGCGACGGGCACGGCGGCGGTGACGACGGGGTGATGGACGCCTTCGTCACCGCGCTGGCCACCGACGACGACAGAGTCATCAGGTCCGGCCCCGCCGAGTCCCTGGAAAGCCACCTCGCGGTCTTCGCCGCCGAACGCGCCCGGCACACGGGCTCGGTCGTCGCCGTGCCCCGCTCCTGAACCCGCACCTCAATCCTCCGCACACCACCGCCGAAAGGACCCCTCCCATGCGACCGAAAGTGACCGCCCTGCTGGCGGCGCTCGCCGTCACCGCGACCGCCTGTTCCGGCGGCTCCGGCGGAGACGGGGAGCAGAACGTCACGATGTGGGTGTACCCCGTCATCCCGAACGAGCAGCAGCACCGGGCCTTCTGGGACGGGCAGATCGCCGCGTTCGCCAAGGACAACCCGAACGTCAAGGTCAAGGTCGAGATCTACCCGTGGGCCAAGCGCGAGGAGGCGCTGACCACGGCGATCGCCGGGAACAAGGGACCGGACCTGGTCTACCTGATCCCGGACCAGATCCCGAAGTTCGCCAAGATGGTCGAACCGGTCGACGGCTACCTGTCGGACAGCGCCAAGTCCGACTACCGCGACAGCGTCAAGCAGGCGGTCACGGTCGACGGCAAGCTGCTCGGCGCGCCGGTGCTGATGGGCGCGAATCCGTTGATGTGCAACCAGAAGGTGCTCGCCGAGGCCGGCGTCCAGGCCCCGAAGACGTGGGACGACGTGCTCGCGATCGCGCCCGCGTTGAAGGCCAAGGGCTTCGACGTCACCAACTACTACGGCGACCCGTCGGCGACGCTCAACCAGTCGTTCTACCCGCTGTTGTGGCAGGCGGGCGGCAACGTGTTCAACGGTGACGGGACCAAGGTCGCCTTCGACGGCCCCGAGGGGCAGAAGGCGCTGACCTTCCTCAAGACCCTGGTCGACCAGGGCTACACGGAGAAGGACCTGATCACCGGCATCCCGGCGTTCGAGCAGACCCGGCTGGCGCAGAACAAGGTGGCGTGCACCTGGCAGCAGGTGCCGGCCGACGTGGAGTCGTTCTGGGGTGCGGAGAACATCAAGATCTACCCGCCGCTGAAGGAGTCCAAGCAGGTCGGCTACGGGTCGGTCGGCGGGCTGTCGATGCTGAAGGGCTCCAAGGCCAAGGAGGCGGCGGGCAAGTGGCTCGCGTTCGCCACCAGCCCGGCCGTGACGAAGGAGTACGACACCGCGTCCGGCTACTTCTCGCCGTACAAGTCCACCGGCACGCTCTACCCGAGCGGTCCCAAGGCGGACATGGAGAAGACGCTGGACCAGATGGTCGGCGCGCCCGTGCACGACAAGGCGCGCAACGTGATGGGCCTGCTCGCCCCGGAGATCCAGGCGGCGCTGATCGGGTCGAAGACCCCGGCCCAGGCCCTTGCCGACGCGACCACGGCGGCGAACAACCTGATCGGGAAGTAGATGACGGTCATCACTGAGACGGCCTCGGGTCGCACGTCTTCCGGACGCGGTGGAAAACCGCGCCGGATGCGGCCCGAGGCGTGGTGGGGACTGGCGTTCGTCCTGCCGTGTTTCCTGCTGTTCCTGGCATTCCGGTTCGGGCCGGCCGTCGCCGGTATCGCGCTGAGCCTGTTCGAGTACACGATCGGCGACAGCCCCAGCTTCACCGGGTTCGACAACTTCAGCCGGATGTTCGCGGACCCGCACTTCTGGCAGTCGTTGAAGGTGACGCTGCTGTTCACCGTGCTCTACCTGCCGCTGTCGGTCGGCACGTCGGTCGGGCTCGCGCTGCTGGTCCGCCGGTCGTTCAAGGGCGCGCGGGTGTTCCGCTCGGTGTTCTTCCTCCCGGTGATCACCAGCCTGGTGCTCGCCGCGACGATCTTCACCTGGCTGTTCTCGTCGTCCGGTCCGCTGGGCGAGCTGGTCGGCGGCTCCTGGCTGGCGTCCACGGTGCTGGTGATCCCGGCGCTGGTGATCGTGTCGGTGTGGTCCCGGTTCGGCTACGGGATGCTCATCGTGCTGGCCCGGCTCCAGGACATCCCTCGTGAGCAGGAGGAGGCCGCGCTGGTGGACGGCGCGGGGCCGTGGAAGCGGTTCCGGCACGTCGTGCTGCCGCAGCTCAAGCCGGCGATCTTCTTCCTGCTGGTGATCGAGACGACCAACTCATTCCAGGTGTTCGACCTGGTGTACGTGATGACCGGCGGCGGTCCGGCGAGGTCGAGCTACACCCTGGTGATGGAGCTGTACGACCAGGGTTTCCAGTACTTCGACCTGGGTTACGCCAGTGCGCTCGGAGTCGCGCTGTTCGTGCTCACGCTGTTCGTCGCGCTGGTGCAACGAGTCCTGATCGGGAGGGACAAGTGAGTACATCCCGAGCGCTCGAACCGGGCCGGGCGGGCCGCATCGGCCGGGGCATCCTGCTGGGTGTCGCGTCGATCGTGACGATCTTCCCGTTCTACGCCATGGTGGTGCTGAGCCTCAAGCCGGTGGCGGCGGTGGAGTTCCCCGGCAGCCTGCTGCCGTGGCCGGTGGACACCGGGGCCTACGAGCGGGTGCTGGGCGGCGGCGACATTCCGATGTGGACGCTCAACACGCTGATCTACTCCGTGGTCAGCGTGGTGCTGGTGCTGCTGATGTCCGCGCTCGCCGGCTACGCGTTCGCCAAGAAGCGGTTCCCCGGCAAGGAGACCATGTTCTGGTCGTTCCTGGCCATGGTCATGGTGCCCTACCACGTCACGCTGATCCCGCTGTTCGTCGTGGTCGCCGAAGTGGGCGGGGTGGACACCTACTGGGGTCTCATCGTGCCGACGCTGGCCAACGCGCAGGCCGTGTTCCTGATGCGCCAGTTCATCGGCGCGCTGCCGGACGAGCTGTTCGAGGCGGCCCGGCTGGACGGCGCGTCGGAGTGGCGGGTGTTCGCCACGATCGTGCTGCCGCTGTGCAAACCGATCCTGGCAACCCTGGGGCTGTTCGTGTTCCTGTGGCACTGGAACGACTTCCTGTGGCCGCTGATCGTGGGCAAGAGCACTGACATGCGCACGCTGACCGTGGGCATCGCGGCTTTGCAGGAGCAGAACGTCCCGCTGAACGTCGTGTTGGCGGGTGCCACCGTGGCCTTCGTGCCGATCTTCCTCGCCTACCTGGTCGGGCAGCGCTACCTGACCGAGGGCGTCACCATGTCCGGAATCAAGGGATGACGATGTTCGAGACTGAAGTCGAGCTGGAAGACCGGCTCACCGCACCGTCCCCGGCCCTCGTCGCCGACCTGGCGCGGGGGTCGGGCGACCTGGTCGTGCTCGGCGCGGGCGGGAAGATGGGGCCGACGCTGTGCCGGCTCGCCCGTCGCGGCCTGGACGCGGCCGGCCGCACCGGGGACACCGTGTGGGCGGTCTCCCGCTGGTCGGACCGCGCGGCGGCGGAAGCGTTGGAGGGCCACGGGATCCGCACCGTCGCGTTCGACCTGCTCGGCAACCCGGACCTCGGTTCGCTGCCGGATGCGCCGGACGTGGTGTTCATGGTGGGGGCCAAGTTCGGCACCTCCACCGCGCCGCACCTGGCGTGGGTGGTCAACGCGGCGCTGCCGGCCCGGGTGGCCGAGCGGTACGCGGGTTCGCGGATCGCGACCTTCTCCACCGGCAATGTCTATCCGTTGGTGGGGCTGGAGACCGGAGGCTGCGTCGAGACCGACCCGGTGGGGCCGGTCGGGGAGTACGCGATGAGCTGCCTGGGCCGGGAACGGGTGTTCCAGCACGCGGCGGCGGAGGGCACGCCGGTGAGCGTGCTGCGGCTGAACTACGCGGTCGACCTGCGGTACGGGGTGCTCGCCGACATCGGGCAGGTCGTGCTGGCCGGTGAGCCGGTGGACGTCACCACCGGGCACGTCAACGTGGTCTGGCAGGGATATGCCAACGAGGTCGCGCTCCGTTCGCTCGGGCACGCGTCCACCGACACGTTCACCGTCAACCTCACCGGTCCGGAGACCGCGTCGGTGCGGCGGATCGCGTCCCTGTTCGCCGAGCGGTTCGGCACGTCGGTGGAGTTCACCGGGTCCGAGGCGGGCGCGGCGCTGCTCAACGACGCCACGCTGTGCCACACCCTGTTCGGCTACCCCGAGGTGCCGCTGGGCGTGCTGCTCGACTGGCAGGCGGACTGGCTCAAGCGCGGGATGCGCATCTCCGGCAAGCCGACCAAGTTCGCCGTCCGTGACGGGAGGTTCTGAATGTCCCTCGCCCCGTTGCTCGCCGGCACCGTCATCCCGGCGCACCCGCTCGCGCTGACCGCCGACCGAACGTTGGACGAACGGCGGCAGCGCGCGCTGACCCGCTACTACCTGGCCTCGGGCGCGGGTGGGGTGGCCGTCGGCGTGCACACGACCCAGTTCGAGATCCGGGAGGTCGGTCTGCTGCGGCCCGTGCTGGAACTGGCGGCGCGGACCGTCGCCGAGTCGGACCGGTCCGGTGACGTCACGATGATCGCGGGTGCGTGCGGCCCGGTCGGGCAGGCTGTTGCCGAGGCGCGGTTGGCGGCGGACCTGGGGTACGACGCCGTGCTGCTGTCGCCCGTGGTGCCGGGCGCGTCCGAAGTGGACCTGCTCGAACGGGCCCGCGCGGTGGGCGAGGTGCTGCCGGTGATCGGGTTCTACCTCCAGCGGGCGATCGGCGGGCCGGAGCTGTCGCGTCGGTTCTGGCGTGAGCTGGCCGACCAGCCGAGCACGGTCGCGATCAAGGTCGCGCCGTTCGACCGCTACCGCACGGTGGAGGTCGCGCACGGCGTGGCCGCCGCCGACCGGCGGGACGAGGTCGCCCTCTACACCGGCAACGACGACCACATCATCGGCGATCTCCTCGCGACCCTCCCGGGTGGTCTGCGGTTCCGCGGCGGCCTGCTCGGGCAGTGGGCGGTGTGGACGCGTGCGGCGGTCGAGATGGTCGGGCACCTGCGCACCGACCCGCTCGGGTCGGCGGCGCGGGCCGAACAGTTGACCGACGCCAACGCGGCGGTGTTCGATTCGCTCAACGGTTTCGCGGGCTGCATCGCCGGCGTGCACGAGGTGTTGCGGCGGCAGGGACTGCTCGCCGGGATCTGGTGCCTCGACCTGGAGGAGACGCTGTCCCCGGGCCAGGCGGAGGAACTCACCAGGGTGGCGGAGAGCTATCCGTGGCTGGTGGACGACGATTTCGTGGCGGAGCACCTCGATGACTGGCTTGCCTGATCCGGCCACGCTCGTCTGCGTGCCGCCGTCGTTGCGCGAGCGGCTCTTCCCGGACGGGCTGGGCGGCGCGCGCGTCCTGGACGACCCGGCCGGGCTGGTCGATGCCCTGCCGGGCACCGAGATCCTGGTGACCGGGTGGGGTATGCGACCGCTCGACGCGGCCCTGCTGGACCGCGCGCCGGACCTTCGGCTGGTCGCGCACATCGGGGCGAGCGTGAAGTTCTTCGTCACCGACGAGGTGTTCGCGCGCGGGATCCGGGTCACCCAGGCGGGACAGGCGATGGCGCGACCGGTGGCCGAGGTCGCGCTCGCGTTCACCCTCGCGCTGCTGCACCGGGTGCACCGGTTCGACCACGCCCTGCGCGGGGGCGAGGTGTGGGCGGACGCGGAGCAGGTGCCGCCGCAGCACGAGATCCTGGGCTGCCCGATCGGTGTCGTCGGTGCTTCGCGGACCGGTCGGGCGTACCTGGAGCTGGTCCGTGCGCTCGGCGCGGACGTCAAGGTGAGCGACCCGTATTTCGCGGGTGAGCCGGGCATTCCCGTTGTGCCGCTGGACGAATTGTTGGCGACCAGCAGGATCGTCGCGCTGCACGCGCCCGTGTTGCCGGAGACACGGCATCTGCTCGGCGCGCGGGAACTCGCGTTGCTGCCCGATGGTGCTGGGTTGGTGAACACGGCGCGGTCGTGGCTGGTGGACGAGGACGCGTTGCTCGCCGAGTTGAGCAGCGGCCGGCTCGACGCGGCGATCGACGTCTTCGACCACGAGCCGCTGCCGGTGGAGCACCCGTTCCGCGGGCTGCCCAACGTCCTGCTCACCCCGCACCAGGCCGCCGGGACGGTGGAGGCGCGCCGGCGGCAGGGCGCGCTCGTGCTGGACGAGATCGCGCGCTACCGCACGGGTCGGCCGTTGCGGCACGAGGTGGACCTTGAGTCGTTGAAGAGGATGGGTTGATCGAATTCGACACGGTCCGGAGCGGCGATGTCGGGTCGCTGCACGCCCTGTGGGAACAGGCTTTCCCGGGGTCGCCGGTCATCGCGCTGCACGGGTTGGACGCCGATCGGGCCGCGCGCACCTTCGTGGCGCGCGAGGCCGGCGAGGTGCCGGCCGTCGTCTACTGGTTGCCGCGTTTCCTGCGTGGCGTGGCGGGGCAGGTGTTGCGGGTCGGCTGCGTGTCGAGCGTGGCGTCGGCACCGCGGGCCCGTGGCCGGGGGCTCGTGAGGCGGCTGCTGGGGTCGGCGGTGGAGGCGATGGCGGCCGACGGCTGCGACTGCTCGTTGCTGTTCACCGAAACGCCTGGGGTGTATGAAGGTTCGGGGTGGTCGACGTTCGCCCGCCCGCACATCCAGGGCCGGTTCGCCTCCGGTGGGCGGCTGCCGGACGGCTGGACGGTGTCGGCGGTCGACCTCGGCGAGTGGTCGGTGCTCGCCGGGTTGCACGCCCGGCACAACGCCGACAGCCCGCTGACGGTGATCCGCTCGGCACATGACTGGACCGACCGCGTCCCGGTCTGGTACGGGCCGTCGCACCGGATCCTGCTGGTGCGGGAGAACGGGAATCCGGTCGCCTACGCCGTGGTCGACTGGCGGGCGGGGGATGTCGTGGAGATCGCGCTGGGGGAGGACCGCGCCGCCGGCCCGCTGTTCGAGGCGCTGGCGGCCGAGGCGGGGACGCGTGCGGTCGAGTGGGGCCGGTTCCGCGCGCCGCTCGATCCGGTGGTGCGTGCGGCGCTGCCGGCGCTCTTCGCGAGTTGGCACGATGTCGAGGACCGCACCGGGATGGTACGGCCGGTGCTCGCCTCGCGGGACGAGGTCGACGCCGTGACGGCGGATCGGCGCGCGGTCTACTGGGCGGCGGACTACTTCTGACCGGAACACGGCCTCAGTGCCCGTCCGTCGATCAGCAGGGGATAAGCCGGTTCGCGCGGACGTGCTCGGCGATGCCCACGCGGGAGTCGGAGTGCAGCTTGTCCGCCAGCCGTGACACGTGCGACTGGACGGTCCGCCTCGGTAAGGCGAGTTCGTCGGCGATGTCGGGGTTGGACAGGCCGGCCGCGACCAGCCGGGCGATCCGGACTTCCAACGGCGACAACGCCTGCCACCCGGTCTTCGCCGGTCCACGTACGGCCCGTCCGGTTCGTCGGACACCCGCCGCGCGACGGCGGCCCTCGGCGCGTCGGACGTCCCACCGGGCGGACAACGCGCCGAACAGTTCCACCGCTTCGGCAAAGGCAGCCGAAGCCTCCTCGGCACGGTCGACGGCGGCCAGCAGCACGCCGGCGTCCTCCAACGCCGCCGCGCACTCCACCACCCGCCCCACCGAGCGGTAGTGGTCGGCGGCGGCCAGCACCGGGTCCGGGTCGTCGGTCAGCAGGCCACGGCAGTGTGCGGCGGCGGCGGACGCCCGAGCCGGCCGGACTTCCTTCTCCGCCTCCTCCTCGCACACGGCGAGCGCTTCGCGTGCCGTCGCCCGGTCGCCCGCGGCGAGCGCGAGCCGGGCCGCGTAGGGCAGCCACTGGTGGCGCAGCATCATCCGCGCGTAGTCCGGGCGCAGGACCGGCGCGAGTCGGGCGACGGCCCCGGGCAGGTCGCCGCGCTGCTCGGCGGCCAGTGCCCGGGCGACCAGGTAGAAGTCGCAGCTCTCCCGCTCTGGCCTGGTCGTCGGCGCGTGTGCCGTGGCGGCGTCCAGGTGCGCCGCCGCGGTGACCCGGTCGTTGCGGTGCCCGGCGATGAGCGCCGCCACGCCGTGCATCAGGAGCACGCCGGGACCGGATTCCCGCAGGCCGAAGAACGTGATGGCGGGCCCGTCCTCGGTCACCGTGTCCAGCTCGGCCAGCGCCTCGTCCCAGCGGCCGGTCCAGTGGTGGTGCACGGCCGCCGTCACCTGTAGACCGTCGGGCAGGTGGTGGTGGGCGGCGACCTGGCGTGCCGAGCACAGCGCCTGCTCGGCGTCGGCGAGGCGATCGAGGTTCTGGAGGCTGAACACCCGGTTGTCCAGCAGGTCGAACCGCAGCTCGGCCAGGTCGGGCCGGTCGCCGACGACGGCCAGTGCGTCGTCCACGTGCGCCAGCGCCCGTTCGTGGTCACGCCGGATCGAGTTCACCAGCCACAACGTCTGCGACGCGTGCGCGGCGGGGTACGGCTCGCCCGCGGCCTCCGCGTGCGCCCGCTCGGCGGCGTGCTCCGCTTGGTCGAGGTCCGCGAGGTCGCCCCGCCGGAATTCGGCCAGCAGCGCCACGTACCGGGTCCGCCAGAGCTCCGGCACCTCCGGCAGGTTCAGCCCTTCGCGGAGCAGGGCGACGGCGGTCGCGGTGTCACCGCGCCGGTAGCGCATCGTCGCGCGCATGTGCCGCAGCTCGGCGGCTTCGGCCGGATCGGTCGCCAGCGCGGTGGCCTGCTCCGCCTCCGCCTCGGGAAACCGCTCCAGCCGGAACAGCACCTTGACCAGGGCGCTGAGCAGCCGGGCCCGCTGCGCCGGGGTCGGCAGGTCGGTGTCGACGGCGGACCGGAACAGGTCGGCGGCGATCACCGGGGCGCGGCTCGCCACCGCGACGTGGTGGTCGGCCAGCCAGCGCACCACCCAGCCGTCCACCGGGATCTCCTCGGCCACCAGGTGCTCGGCGATCCGCTCGACCGGCACGCCCACCCCGGCCAGCGCCTCGGCGGCGTGCCGGTGCAGCGCCGCCCGGACCGACCCGGGGATGCCCTCGTGCAGCGCCTGCCGCAGGTACTGGTGCCGGAACGCCAGGTCGTCGCCCGCCTCCACCACTACGTTCGCGGCGATCGCCTCGTCCAGCACGCCCACCAGGTCCACCGGCGACCTCCCGGTCACCGCCGTCAGCTCGGCCACCCGGAACTCCGCGCCCAGCAGCGCCGCGAGCCGCAACACCTCGCGCGTGTCGTCGGACAGGAACTCCAGCGTGTGGTCCACGGCCGCCAGCAGCGAGCGCGGCACCTCCCGCGCGGACTCCGGGTCGACGTCGGCGACACCGTCGACCACCCGCACGGAACGCCCTTGTGCCAAGGCGTGCGCGACCTCCGAGGCGTAGAACGGGTTGCCCCCGGCGCGGCGGGCCAGCTCGCGCAGGGTGTCGCCGGGCGGCGCGCCGACGACGTGGCCGATCAGCGCCTCGGTGTCGGACTGGGGCAGCGGGCGCAGCGCCAGGACGTGCCCGTTGCGCGCCTCGACCCCGCGCCGCACCTGGGCCAGCTCCGGCCGGCCGGGGTCGACGCGGGTCGCGGCCACCAGCAGCAGCGGCAGCTGTCGGGTCGCGGCGGCCAGCCGGTGCCACAGCAGGACGCTGGCGTCGTCCGCCCAGTGCAGGTCGTCGATCACCAGCACCAGCGGCGCGGTCGCGCAGGCGTCGTCGACCAGCGCGAGCAGCTGGTCCACCGCGAGCGGCACCGGGTCGGACGGGCCCCAGCCGCCGAGTGCGGGTTCGGCGCGCAGCCGCGTCGCCGGCGCGGCCCGCTGCGGGTCGGGGGAGTCGGGGTGCACGTCGAGGCAGTCCATCGCGACCTGGAGCGGGTACCGGCGGCCCGGTTCGTCGGCGACGGCCCAGCCCACCTGGCAGCCGCGGTCGCCGGCGTCGGCCAGCGCGACGGCGAGCAGCTCGGACTTCCCGATGCCCGGCTCGCCCTCGATCCACACGGTCGTGCCGCGTCCGGCGAGCACGTCGGACACCAGTTCGCGCAGCAGCGCCGTCTCCTCGGCCCGACCGACGAAGGACTCCCGGGCCCGCGCCGCGTGGGCGGGCACGGAGCGCAGCAGGCGCGGGCGCTCCGGGGCCGATGGCAGGCCGGCGAGGATCTCCCGGTGCAGCTCGCGCAGCGCCGGCCCCGGTTCGACGCCCTGCTCGGTCACCAGCACGCGGCGCGCCTCCTGGAACGCCTCCAGCGCCTCGGCCTGCCGGCCGGAGCGGTGCAGCGCGAGCATCACCAGCTCGCGCAGCGCCTCGTGCCACGGGTGCTCGGCGACCAGCCCGGTCAGGTCCGCGACCACCTCGGCGTGCTCGCCCAGCTCCAGCCGGGCGCGGGCGTGCCGCTCGGCGACGCCCAGCCGCAGCTCGGCCAGCCGCTGCCGTTCCCGGTCCGCGAACGGGCCGGGCAGCCCGGCGAACGCGGTGCCGTGCCACAGTTCCAGGGCGGCGGCGAGCGTGTCCCGGGCTTCGGTCCACCGGCCCTCGGCCAGCAGCTGTTCGCCCTCGGCCCGTGCGCGGTCGAACGCGTCGGTGTCCACCGCGCCGTCGGCCAGCCGCAGCGAGTACCCGGTGGAACGCGATTCGAGCGCCGGCCGGTGGTCTCCGAGCGCCCGGCGCAGCCCGGAAACGTAGGTGTGCAGGCTGCCCACGACGCTCGTCGGCGACGCGGAGCCCCACACACCGTCGACCAGCTCGTGCCGGGACACCACCTGGTTGGCCCGGGCCGCCAGCAGCGCGAACACCGCCCGTTGGCGGGCCGGCCCGAGCGCCAGCTCGGCGTTCCCCGACCAGGCGCGCACCGGTCCGAGCACGCTCACCCGCAAGCCGACGCCGGTCGACATCCGCACCCCCCGAATCCCGCCCGTAACCTACTCAACACGCACGGTGGGCGGTCCGGCCGGGACCCGTCCGACGATCACCCGTACGGATCAGCCGATTCCCGGTGGAGCAGGCAGAGGTAGGGGTACGGACGGGCAGAACACGTCCGCGTTCCTTGGCGTGCGGTGCCGTGCGTGGTGGGCTCTGGGCACATCCCTGGTTCCTGTGCGGAGGTGCGGCGGGTATGCGATCCGATGGGAACGCGGGCCACGAACCGCGCGGCACGACCGGTGAGAAGTTCGCGGGCGACCTGTTCCTCCGGCTGGCCCGGGAAGGATGGCTGGTGGTGGCCCCGGAACAGGCCGAACGCGTCATCGCGGAGCTGGAGCGGACGCTGGAGGTGGTCCGGTCGCGGGTGCGGCGCGCGGAGCTGGCCCGCAGGCTGCGCGAGGTCGCCGCCGACGACGTCGAACCCGACGTCGACCGGCTGGTGGTGGACGCGGCCTTCGCGGGACAGATCGCGTCCTGCACCTGGGAACAGGCCCTCGTGGAACTGCCCAAGTACATCGAGGCGTTCCGCATAGCGGCGGGCCCGCGGTGACCCGACGCGAGCCGAAGGAGCTGGACCTCGTCGGCGAACTGGTCGCCGCCCGCGAGGAGCAGCGCCAGGTGCTCGCGCAGGGCGACACCGTGACGGCCGGGCTGCTGGCTGCGTGGATCGACGTGCTGCTGGACGAGTGGAACCGGCGACGCCGGGGCGATTCCGGTGCCCCTTCGGGCAGATTATTCCGCAAGGAAGGGCAAACGCCGACTTCGGGCGCACCGTGAACGCCGCCGCCGCGCACACGATGGGCACACCTGACGACTCGGCTGAGGGGTCCTGATGCCACGGGCGCGTGTGAACCGATCGCTGTGGGTGCCGGTCATGGCGGTGGTTCTGGTGTTTGCCGGGTGCGGTGGCGGCTCGGGCGACGGGAAGTTGCGGCTCACCGTGGCCACGTTCGGCGAGTTCGGCTACGAGCCGCTGTTCGCGGAGTACGAGCGGGCCCATCCGGGGGTGGACGTGGTGGGCCGGGTGGCCGATTTCGACGCCCACCACAAGGGACTGATCACCGCGCTGGCGGCCGGGAACGGCGCGGCCGACGTCGTCGCGATCGAGGAGCAGTACCTGCCCCGGCTGCGGCGGTCGGTCGGGCAGTTCGCGGACCTGTCCCGGTTCGGCGCGGATCGGCTGCGCGACCGTTGGGCGCCTTGGAAGTGGGCGCAGGGCGTCTCCGACGACGGGAAGGTCGTCATCGGGCTCGGCACGGACATGGGCGGCCTGGCCATGTGCTACCGGCGTGACCTGTTCGAGCGGGCCGGGCTGCCCACCGACCGGGACGCGGTCGCCGCCCTGTGGCCGACGTGGGAGGCGTTCGCCGAGGTCGCGGACCGGTTCGCCGGGAAGGTCCCGGACACCGCGTTCGTGGACGCGGCGGAGACCGTCTACACGGCGGTGATCAACCAGGCGGAGGAGAACTACTTCGCCAAGGCCGACGACTCCTTCATCGCCGACACCAACCCCAACGTGAAGCGGGCGTTCACGATCGCGGGCGCGCTCGGGGCCAAGGGGCGGACCGCGAAGGTCTCCCCGTTCACACAGCCGTGGAACGTCGCCATCAACCAGGGGCGGTTCGCCGCCATCACCTGCCCGGCGTGGATGCTGGCCCAGATCAAGGAGGCGGGTGGCGACGGCGGCGCGGGCAAGTGGGACGTCACCACGGTGCCCGGCGGTGGCGGCAACTGGGGCGGCTCCTACCTCACGGTGCCCGCGCAGGGCGCGCACCAGGAGGAGGCGTACCGGCTCGCCGAGTGGCTCACCGCGCCCGAGCAGCAGCGGAAACTGTTCGTGGACGGCGGTTTCCTGCCCAGCGAGCCGGAGGTGTACCGGGACCCGGTGGTGCTGGAGCACACCGACCCGTACTTCGGCGACGCGCCCGTGGGCAAGCTCTTCGCCGCCTCCTCCGACACCGTGCGGCCGAACTACCGGGGTGTCCGGGACGCCGACGTGCGACCGGTGTTCGGCCGGGCGCTCGGGCGGGTCGAGAACGGCGCGCAGACCGTGGACGAGGCCTGGGAGCAGGCCGTCCGCGAAGCCCGCGACGTCGTCCGGTAGAGGAGCGTCGTGTTCGCCCGCTGGGACCGGAGGATCACGCCCTACCTGTTCGTGGCCCCGTTTTTCGTGCTGTTCGTGGTCTTCGGCGTCTACCCGTTGCTGCGCACGGCCTGGATGTCGTTGCACCGCTGGGATCTGCTCGACGGTCCGGCCGGGTTCACCGGGTTCGCCAACTACGGCCGCCTGTTCACCGATCCGCACTTCTACAATGCGCTGGCCAACACGGCGAGCATCTTCGTCGTGGCGACGGTGCCGCAACTCGTTGCCGCGCTGGGCATCGCGGCGCTGCTGGACCGGCCGCTGCGCGGGCGCACCGCGTGGCAGGCGGTGGTGTTGCTGCCCAACGTGGTGCCGGTGGTGGCGGTCGCGCTGGTGTTCACCCAGCTGTTCGGGCGGGACCAGGGGCTGGTCGCGTGGGCGTTGTCGTGGTTCGGCGCGGACCCGGTGGACTGGCAGGCGCACGCGTGGTCGGCGCACCTCGGCGTCGCGGTCATGGTGATGTGGCGGTGGACCGGCTACAACGCGCTGCTCTACCTCGCGGCCATGCAGTCCGTGCCGAGAGAGCTGTACGAGGCCGCCGCGCTCGACGGGGCGTCGCGGGCGCGGGCGTTCCGGTCGGTGACCCTGCCCGGTATCCGGCCCACGCTGATGTTCACGGTGGTCGTGTCGGCGATCGGCGGGCTGCAACTGTTCGCCGAGCCGCGCCTGTTCGGCGGCACCAGCACGGGCGGGAACGACCGGCAGTTCCAGACCCTGGTGATGTACCTGTACGAGAACGGGTTCGAGCTTTTCGACGCCGGTTACGCCGCGACGATCTCCTGGGTCCTGTTCGTGTTGTGCGCGCTGTTCGCCCTCGGCAACGCCATGCTGGTGCGCCGTCTCGTCGGGCGGGGGTGACGAGTGCGCCGTGCCCCTGGGGTGCTCGCCCATGCCGCGCTGCTGCTGGTCCTGGTCGGCTCGCTGTTCCCGCTGTACTGGTCGGTGGTGGTCGCGTCGCACGACAACGCGGGTATCTCGGCGAAGATCCCGCCGCTGCTGCCGGGCGGTGAGCTGGCGGGCAACGTCCGCGAGGTGTTCGAGGCGGTCGACTTCCAGGCCGCGCTGGGCAATTCGGCGATCGTGGCGGGCACGGTGACGGTGTCCAACGTCCTGCTGTCCACGCTGGCCGGTTTCGCCTTCGCCCACCTGCGGTTCCGTGGTCGCCGGGCGTTGTTCGGGCTCGTGCTCGGGTCGGTGATGGTGCCGGCGCAGCTGGGTGTGGTGCCGCTGTTCGAGTTGGTGGGCGCGCTCGGCTGGTACGGCCGGCTGGAGGCGGTCGTCGTACCCGGCCTGGTGAGCGCGTTCGGCGTGTTCTGGATGCGCCAGGCGTGCCGGGAGGCGGTGCCCCGCGAGCTGGTCGACGCGGCCCGGGTCGACGGGTGTTCGCTGGTGCGGACGTACTGGCACGTCGTGCTGCCCGCGTTGCGGCCACACGCGTTGGTGCTGGCGATGTTGACGTTCCCGGCTGCCTGGAACGACTTCTTCTGGCCATTGGTGGTGCTGGATCCCGTCGAGTCGCCGACGGTCCAGGTCGCGCTGTCGCACTTGGCGGGCGGCTACTACACCGACTACCCGCTCGTGCTCACCGGAGCGGTGCTCGGCACGCTGCCGGTCGTGGTGCTGTTCGTATTCCCTGCAAGAAAGTTGGTCACCGGCCTCGTGCGGGGTCCGGTCAATCCGTGAGGTGGCTGGTGGAACACGTCTTTCCGTCGGATTTCCTGTGGGGCGCCGCGACGGCGGCCTACCAGATCGAGGGCGCGGTGACCGCGGACGGCCGTGGACCGTCCATTTGGGACACTTTCGCGACCGTGCCGGGCGCGGTGCTCGGCAGCGTCGGCGGCGAGACCGCCTGCGACCACTTCCACCGTTACCGGCAGGACGTGGCACAGTTGGGCGAGCTCGGCCTGCCCGTCTACCGGTTCTCCACGGCGTGGCCGCGCGTGATGCCGGACGGGCGGACGGTGGAGCCGCGCGGGCTGGCGTTCTACGACCGACTGGTGGACGAACTGCTCGGCGCGGGCATCCGGCCGCTGGTCACGCTCTACCACTGGGATCTGCCGCAGGCGTTGCAGGACCGCGGCGGGTGGTGCGACCGGGACATAGCCGCGCGGTTCACCGACTACGCGTGCACGGTCTACGACCGGCTGGGTGACCGGGTGGCGGACTGGACGACGCTCAACGAGCCGTTCTGCTCGGCGTTGCTGGGCTACGGCTCCGGGGTGCACGCCCCGGGCCTGCGCGACGCGGGAGCGGCCCTGGTCGCGGCGCACCACCACCTGTTGGCCCACGGCACGGCGACCCGCGCGCTGCGCGATCTCGGCGGGCCGGGGCAGCGGCTGTCGATCGTGCTGAACCTCTCGCCCGCGCTGGCCGACGTCGACGACCACGCGCACCGCGACGCGGTCCGCCGGTTCGACGCGCTGCACAACAGGTTCTTCCTGGACCCGGTGCTGGGTCGGGGCTACCCGGACGACCTGCTCACCGACGTGGCGCACGTGGGCGCGCTGGAACCGGCGATCCACGCCGGCGACCCGGCCGCCATCGGCGCGCCCGTGGACTGGATCGGGGTCAACTACTACGCCCCCACCAGGGTCGTGCCGGCCGATCCCGCCGAGCCGAGCAACTGCGGGCTGCCGGGCCTGCGCGGTGTGGATGTGCTGCCGCCGCGCGGGCCGTTGACCTCGATGGGGTGGGAACAGCACCCCGAGTCGTTGACCGATCTGTTGGTGTGGCTGGGAAAGCACTGCGGCGGGGTGCCGCTGGTGGTCGCCGAGAACGGGGCGGCGTTCATGGACGTCGTGGACCCCGACGGCCGGGTGCGGGACGTGTCGCGCACCCGCTACCTGGCCGAGCACCTGCGTGCGGTGCATACCGCCATCGGGCGCGGGGTGGACGTGCGCGGGTACCTCGCCTGGTCGTTGCTGGACAATTTCGAGTGGTCTTTCGGCTACACCCAGCGGTTCGGGCTGGTGCACGTCGACTTCGACACGCAGCAGCGGACGGTCAAGGACAGCGGCCGGTTCTTCGCCGAAGTGGTGGCCCGCAATGCCGTCCCGGACCGGTGATCCGCCGTCCCGTCGTTTTCACAGGCTCAGTTCTCGGCCGGCAGGTCGCCCAGCTCACCGCTGACGTTGATGATCTGGTAGCAGTTGGGGGCCTGCTGTCCGGTGGCGGGCGTGCCGGGTTTGGTGCAGGTGACCGTCGCGGTGACGGCCGCGCCCTGCGTGATGTCGATGGGCGTCACCCAGTGGTAGTCCTGGTTCCGGAACGTCTCCAGGGCGATCGTGGTGACCGTCCCGTCCCCGAACACGATGGTGAGCACGCCCTCGTCGCCCTGGTGGTTGCCCAGCACCAGGTCGGTGATCCGGAAGACCTTGCCGGCGGGCACGGTGTACGCGCCTGCGTTCTGCCCGCCGCCGTCGGTGCGGACCTCGATCGTGCGGGAGGCCTGCTGCCCGGCGACGATCCCGTTGCCCTGCTGTCCTTGACCTTGTCCCTGGCCCTTCTGGCCGCCCTGCTGGGGCTGTTGGCCGGGCTGCCCGCCGGGCTGGTCGGGCGGCGGTTCCGCCCGCACGGACTGGGCGATCTCCTGCGCCCGGTCGTCGGCCGCTTCCCGCGCGGCACTGCGCACGGCCGGTCGCACCAGGAGCAGCCACGCCAGCAGGAGCGCCAGCAGCGCGGCGAGCAGGGCCAGCAGCCAACGGGGAAACACCGGCAGCTGGATCAGTTCGCCTTCCAGCTCGTGCCGGGTGGTGTCGTCGCCCGCGGCGGCGTTCGCCTCCAGCCGCAGCGGCCAGTGCTCGGGCTTGCCGAACCACAGCAGCCCGCCCACCCGCACCCGCAGTTCGAGTTCCGCGCGGTCGCCGGGTTCGACCGTGACCGGCTTGTCCCCCAACGTGTAGGTGAGCCGGTCGTCGGCCTCGGGCGCGTTCAGCGTCACGGCCACCGGGGTGTTGCCCGCGTTGTGCAGCTCGACGTGGTAGCGGGCGCTGCGCCACGCGCGGCGGCGTTCCGGGACGAGCTCGGCGCGCTGCTCGGCGAACGGTTCGACGACGACCGTCGTCTCGGACACCGCCACCGACTCGGGCCGTTCGGCGGGCTGCACCCGCACTCCCAACGGCACTTCGCCCGCGCGCACGGCGGGGGAACGCGGCGGGTGCAGCCGCACCGTCACCTGTCCGGAGGTACCGGGGTAGAGCGACAGCCTGGTCGGCTCGACATCCGTCCACGGCGCGCATTCGCCCACCACCTCGAACTCGTACGCCTCGACGATGTCGCTGTCGTTGCGCACCGTCATCGTCGTGCTGGTCTCCTGGCCGGGCGTGACGACCACTGTGGGGAGACCGAATTCCGTCGTTGCGGTCACGTCCGGCAACGGTAGGGACGTCGACCGGTCCGCCGGCAGGGAGAAAAGGGCACTGTGCGGGCAATCCAGTGCACTCACGGCCCCGGGTGGCTGCCCGGACCGGCCTCCGCCGCACAGGATGGACGCACCAGGGCCGGCGCGGCCCGGTTGTTGCGAAGGGGGCCCGCATGACGAAGAGAATCCCGGTCGCGGTCTACGCCGAGGACCCGGTGCTGCGCACGGGTGTCACCTACCAACTCCGGCCGCGTCCGGAGGTCGAGTTGCTGGCCGCCCAGGACGTGTCGCGCGCGCTCGTGGCGCTGGTGGTGGTGGACGAGGTGGACGACGCGGCGGCCCGGCTGCTGCGTCGGCTGCGCCATTCGTCGAGCACCCGCACCGGAGTGGTCGTGGGCCGCTTCGACCAGGATTCGTTACAGCTCACCGTGGACTGCGGGGTGTCCGCGGTGGTCCGCCGGGCCGAGGCCGACCAGGACCGGCTGGTCGCCACGGTGCTGGCGCTGGCGAAGGGCGAGGCGGTGCTGCCCGGTGACCTGCTGGGCAGGCTGCTGGACCACGTCGGCCGGTTGCAGCGCAGCGTGCTCGACCCGAACGCGCCCACGCTGTCCACGCTCACCCCGCGCGAGGCGGACATGCTGCGGCTGATCGCGGAGGGCTTCGACACCGCCGAGATCGCGACGAGGATGTCCTTTTCGGAGCGGACGGTGAAGAACGTCCTGCACGAAGTCAGCACCCGGCTGAACCTGCGCAACCGTGCCCACGCCGTGGGCTACGTGATGCGTCATGGCCTGATCTGACGCGGTTGCCCGAACCCACCCGCTGTCTGCCCCGATCCTGCCCGCGCGGACCTCGGCCCGGCACGCCGCCCACGGCGACGATTCCGGTGCGGGCCCGCCTCCGGAGGTGTGAAGGTGTCCAACAGGGCGAGAAACCGAGCCGTCGCCGCGACCGCCGCCGTGCTCACGGTGTGCGGCGCGCTCGTGGCGGTGCGCGCCGTCACCGCGCCGGCGGTGGCGCAGCAGGACGATCCGCCGGCCACCGGCCGGATCGCCTTCGCGGGCACCGAGCACCGCGGCATCGGGGCGGTGACCGACCCGGTGCCGGACCGGCCGGCGAAGAGCGAGCCGCTGGCCGGTGGGCCGGCGCACTTCGACGACCACGTCTCGGCGCGCGGGGACCTGGTGGTGTTCACCAGCCTGCGCGACGAACGCCGGCCGCAGGTGTACGTGCGCGCCCCGGACGGAGCGGTGCGCAGGCTCACCGCCGGCCGCGACGCCGGCCACCCGCAGCTCTCGCCGGACCTGCGGTCGGTGGTGTTCGAGTCGGTCGAGGACGGGCAGCACGACGTGTGGGTCGTGGGCATCGACGGGACCGGCGCGCGCACCCTCACCGACAGCCCCGGCAACGAGACGTGGCCGACGTTCTCGCCGGACGGCGACGAGATCGCGTTCTCGGCCGACCGGGACGGCGCGCCGGAGATCTACCGGCAGCCGGTGACCGGCGGTCCGGCGGTGCGGGTGACCGACGAACCCGACGGCGCGGCCCTGGAACCCGCCTGGAACCCGCGTGACGGCCGCATCGCCTACACGTTGCAGCAGGGCGCGGACACCCGGCTCCGGGTGCTCGACGGCGCGGGTGCCGGCGTCCCGGTGCTCGGTGGCGACCAGGCCGGGTGGCGCGGCCACTGGCCGGTCTGGAAACCCGACGGGACGGGCCTGCTGTTCCTCAGCCTCGACCAGACCTGTTCGTGCCCGGCCGATCCGAACGTGGTGAAGGTCTACCAGGTGGACACGGCGGCGGGGCTGCCGGTCACCGCCGCGCCCGGCTTGCTGCTGGCCGAGGACCGCCGGGTCTCGTCGCCCGCGTGGTCGCCGGCCGACCGGCCTCGGCTGCTGGTGTCCCGGATCAACGCCGACGCCCGCAACATCGCGACCTTGCAGGACGTCCGGCCGGACGGCGTCGACCCGCGCGACCTCGGCCTGCCGGTGCTGCGCGAGGACCCGGGCATCGCCGATGACCCGAACCGGCTGTTCCGCCCGCGCGCCGGGTTCGACCCGTGGACCCAGCGGCAGGGCTACTCGCCGGACGGGCGGCGGATCGTGGTGACCCGGTTCGAGGACGTCGGCAGCACGCGGGTGCAGCGGCTCTGGCTGGTGGACGCCGACGGCAGCGACCCGCGTCGGCTCGACGTGGCCGACCGGCAGGTCGCGGACTGGGAGTTCGACCCGGCGTGGTCGCCGGACGGCCGGTTCATCGCGTTCGCCCGCCGCTCACCGGGCGGCGTGCGGCCGGCCGGCGGGGCGAGCCGGGTGGTGGTCGTGGAGGTGGCGACGGGTGCGGTGGTCGGGCAGTTGCGTCCGCCGCCCGAGGTCGCCGACCGCGAGGACACCCAGCCCGCGTGGTCGCCGGACGGCGCGACGCTGGCGTTCACCAGGGGCGTGGTGCGGGACGAGCCGACCGGCGAGGTCCGCGACAACCACATCTGGACCGCCCGGGCGCGGACGCTGGACCGGCAGCGGGACCTGTCGGCGGCGGCCTGCGGGTTCGACTGCGAGGTGACCGACGACAGTTCGGGGTTCCGTCCGGACGGCCGGACCGTGGTGTTCAACCGGGAGTTCGACGGGCTGCTTGAGGTCACGCTCGCCGACGACGCGTGCCGGGTCGTGCTGCCCCGTGGGCAGAGCTCGTGTTCGACGCCGATCACCGCGCCTCCCGCAGGCCCGTATCAGCCCAGGGACGCGGCGTTCTCTCCGGACGGCGACCGGCTCGTGGTGACGACCCGGCGTGAAGGCGAGGCACGTTCGCCGGAACAACTGGATGTGCTGCGGTCCGCCGGGGGTGACCTCGACGGGATCACGGCCGGGTTGCCCGGCCGGCAGAAGGAGCCCACCTGGCAGCCGTCGGTGGACCTGGCGGTGCAGGCTCCGCCGGGCGTGCCGGACCTGGAGGCCGGGGGACGCACGACGGTGACCGTGACGGTCGTCAACCGGGGACCGGGGATTTCGGTCGGCACTACGTTGACGGTCGCGGTGCCGGCCGGGGTTCGGGCGGACGTGGTGCGGCCGGACCGGGGCTCGTGCGACGTGACCGCGCTGCGGTGCGACCTGGGCGCGTTGGCCGGCGGGTCGAGTGTGCGGATCGTGGTGGAGTTGGTGGGTGTGGTGCCCGGCCGGCGGCGGGTGACGTGGTCGGTGGCGGGCGAGGTGCTGGACGTGCGGCCGTCGGACAACTCGACGGAGACCGAGATCCCGGTCCGCGACCCGGTGACGGGTCCGCCGCCCGTGCCGCCGCCGCCACCTGCTCCGGCGGCCGGTCCCGGTGTGGCCGTGGTGGTACAGCCGGATCCGTCCTATGTGGGCGGTCGGGCGACCGCGACCTACACGGTGCGCAACGCCGGCGGTGCGCTGGCGACCGGACTGCGGCTGGACTTCGCGTTGCCCGGTGGGGTGCCGGTGGCGGCGCTGCCGCCCGGGTGTTCGGCGGCCGGCTGCGCGTTGCCCGACCTGGGGCCCGGCGGGGTGCAGGTGGTGCAGGTCGTCTTCGCGCCGGAGGTTCCGTTGGAGACCACCGTGGGCGGTGTGCTGCGGACCAGCGGCACGGACGCCGATCCCGGCGACAACACCGCGTACGCGCCGATGCGGGTGCTCCTGCCGCGCATCGAGGCCGTGCCGCCGATCGGCAAACCCGGTTTCGTGACCTCGGTGCGTGGCCTGGACTTCCCGCCCGGCGTGCCGGTTCGGCTCACCTGGACGCCCGGCATCACCGCTGCGGCTGCGCCCACCTTCCCCCGTGCGGACGGCGGGTTCGCGGCGCAGTTGCTGATCCTGGCGAAGGACCAGACCGGGCCGCGCACCATCACCGCGACCGGACCCGGTTTCCGTCCCGCTACCACGCCGTTCCTGGTCGTGCCCGGCACGATCGGGCCGCCCGACATGGTGCGGCGCAGGTGACGGCGGGCCCGATGACGAGGAGGCACTGGTGATCCACGAGGTGGACGAGGGACTGCGCCGGCTGCTCGTCGCCGGTGGTGTGCCGGGGGAACGCGGTGACCTGGCGTTCGACGCGCCCACCACGGACTGGACGGCGCGGCGCAACGCACCGACGGTCAACGTGTTCCTGTACGACATCCGGGAGGACCTGGCGCGGCGGAACGCGGGTGAGACCGAGGTGCACGGCGAGGACGGCATGTTGCTCGGGCTGCGTGGCGCGCCGCGCTGGTACGAGCTGTCGTACCTGGTCACGGCGTGGACCAACCGGCCGCAGGACGAACACCGGCTGCTCTCCGACGCGTTGGCCTGCCTGACACGCAGCGAACGGCTCGCGCCGGAGTGGCTGAGCGGGTCGCTGGCGGAGTTGGGGCTGACGGTGGGGATGCAGGTGGCCGGGCCGTGGTCGGAGGGCCGTTCGGCACCGGATGTGTGGTCGGCGCTCGGCGGTGAGCTGAAGCCCGCGCTCACCCTCAAGATCACCGCGCCGCTGGCGGGGGAGTGGACGCCGGCCGGGCCTCCGGTGACCGAGGGCATGGTGCTGCGCACCGCGCCGGGAGCGGAGCAGGTCCCGGCTGCCGGGGCGCGCAGGCTGCGTTACGACGGTCCTACGACCGCCGAGGGCGAGGGGTTCGCGGTCGCCAGGCCACGCCCGTTGCCGACGGGCAGGCGTCGTCGCGGCGAGCCGATCCGATGACCGCCGACCTGTCCGGGACCGGCGCGATGGCCTCGGGTGTGTCCGGGGAGCTGTCAGGCTTGGCGGGCTCAGTGAGTGCCGGTGTGCCCGGTGGTTCGCCGGGTGCGGGCGTGTCCGGTGGGCCGTCGGGCGGCGACGATGCGGACCTCGTCTACCTGTGGGGTCGGCTGGGTGCGGTGGAGCGGCGGGTTCGGCGGGCGGTGACGGCGCGGTTGGCCGCCGATCCGGCCCCGGACGACCCGTTCCGCGGCCTCTACCTCACCCCGGAGGCGGTGCGGCGGGTGCTGGACGCGCCCCGCCTGCGGCTCGTCCCGCTGGAGGACGACGCCGAACTCGACGCGCTCGCCGCCCACGTGCCCCCGCCCGGCCCCCGCCTCCGGCAACTGGCCCGCGACTTCCACCTCGACCGCCTGGACCTGGAACTCCTGCTCGTCGCCATGGCCCCGGACGTCGACGCCCGGTTCGAGCGCCTCTACGGCTACCTCAACGACGACGTGACCCGCCGGCGCGCGACCGTCGCGCTGGCACTGGAGCTGTGCGGCGAGCCCGCGGCGGGCACGGGCCGGTTCCGGCTCGCCGCCGGCGCGCCCCTGGTGGCGGGCGGCCTGGTCGAGGTGCGGGAACCGGAGCTGCCCGCGCTGTCCAGGGTGCTGCGCGTACCCGACCGCGTGGTCGGCCACCTGCTCGGCGACGACGCACCCGACCCGTCGGTGCTCGACCTGGCCCGGTTCGTCGTATCGGCGGCTCCCGGGGACGGTTTCGCCCGGCGGGTCGGTGCCGCGCTGCGCTCCGGGATCGGGCCGGTCCACCTGCGTGGCGACGCGAGCCGCACGGCAGTGGACGCACTGGCGGCGGCCGGCCTGGGCGCGGTGGTGCTGGACGTTTCCGCGCTCGTCGACCGCGAACGGCCCGCGCTCGCCGAGGTCGTGCGGGAGGCGCGGCTGCGTGGCGCGGGGCTCGTGGTCGGCCCGGTCGAACCGCTTGTGCCCGAACGGGTCCGGCTGCTGCGCGAGCTGACCACGGCGGGCGACCTGCCGCTGGTCGTCCACGGCCGGGGACACTGGGACCCGAGGTGGACCGCCCGGCCCGTCGTCTCGATCCCCGTCCCGCCGCCGGCCGTCGACCGCCGGTCGGACCAGTGGGCGCGGGCCCTCACCGACGCGACCGGAACGCCACCGGCGGACGTCCTGCTGACGTCCCTCGCCGCCTACCGGCTCGGTGCGGACGAGGTCGACCGGGCGGTGTCCGTCGCCACCCGCCTGGCGGTGCTGGACGACCGGCCGGTCGCCCCGGAGCACCTGCGCGCCGGGGTGCGGGCGCAGAACGGGGCCGGGCTGGACCGGTTGACCCGGCGGATCGTCCCGTCCGTCGGCTGGGACGACCTGGTGCTGCCCGCGCCGACCCGGCGGCAGTTGGGTGAGCTGGTGCTGCGGGCCAGGCACCGGGAACGGGTGCTGGGCGAGTGGCGGATGCGGCCCGGCGGCGGTCGGGGGCGCGGGGTGGTGGCGCTGTTCGCGGGCGAGTCCGGCACCGGCAAGACGATGTCCGCCGAGGTCGTCGCGGCCGAGATCGGGATGGACCTGTACGTGGTCGACCTGTCCACGGTGGTGGACAAGTACGTCGGCGAGACGGAGAAGAACCTGGAGCGGATCTTCACCGAGGCGGCCGGTGTGCACGGGGTGCTGCTGTTCGACGAGGCGGACGCGGTGTTCGGCAAGCGGTCCGAGGTCAAGGACGCGCGGGACCGGTATGCCAACGTGGAATCGGCGTACCTGTTGCAGCGCATGGAGTCCTTCGACGGTATCGCGGTGCTGACCACCAACATGAAGTCCAATGTGGACGAAGCGTTCACCAGGCGGATCGACGTCATCGCGGACTTCCCGGTGCCCGATGTGGCCCAGCGGCGTGCGCTGTGGGACCGGTGCCTGGGCACCGCGCTGCCCCGTGCCGCCGACCTGGACCTGGCGTTCTGCGCCGAGCGCTTCGAGCTGACGGGCGGGTCGATCCGCTCGTGCGCGGTGACCGCCGCGTACCTGGCCGCCGACGCCGACCGGCCGGTGGCGATGTCCGACGTCGTCGCGTCGATCCACCAGGAGTACCGCAAGCTGGGCAGGCTGGTGTCGGAGAACGAGTTCGGGCCCTACCTGGCCGGCTGACAAGTGGCTTCGGTCCCGGCCTGACGGTCGGTGGCTCGGGCTGTCCTGCGCCGGTTGCGGGTTCGTCGTGCGATGCGGTTTGTGGTCCGGTGTCTCGTGGTCGCGCGTCCAAGTCTCTTCGCGGTGGTCCGATCCCGTGTTACGGCAACGGCTTCCGGCTGCGGAAGAGGAGAAGGGGCAGAACCGGCACACGGTGCCCGTTCGCGCACCGGGCCTGCCCCCGACCGGGAGCGGGCGGACCTGCCGCCGTGCGGCCGGTGCAAGGAGGCTGGTGGAACCAGAGCGGGAGAAGCGCACACCAGACAGGAGCGACCATGCCGCAGTACCTCTCACCCGGCGTGTACGTGGAGGAGGTCCAGTCCGGAGCACGGCCGATCGAGGGTGTCGGCACGGCGGTGGCCGCGTTCGTCGGCTTCGCCGAGCGGGGACCCTTCCACCAGGCGACCCTGGTGGCGAACTGGAACCAGTACGTGCAGAACTTCGGCGGCTTCGTGGAGCACACCTACCTCCCGCACGCCGTCTACGGCTACTTCGCCAACGGCGGCGGCGCGGCGTACGTGGTGCGGGTCGGCGGGCCGCCGGCGGGCACCGAACCCAAGCCGCCGACGCCGAATCCCGTGGCGCTGGGCGGGTTGCGGATCGCCGCGCAGCCCGGCGTGACGGGCGACGTCACGGTCGAGGTGGCCGACGCCGACGGCGAGAACCCGGCCGACGACCGCTTCAAGCTGCTCGTCCGCCAGGACGGCAAGGTCGTGGAGACCTACGACGTCTCCACCCGCAAGAACGTCAAGAACTACGTCGTGACCCAGGTTTCCGAGCGGTCCAAGCTGATCGGGATCACCGAACAGCCGACCGGTGCCCTGGCCCGGCCGGACAAGCAGTCCGTGACGCTGCCCGCGGCCGGTTCCGACGGCGCGGCGCTGCCCGCCGTGGTCGACGCGCAGGAATACCTGGGCGACCCGGAGGCCCGCACCGGTTTCGGCGGTCTGGAGAGCGTCGACGAGATCACCATGGTCGTCACGCCCGACCTGATGACCGCCTACCAGCGCGGCCTGATCGACCTCGAAGGCGTCAAGACCGTGCAGCTGGCGATGATCTCGCACTGCGAGCAGATGGGCGACCGGGTCGCCGTGCTGGACACCCCGCCCGGCCTGTCCGCGCAACGGGTCCGCACGTGGCGGCTGGACGAGGCGGGCTACGACTCCCGTTACGCGGCGCTCTACTACCCGTGGATCAAGGTCTTCGACCCGGCCGGCGGGCGGAACATCATGGTGCCGCCGTCCGGTCACGTCGCGGGCGTGTGGGCCCGCAACGACGTGGAGCGCGGCGTCCACAAGGCACCGGCCAACGAGGTGATCCGGGGCGCGGTGGACCTGGAGACCGGGCTGAGCAAGAGCGAACAGGACCTGCTGAACCCGATCGGCGTGAACTGCGTGCGCGCGTTCCCCGGCCGCGGCATCCGGATCTGGGGTGCTCGCACGCTGTCCTCCGACCCGGCGTGGCGCTACCTCAACGTGCGGCGGCTGTTCAACTTCCTGGAGGAGTCGATCCTGATCGGCACCCAGTGGGTCGTGTTCGAGCCCAACGACGACCGGCTGTGGTCCAGCATCCGGCGCAACATCACCGCGTTCCTCACCGAGCAGTGGCGGCAGGGCGCGCTGTTCGGGCGGACCCCGGCGGAGGCGTTCTACGTCAAGTGCGACGGCGAGAACAACCCGCAGGAGTCCATCGACCTCGGCCAGGTCGTCTGCGAGATCGGCGTGGCACCGGTCAAGCCGGCCGAGTTCGTGGTGTTCCGGCTGTCGCAGTTCTCCGACAGCACCAGCCTCGTCAACGAATAGGCCCCGTGCGGGGCACGTGAACCAGGAAGGCGGATGCGTCCATGCCAGCAGAAGGCGACGCCCTCTCCACCCATGTTTTCGGCGTGGAGCTGGGCGGCTACAAGGTCGAGTCCCTCCAGGAGGTCAGCGGGCTGACCGTCGAGGAGGACGTGGTCGAGGTGTTCCAGGTGACACCCACCGGCAAGCCGATCATCCGCAAGCAGCCCGGCGCGCAGAAGGGTGGCGAGGTCACCCTGACCAGGGGGCTCGACACGAGCAGTGAGTTCACCAAGTGGCTCAAGGAGACCCTGGAGAAGGGCGCGGTCACCTCGGCCCGGCAGAACATCACCATCGAGATCAAGGATTCCGAGGGGAACTCGGTCCGGCGGATGCAGCTGACCAACGCGTGGGCCAGCAAGTGGGAAGGCCCGTCGCTCAAGGCCGGCGAGTCCAGCGCGGCGACGGAGAAGGTGACCCTCGTCTTCGAGGGGATCAAGGTCGAATGAGGCGGCGGTCGATCGCGCTCGACCAGCTGGACGAGCTGGTCGAGACCGGACAACCGGAACGGGACACCGCGACGGGCGGCGCGTTGCGCACGGTGTTCGACTTCGAGCTCCCGCGCGGGTACGTCGACTCCGACGGCGTGCTGCACCGGCACGGCCGGATGCGCCTGGCCACCGCGCGGGACGAGCTGCGGCCCCAGATCGACATGCGGGTCAAGGAGAACCCCGGCTACCTCAGCGTGGTGCTGCTCAGCCAGGTCATCACCGAACTGGGCGGGGTCGCCGAGGTGCACGCGGGCGTTGTCGAGCAGATGTACGCGACCGACATCGCGTTCCTCCAGGACTTCTACCGGCGAATCAACAGTGAGGGCCACACCCGGGCCGGTGTGTCCTGCCCGTCGTGCGGCACGGCGTTCGAGGTCGACCTCGCCGGTGGTCGCCTGGGGGAATCGTGACGTACGCGGCCGAACGGCTGCTGGAGGAGGTCGCGTACGTGGCCTACCACTTCCACTGGCCGCGCGAGGAGATCCTGGACCTGGAGCACCACGAGCGCAGGCGTTGGGTCGGGGAGATCGCGCGGATCAACACCAGGGTGAACGAGGGGAGGTGAACCATGTCCTTCTGGGACCGGTTCCGGGGGCGTAGGCGGTCCGGTGGGGCGGCTGCTGCGGAGACGCGGAGTGCCGCGCGGCCGGCGTGGGACGGTGGTTGGCGTGCTGTCGCACCTTCGGCCGGGGTGATCCGGCGGGACAGCGTGGCGGTCGGTGACGGGTTGCGCTTCCGGGACGGGTTGACGTCCTGGCAGGACCACACGTTCGGCACCGGGCTGGGGCATTCGGTGGGGGCAGGGGCTCCGGCGGGGGTGCTGCACGGCTTGGCCGTGCAGCGTGCGCCGGAGTGGGGTCACCCCGGCGGTGCTCTGCCTGTGGTGTGGCGGCAGGACGTTCCGGAGGGGCCGGCTGTCTCGGCGGAGTCATTTGGTGGTGCGGAGCGGGTTGGCCGGACGAAGCCGTCTGGCGGAGGGGAACGAGCAGGCCGGACGAAGCCGCCTGTTCGGGTACAGCGGGCTGGGCGGGCGAAACCGGTCGGCCGGGCTCAGTCGGTTGGTCGGGCAGAGCCCGCGGAGCGAGGGAAACGGGCTGGTGGGGCAGAGTCGGTTGGTCGGGCAGAGCCTGCGGGGAGGGCGAAGCGGGCTGGTGGGGCGGAATCGGCTGGTCGGGCTGAGCCCGTCGGGCCGGTGGAGCCTGGTGGTCGAGTGGAGCCTGCTGGTCGGGTGGGGCCGGTTCGTCGGGCAGAGCCGGTCGGGCCGGTGCAGCGAGCTGGTGGGGAGAAGCCGTCTGGCCGGACAGAACCTGCGGTGCGGGCGAAGCCGGTTGGTGGAGCGGGATCGGGTGCTCGGGTGGAGCCGGCAGGTCGGGTGGAACCATCTGCCGGTGCGAAGCCGACTGGTCGGGCAGATCCGGCTGGTCGAGCGGAACACCTTGGTGGCGTGGAACCATCTGGTCGGGCTGAACCATCTGGTCGGGCTGAACTGGCTGGTCGGGCGGAGCCGGTTGGTCGGGACGAATCGGTGGGTTCGTCGGAACCGGCCGATCGAGTATCGACGATGGGGGAGCGGCGGCGGTCTCCGGTCGTGCAGCTTCGTCCGGCCGGGCCGCCGCTGACGAGGGCCGGCCGACCTGCCGGTCAGGTTCGCCAGTTGCCGGTCGTACGGTCGTTGCGGGCCGGCCCATCGTCTGGTGACGGGCGGGATGGTTCGGCCGGAGCGGATGTTGGGGGTGGTGCGAGCCCCGGCGCATCGCCTGCGGTACAACGGCTTGAAGTTGCCGGTGGTGACGCGTCGCCTGTGGTACGGCGGCGCGAGCCTGCTGGTGCTGCTGGTGATCTGCCTGCGGTGCAACGGACTCGGGCTGTCGGTGGTACCGACCCGTTGCCTATTGTGCAGCGGGTCGAAGGTACGGATGCCGGTGGAGTCACCACGTCGGGAACGGGTGTCGTGCCAGTCGTGCGGATGGCGGCGAACTCGTCCGAGGCCACCGGTTCACCGGCCGCGCAGATCCGGAGTGCGCCGATCCAGGACGCGCCGATCCAGCGTGCATCGGTGTCGGGTTCGCCGATGTTGGGTGCGCCGATGGAGCGAATGCCCGCGACTGCTCTGTCCCCCACTGCCCTGCCTGCGACCGCCCTACCTGCGACTGTCCTGCCCCCGACCGACATGCCGGCGCTGAACCCTGGCGTCGCTTCCCCCGCACCTGCCGCCTCGGTTCAGCGCGAGGCGAAGCCGGCGAACCCCGCACCTGCCAAGGCAATGGACCCACCACCGATCCGCCTCAGGACAGGACTGGGCGAGCAGCTTCCGGCGATTCCCGCCACGGCCACGTCCGAAGCCATTCCCACCAGGCGCAAGCCCACCGTTCCGCCGAGTGTGTCCCCGGCACCAGTCCAGCGCAGCACCAACCCCGTCGACGCCCCGCGAACGCCGCCGCCGAAGCACACCCCCGTGGTCCCGATAGTCCGCCTCGCACCGTCGACACCACAACCGCACACCGCGACTACAGACACCGGAAGCACTCCGTCGGTTCCCACAATCCGGCACGACAGCGGTGAAGTGAGCTCATCGGCGCACCCCACGAGCGTTCCGGTGGTCCAGCGAACGGTGCCGTTGCTGGGGAACAGGCCACTGACCCCGCGACTGCGTATGGAGGACGCCGCGCCGACCACCCCGTCCGCCGGACCGCGCCCCGTGGTGAAGCCACGCTGGACGCAAACGCGAGCACCGCTGGAGAAGGCGCTGCCGGGCACCCCGTCATCAGGTTCCTCCAGCACATCCGGCAAGGTTCCGTCAGGCTCGCGGGCTGCGGTGCAGCGCGTCCGAAGTGTGCGCGGCACGTCGGCACAACCGGTATCGGCCACGTCGGCGCGGCAAGCGATGGCACCCGCGCCGGTACAGCGGGTTGTGCGATCGGAACCCGCACGGCTGCCCGACCACACGACACGGACATCCGCCATGCCGGTCGCCGCACCACACCCGGCGACAGGTCCCGCACCTCTCGACATCGCCCAGGCCGCAATCGCGTCCGGCACAGGACCGCGAACCCCTGCCCACACTGTGGTGGCGAGCCGCACCGCCGTTCAGCGTCAGCCGGCCGATGGCCGGAAGACACCTACGCCGCAAGGCTTCCGCATCACGAACCCCACCGTCGTCCAGAGGTCGCAGCCCGCCGGGACGTCGGAGATCGCGGCCAAGACCGGACCCACAACACCCACAACCACCGGGCCGACGACTGGCGAGCCGACCGCTGCCAGGCACGCAGCCGCCGGGCCGGCAACGGCTGGGCACGCGGACCACCGGACATCCAAGGCCGATCAGACAAACGACGACGTGGACGACCTCGCCCGCAGGCTGCTCGAACCGGTCGCCAGGCTGCTGCGCGCCGAACTGCGCACCGGCCGGGAACGCTTCGGCCGGCTGCACGACCGACGCCGCTGACCCGGCGTGACAGCAGAGCCGGAGTGACAGCCGGACCGGCACCAGTTGAACCCGCACGACAGGAGAGCCCGATGACCGACACCGTCTTCGCCAGCAGCGTCTTCTTCCAACTGTCCATAGCGGGCGACGACCTGGGCGCGTTCCACACCTGCGAAGGACTGGGCGCGCAGGTGGAGGTCGAGCAGTTCGCCGAGGGCGGCAACAACGGGTTCACCTGGCAGCTTCCGTCCCGGATCACCTGGACCAACATCACCATGACCCGGCCGGTCACCGCCGACTCGGCCAAGGTCCTCAAGTGGGTCAACGAGATCGTCCAGCGGGCCGAGCGCAAGGACGGCGAGATCGTCGCGCTCGCACCGGACCTGACAC
>CBHFOL010000060.1:0-29869 GCA_965995405.1 uncultured Saccharothrix sp.
CCCTGCCACTCGATGCCGAGCTTCTTCAGCTCGGTGCGCAGTGCCTCATCGACCTCGGCGAGAGTGCCCGCCAACTGCCTCAGCGCGTGCGAGGCATCGCTGAACTTCTGGGCGGCATCGCTGGACGAGAACTTGACGACCAGCTCTGCCAGCGCCTGATTGTTGTAACCCTCGAAGCGGTGATCCTGGATCTGCCTGAAACCGGTCACGGCTTCCCCTCACTTCAACGTCTGTAGCGTCGCGAGCGCGGATTCGGCACCCTTGGCCGCGTTCTGGCACATCTCGTCTTTGGTGAACGACCCATTCGTGTACGGCAAGAACTGCACGAACAGCTGCTGCTTGTCGGCCACGTCGACCGTGACCGAGCAGTCGAAGGTCGAGGTCCCCTTGAGGAAAACCTGAGAGGCCGCGAAGCCGGACACCTTCGTGGCAACCACGTCGAGGTTGCCGGGGCCGTCCCAGTAGTCGATGCCCTCGTGAACAATCAAAGTCACACTGTAGGAGTAGGACTTCGTGCCGTTGCTCGTATAGGCACAGGAGGGCGACTTCGTGCCCTTCACAACTTCCGCCTGCTCGCTTTCGGACTCGTCGATCTTGAGTTCGCCCCGCTGCGCGGTGGTGAACAGCTTGCACGGGTCCACGCCGTCGAGCTTGAGTTCCTTGGGGCGCGGCGAAGTCGCCTTGGACGTCGTCGGATCGACCGACCCGACGTCCTTCGTCGCCGGGGTCGGCGTTCCAGTCGTCCCACCGGTCGTGCAGCCGGCGACCGCGACCGCGACGAACAGAGCTGCGACGATCCCCTTAGCCAGCCGCACGTGCCGACCCCATCGCAGCCTTGACTTCCTCTTCGGTGTGCCCGTACTGCACAGCGGCGGCACGGAGCTGTGAGACAAGCCCTTCCAGGCTCTCCAAATATTCCTTGATCCGCTGCGCGTACGAGCCGTCACCATCGACCAGCCGGTCGTTCCACGCTGCCGCGATGTCGGAGTTCACGTCGTCCGCGCCGTCCAACTGGACCCGCAGTTCCCTGGAGGCGTGACGGTAGGCCCGACGAAGGTTGTCCACCTGGGCGTCGATGACTGTGCCCGCCTGGAGGACGGTCTCCTTGGTGACCTCGAACTTCTGTCCCGCTGCCGGTGTCCTCGCCAGCGTGGCCCCGAGCCGCTTCTCCGCCGCGAACATCTCGCCGACCGCACGCCCGATGGCCCCGCCCACGCCGGCGACGGCTCCCAGTAGGCCGTTGTCCTCTGCCACGACGCCCATCCCCCGTACGTTCGGTAACGGATTGGTCCCGGTTTGCAGGCTACCAACGACCGCGTGAGCCGGGTCTGAGGTTGGACGAACCAGGAGACGGGATGGTTCCGGCGCTCGCTCAGACGTCGTAGTCGCCGTCCCTGACACCCGCCACGAAGATCGCCCACTCGTCATGCGTGAACGTGGCGGTACCCGCCTCCGGACGCAGGTTGTTGCGCACGTACACGGCGTCGTCGGTGAACTTGGTCTCAACACACGTGTTGCTGTTCGACGTACGACGCGGCAGGAACCACTCGTTGACCTTCAGCGACACCTATCCACTCCCTAGCTCCCGGTGGACCCGCCGAAAGAACTCCGTGCTGTCTTCCAGACCAAACGCCGTAGCCTTCAACAGGTCCAGGTCTGGGCAAGGCTGGTTCCGACGTGCCTCAGACGTCGTAGTCGCCGTCCTTGACGCCCGCCACGAAGATCGTCCACTCCTCGTGGGTGAACGTGGCGGTGCCCGCGTCAGGACGCAGGTTGTTGCGCACGTACACCGCGTCGTCGGTGAACTTGGTCTCGACACATGTGTTGGTGTTCGAGGTACGACGTGGCAGGAACCACTCGTTGACCTTCAGCGACATCTAGTCCACTCCCAGCTCCCGGTGGACCCGCCGAAGGAACTCCGTGCTGTCTTCCAGACCAAGCGCCGTGGCCTTCAACAGGTCCAGGTGGTGGGTCGCACGTGCGACCTCGTTCGCATTATCCCGCACCATCTCACGCCCGTAACCCTCCACCAGGAGCATGTCCGGCGCAGGAACGGGAAACCGGTGCAGCGTCACGGTCATCCCGAGGAACGCGTGTGCACCCACTCCTTGAGGCAGCACCTGGATCACCACGTTCTCCCTGGTGCTGTTGAGCTGGATGAGGTGCTTGACCTGCTCACGCATGACCTCGGGACCACCGATGTCGGTACGAAGCGCGGCCTCGCCGAGGATGCACCAGTACCGAAGCGGAGGACGATCGGTCCGGGTGAGCACTGCCGCACGCTCCATCCGGAGTTCCAGCAGGCGGGCGACCTCCTCGGGCTCGTTCTCCCTACTCCAACGCAGCACGGCTTCCGCGTAGCCGCGTGTCTGCACCACACCCGGGATCACGTCGGACGAGCAGAAGATCGATGACAGGGCCTGGGACTCAAGGTCGACGGCACGTCGGTGGTGCGCCGGGATGACCGACGTGACATGCGGGCTGCGGGGCCGTCGGCCGCGCGACTCGCGGGCGAAGCGCACGAGGTCGTCCCGTTCCCGCACGGGCACGCCGTAGTGGTCCAGCAGCCGTTCCAACTCCTGCGGCTTCGGCTTGGACCGCCCCGTCTCCAGATCGCCGATCTTCGAGTCCGTGCAGCCCAGCACCATCGCGGCCTCGTCCCGGCTGACCTTGGCCTGCTCACGCATCCGGCGCAGCGTCGCCGCCACCTGGACGTGTTCGGTGCTCGGCAGTCGAACGGCCACTTTCTCCCCCTCTAACCTACGGACGTAACTCTCACTCGATCGGGCAATACCCGAGGAGTACGAACGTAGATTACCGTAGGTACACAATTGATCACAGATAGACAGGAGGCGTGTCGTGTCCGACCCTGAACCGGTACGCGGCGGCATGTGGGCGTCACTTGACGACGCGAGCCGGATCAAGATCGACACAGATCCCGGCGGACGCCACGCGGAGATCACGTTCTTCGGCACGTTCGAGGTCAGCCTCAGCCTGAGCGAACGGGCCGTCGCCCAGTGCCATGACCTATGTGCGAAGGCACTGCGGGAGATGCACGCAGACAACGAGCCGGAGGGTCGGTCATGGCTGCACCAAGCCGCGCCGAGCGAGTGATCGGAGCCCTAACCGCAATCGCCCTGCTCAGCGGCTGTTCGGTCGCCGACAACCAGCCGACAGCAGAGGTCCGACCTCCGACGACGGTCCCCTCACCGCCACGCACGACGGTCACCGCCGTCAGCCTGAGCACGGCAACCCCGACCTCCTCCGTCTGCGCGCTCCTGCGCACCGACG
The DNA here is from genome assembly GCA_965995405.1 of uncultured Saccharothrix sp. Taxonomy (GTDB): domain Bacteria; phylum Actinomycetota; class Actinomycetes; order Mycobacteriales; family Pseudonocardiaceae; genus Actinosynnema. Next base: position 3,292 of record CBHFOL010000060.1, read on the forward strand.
AAGTGGCCTGGCTGACGGACTACCCGGGACAGGTCGAACGCGTCGAAGAGCCGGTTCGCCGCAAGCCCGACGGCAACACGACCTACCAATGCGACTACCGCGACGCCGACAAGGTCACGTTCGCCGCGCTCACGATCCTCTACCTGCCGAACGGCCGCACCACGGTCTCCGCCGCGTTCGAGGGCGCCACCCGGAACCGCGCCGACGTGACACCCGTGCCGAACGTCGGCGACCTCGCGGCCACCTACGCCGACGCCATCCACCCCGGCCAACGCGGCATAGCCACCGCGAAGCGACTCGGCGACGCAGGTGTCCTCATCCTGCTCAGCGCACACACCGCAGCACCGGACACAGTCACATCCCGACTACCGGAGACAACCCGCCACATCGTGGCCCGGCTCGACGCGAGCCCCTGAGCCAGCCTACGGAACCTCGATCTCACCGTTCGCCGCACGCAGGGCGATATCAGTCCGGTGGTGCGAACCGGTCAGGTGAACACCCTCGACCCGCCGATACGCCTCAGCACGGGCCTCGCTCAAAGAGGCACCTGTACCCACAACGGACAGCACCCGCCCACCCGTCGACACCACGGCCCCGTCCTCACGCCGACGAGTACCGGCATGAAGCACACCCTCCGCCTCACCCCCGGTCACAACATCACCCGTACGGGGACGACCGGGGTACCCCTCGGCAGCCACCACCACCGTGACCGCAAACCCGTCCGCCCAGTCCAACGCCCCCACCGACGACAGATCGCCCCGAGCCGCAGCCAGGAACAACCCCGCCAACGGCGTACGCAGCAGCGCCACCACGGCCTGCGTCTCCGGGTCGCCGAACCGACAGTTGAACTCGATGACCTGCGGCCCCGACGACGTCAAAGCCAGCCCCGCGTACAGCAGACCGCTGAACGGAGTCCCCCGCCGCGCCAACTCGTCGACCACCGGCTGCACACAGGAAGCCACGATCGTGTCCACCAAGTCCGCCGGCCCCCACGGCACCGGGGCATAAGCGCCCATGCCGCCCGTGTTCGGACCCGAGTCGTTGTCACCCACCCGCTTGAAGTCCTGCGCGGGCAGCAACGGCACCACGGCCGAGCCGTCGACCAGGCAGAACAGCGACACCTCGGGCCCGTCCAGGAACGATTCCAGGAGCACCGGGTGGCCGTTGTCGAGCAACGTCATCGCGTGCGCGCGGGCCACCGCCCGGTCGGACGTGACCACCACGCCCTTGCCCGCTGCCAACCCGTCGTCCTTCACCACCCAGCGCGGCCCGAAGTGGGTGAGCGCCGCGTCCAGCCGGGCCGGGTTGTCCACGACCTCGGACGTCGCCGTCGGCACGCCCGCCGCCGCCATGACGTCCTTCGCGAACGCCTTGGACCCCTCGATCCGGGCCGCCGCGGCGGACGGGCCGAAGCAGGGGATACCGGCGGCCCGCACGGCGTCCGCCGCACCCGCCACCAGGGGCTGCTCCGGCCCGACCACGACGAGGTCGGCGTTCCACTCCTTGGCCAGGGCGGTGACCGCTTCCGAGTCGCCCGCGTCGACCCCGTAGATCTCGGCCAGGCCCGCGATACCGGCATTGCCGGGTGCGCAGGCCAGCGCGATCACCGAAGGGTCCCGCGACAAGGCGAGGACAAGGGCATGTTCACGGGCGCCAGACCCGATGACCAGGACACGCACGGTGCGGAAGCCTAGATGACCGCCCCGGTCAGCTCCCCAACGCGTCCAGCGAACCGGCGTGCAGCGGCACCGGATCGGTCAAGGAGGCCTTCTCCTTCACGATGTCCTTCGCCGCCGGATGGATCTTCTCCAGCTCGGACTTCTTGTCGAACAGCAGCCTGGTCACGGCGCACGCGTTGCCGTCCGGGAAGTTCGGCCGCACGAGCAGCACGTTCGGCACCACGACGGTCGGCACGTCGGCCGGCTGCCCGTAGGTCGCCGCCGGAATGGCGCCCTTGTCGTAGACGGAGTTGACCTCCTTCAACTTCGGCAGCAACGGCGTGATGTCGATGAACTTCACCTGGTCCTTCAACGACGTCGTGATGTCGGTGATCTGCGCGGTGGGCAGCCCACCGGACCACACCAGCCCGTCAAGGCTGCCGTCCTTCATCCCGTCGGCGGTCTTGGCCAGATCCAGCCGCTGCGCCGAGATGTCCGCCGCCGGATCGAGCCCGGCCGCCGTCAACAGCCGGTTCGCGATCACTTCAGTCCCCGACTTGGGCGACCCGGTGGAGATCCGCTTGCCCTTCATGTCGGCAATCGAATTGATCCCGCTGGAAGCCCGCACCAGAACCTGCGTGTAGTTCGGGTACAGCCGGGTCAACGCCTGGATCTGCTGCGGCTTCCCCTCGAACGCGCCCTTCCCCTTCACCGCGTCCGCCGCCGTGTCCGCCAACGAGAACGCCAGGTCGTAGTCACCGTTCACCAACTGCTGGATGTTCTGCACCGAAGCCCCGGTCTCGGCCGCCGTGGCCTTGAGCTTCGTGTTGTCACTGATCAACTTCGCCAACCCGCCCCCGACGACGTAGTACACGCCGCCCGAGTTCCCGGTGGCGATGGTCACCCGCCCCTCGGCCGCCTCACAGGCCGCCCCGGACTGACCCCCGGCCGCCTCACGCTTCCCACCGCACCCGGCCGCGACCAGCACGAGCGCCAACCCCACAACCGGGACCTTCCAGCTACGCATCTCGTTCCTTTCCCCGCAACGACATCTTCGGCAGGAGCAGGTGCACAGCCACCGCGGCAGCCAGGAAGGCGAACCCGACAACGACGGTGACCGGTTGCAGATAAAGAAGAGCGACGGCAGCAGGCACGCACAGCAGCCGCTCCGGCCACCGAGCGGGACCGAACAGCCACCCCCCGGTGACGGCGGCCAGCGCGGCCACCCCGACCGCCGACACCAGGAACACCCACAGCGAGTCCACAAAGGACGAACGAAGCAACAGTCCGGCACCGTTGTCCGTCAACACAAACGCAAGCGGCACAAGGAAAGCCGGCAACGTGTACTTCCACGTCCGCCACATCGTCTTCATGACATCGCCGCCCGTGATGGCGGCAGCCGCAACAGCGGCCAACGCGGTCGGCGGCGTCACCTCGGACAAAACGGCGTAGTAGAAGATGAACATCGCCGCCTCTTCACGAGCCACGCCCAGCTCGATCAGCGCGGGCCCGATCACCACCCACGAAATGATGAACGAGGCGGTGACCGGAACCGCCAGCCCCAACACACTCACCGCAACCGCCGCCAACACCACGGTCACGAACAACACGACAGCCGGGTTGGAAGACACAAAGCCGGCCACGTCGACCAAGGCCGAGGCAAGCTCCTGCCCCAACCCGGTCTTGGTGATAGTAGAGGTAATAACCCCGGCCGCCGCACAGACCGCGATAACCGGCAACGCACTACGAACCCCGAGCGACAACGAATCCGCCATCGCCCGCAACCAGGCACGAACGTCACCCCGTTGCGCCACAAGGGCGAACACCGCGGCAACCCCGGTCGCATACACCACAGCCGAATACACCGGGATGTCCAACGCCAGGAAAACCACGATCACCGCGAGCGAAAGAAAGTGATACCCACCCCTCTTGAGCAGCACCCAGGGACTCGGCGAGTCGATGTCGACCGCCTTGGCCCCGAACCGCCGGGCATCAATCTCCACCGCGAGCGCAATCCCGAGGTAGTACAGCAGGGTGGGCAGGATCGCCCAGATCAACACCTGCAAGTACGAGGTCTCAAGATATTCGGCGATGATGAACGCCGCCGCACCCAACGTGGGCGGCGACAGGATCGCCCCGATCCCCGAGGCCGCGAGCAGCCCGCCCGCACTCTCCCGTGGATACCCGGCCTTCTGCAACATCGGCCAGGTCACCGCCCCGAGCGACACGGTGGTGGCCGTCCCGGACCCCGACACGGTCCCCAACAGGAAGCCGGCCGTAGCCGCAGTACGCCCGGGAGCGGTCCGCGACTTCCGAAACGCCGAGAAGCTGATGTCCACGAAGAACGCCCCGGCCCCCGAAGCGTTCAACACGGACCCGTAGATCGTGAACAGCACGATATACGTGGCCGCAACGTCCAACGGAGTCCCGTAGAACCCGGTGGCATCGTTGTAGAACCCGTTGATGATCTGCCCGAAGTCCACCCCGGCATGGGAAACAGCCCAGGACGGCGGCAGAAACCCACCGTAGTAGGCAAACGCGATGAACCCGACGCACACCACCGGCAGCACCCACCCGGTAGTCCGCCGACACGCCTCCAGGACCAACAGGAGCAACACAGTCCCCGCGACCACGTCAAGGTCGCTCAACTGCCCTTGCCGATCCAGAAACGCGTCGAACCCGCCGAACAACGGATAGGCACCGACCACAAACGCCAGCAGCGCCAGCACCCAGTCGACCGGCCCCGGATCCTCCCGTCCACCCCGCCGCCCCCGGTAACAGAGGAAGACCAACGGCAGGGTAACCGCCAGGAAGATCACCAGGTAATACTGACCGCCTTTGGCGAACGGCCAGAACACCTGCTTCAACACCAGCAGCGAAATCCCGAGACCCGCTACCCAGACCCCGAGATCCCACCGCCGCGACAACACCCGCGACGGCCGCTCCTCGTCGTATTCCGCGATCAGTTCGGCGACATCAGCCTGTGGCTTGGTCGACACGCGCACCCCTTCGTGTCGCGCTCGTATCCTGCGCTCACGAAGCTACTTGTGTCACCGGTCACAGCCATAGCCCAACCGCCTACAACCGTCTAAAGGGACTGTAAAGAACCCCGACGGTCACACCACCCGCCCGTCCTCGTAGCACCACCGCCACTCCTCCCCGGGCTCGACCGACCGCATCACCGGATGTCCCTCCGCCCGGAAGTGCGCGGTCGCATGCCGCCGAGGACTGGAATCACAGCAGGCCACGTGCCCGCACCCGAGACACATCCGCAGGTGGGCCCAGTTGTGCTCGCCCAGGGCCAGGCAGTCGGCACACCCCTCCTCCGTGTCCGGCGACACCGAATCGGGCAGCAAAGCGACGTGAGGACAGGTCATACCCGCCATCATCACGCAAGATTGCGCCATGCACGGTCCGGAACTGCTGCTCCTGCTCCTCGGCGCGCTCCTCGTCACCGCAGCCGCCAAACGCCTGTCGGCCCCGGCCCCCCTCGTCCTGGTCGCGACAGGCCTGGCCGTCTCCTTCATCCCCGGCCTACCCACCTTCGCCCTCGAACCCGAACTGGTCCTGGTCCTGGTCCTCCCGCCCCTCCTCTACTCCGCGGCCCTGGACAGCTCGTACCACAACATCCGAGCCAACCTCCGCCCCATCGGCTTCCTGGCCATCGGCCTGGTCCTGGTCACCACCGCCGCAGTCGGCTGGACCGCACACCTCGTCATCCCCGACCTCCCCCTCCCCGCTGCCCTGGTCCTAGGCGCGGTAGTGGCACCCCCGGACGCAGTCGCCGCCGTGGCGATCGGCCGCCGCCTGAACCTCCCCCGCCGCACGATGACCCTCCTGACCGGCGAGAGCCTGATCAACGACGCCACCGCCCTGACCGCCTACAAAGTCGCCGTAGCCGCCGCCCTGGGCACAACAGCAACCTGGCTGGACGGCAGCAAGACCTTCGCCATCAGCGCCGGCGGCGGCGTCCTGATCGGCCTGGTCATCGGCATCGGCGTCTGCAAGATCCGAGCCCGCCTCCACGACGGCGTGATGGAGAGCTCCCTGGGCATGCTCGTCCCCTTCGGCGCCTACCTCTTCGCCGAAGAACTCGAATCCTCCGGCGTCCTGGCCGTCGTAGTAGCCGGCCTCTACATCGGCCACCAAGCCCCGAAAAGCTCCTACTACACCCGCCTCCAGGACACCGCCGTGTGGCGCTCCGTAGACGTCCTCCTGGAGTCCTTCGTCTTCGCCCTGATCGGCCTGCAACTCAACTCCACCATCACGAACGCCGAAATCACCCCGACCCTCCTCTGGGGCGCGGCAGCCACCCTCCTGGCCACCATCGCCATCCGCTTCATCTGGATGTACCCGGCCGCCTACCTGCCCCGCGTCCTCTCCAAACGCATCCGCACCAAGGAGAAACGCCCCGGTTGGCGGGACATCACCGTCCTGTCCTGGGCCGGTATGCGCGGCGTGGTCTCACTCGCCGCCGCCAGCGCCCTCCCCCTCGACCTCCCCGGCCGCGACGTGATCGTGTTCTGCGCCTTCGTGGTCACCGTCGGCACCCTCCTGATCCAGGGCCTCAGCCTCCCCTGGGTGATCCGCAAACTCGGCATCAGAGGCGACGACGAACACCAGGACGCCCTGGCCGAAGCCCAGGTCCAGCACGCCGCCGCCCAGGCCGCCGTGGACCGCCTGGACCAACTGGTCGACAACGGCGACCAGACCCCCGACCACATCGTCGGACGCCTCCGCATCCTGGCCGAGCACCGGGGCAACGCCGCCTGGGAACGCCTGGGCCGGCAGGAGGACGAAAGCCCCGCCGCCGCCTACCGACGCCTGCGCCGGACCATGCTGGACGCCGAACGCCAGGTCTTCGTGGAGGCCCGCGACGAGGGCCGGATCGACGACGAAGTCCTGTTCCGCGTCCTGCGCGAACTGGACCTCGAAGAAGCCGCCCTGGCCCGGGAATAGCCGGGAACACCACCAGTTCACCATGACGTGGTCCCCGCTTCACCCTGCGGTGACCGGCAGGTCGCGGCACGCAACGAGGCTGCCGCGCGTCAGGTTCGCGGAACAGGGAGGTCGGCCATGGTGCGGACAAGGATCGTCTGGGCGGCACTCGCCGCGCTGGCCGTGGCCGGGGCAGTGACCTTGCCCTCGGCGACGGCGCAGAACGAGAGCCAGGCCGGCGCGCACCGGCCGAACGGCCCGATCGTGATCGGCCACCGGGGCGCGTCGGGCTACCGCCCCGAGCACACCCTGGCCTCCTACGAGCTGGCCGCACGGCTGGGCGCGGACTACATCGAGCCCGACCTGGTGTCCACAAAGGACGGCCAGCTGGTCGCCCGGCACGAGAACGAGATCGGCGGCACCACCGACGTCGCCACGAAGCCCGAGTTCGCGGCCCGCAAGACCACGAAGGTGATCGACGGCGCGTCCGTCACCGGCTGGTTCACCGAGGACTTCACGCTCGCCGAGCTGAAGACGTTGCGCGCCAACGAGCGCATCCCGGACATCCGGCCGCGCAACACCCTCTACAACGGCCGCTACGAGATCCCCACCTTCCAGGAGGTGGTCGACCTCTCCCGTCGCCTCTCCCGCGAACTGGGCCGCACCATCGGCCTCTACCCGGAGACCAAGCACCCCACCTACTTCCAGGACATCAAGCTCCCGCTTGAGCCCAAGCTGGTGGACGTGCTCAACCGCAACGGCCTGAACCGGCACAACGCCAAGGTCTACGTGCAGTCGTTCGAGGTCTCGAACCTCAAGGCGCTCAAGCGGCAGCTCCGCGTCCCGCTGGTGCAGCTGATCAACGCGTCGGGCGCGCCGTACGACTTCGTCAAGGCGGGCGACAAGCGCACCTACAGCGACCTGGTCACCCCGGACGGCCTGCGCGAGATCCGCACCTACGCCGCCGGCATCGGCGCGGCCAAGGACCGGGTGATCCCGCGCAACGCCCAGGGCTTCCTCCAGGAGCCCACCACGCGGGTGAAGGACGCCCACGTCCGGGGCCTGATCGTGCACGCCTGGACGTTCCGCAACGAGAACGCGTTCCTCCCGGCCGACTTCCGGTCGTCCACGGACCCGGCCGCGTACGGCCGGGCCTTCGAGGACTACGCCAAGTTCTACGCGACCGGCCTCGACGGCGTGTTCGCCGACAACCCCGACACGGCGGTCGAAGCCCGCGCTTCGCGCTGACCGGCTGACGTAAGCACCGGCGCGGTCTCCTGAACCCCCAGGAGGCCGCGCCGAGCCAATTCCGGCCGCACACCCTCCCCGAACCAGTACGCCTCCTCCAGGTGCGGATACCCGGACAGCACGAACTCCGAGACCCCCACCGAGTGGTACTCCTCAATGAGATCGGCCACCTCGGAGTGACTGCCCACCAGAGCGGTCCCCGCCCCACCCCGCACCAACCCGATCCCGGCCCACAGCCCCGGATGGATCTCCAACCCACGCACCCCGCGCGACAAATCCCCACCGTGCAAGGCAACCATCCGCTGCTGCCCCACGGACTCACTGACCCGCAACTGCTCCTGCGCCCGCGCCACCTGCACAGGATCCAACGCCGCCAACAACTTCTCCGCTTCCCGCCAAGCCTCGGCCGACGTGTCCCGCGAGATGGTGTGCAACCGGATCCCGAACCGCACCGGACGATCCCCGGCCAGCTCCCGCACCCGCCCGATCTTCTCCGCCACCAACGCCGGCGGCTCACCCCACGTCAGGTACACGTCCGCCCGCCGGGCCGCCACCGGCAACGCGGCCTCCGACGACCCGCCGAAGTAGATCGGCGGCACCGGCGAAGGCGCAGCCGACAACGTGGCCCCCGCAACCCGGTAGTACTCCCCGGAGAAGTCCACCGGCAGCCCGGACCAAACCGCCCGCACGACATGCAGGAACTCGTCCGTCCGCGCATATCGCTGGTCGTGGTCCAGCCAGTCCCCGAACCGCCGCTGCTCGATGGCGTCCCCACCGGTCACCACGTTCAACAGCAACCGCCCACGCGAAATCCGCTGGTACGTGGCGGCCATCTGGGCCGCCAACGTAGGCGAGATCACCCCGGGCCGGAACGCCACCAGGAACTTCAACGTCGACGTCCGCGCGATCAACGCCGCCGTCGTGAGCCAGGCGTCCTCGCACCACGTCCCGGTCGGCGTCAGCACCCCTTCAAAGCCGTTGCGCTCGGCCGCGACCGCGATCTGCTCCAGGTAGTCGATGTCCGGTTCCCGCGGTGCCGGACCCCCGAGCGAACGCTTGGCGTGGAAGCGTTCCACGACCGTCCGCCCGTCCCCCGACGTGGGCAGGAACCAATGCAGCACGAGGAATGCACGCCCACTCATGCAGCCGAGCCTTCGGCGCGTGCCAGGAGAAGTCAACGGTGCCCGGATCGTGAAAGTGCCTCCCTCACCGACCACATCGGCAAGGGAGGCACTTCAGGTCAAACCCGGATCACCCCAGCATGTCGTGCCGCACGATCGTCTGGTCCCGCCCAGGCCCGACCCCGATCGCCGAGATCCGGGCCCCGGAGATGGACTCCAGGTGCTCCACGTACGAACGGGCGTTCGCGGGCAGCTCCTCGAACGTCCGGCAGTGGCTGATGTCCTCGAACCAGCCGGGCAGCTCCTCGTACACGGGAACGGCATGGTGCACATCGGTCTGCGTCATCGGCATGTCGTCGACGCGCTCACCGTCGACCGTGTACCCCACGCACACCGGCACCTTCTCCAGGCCGGACAACACGTCCAGCTTGGTCAGGAAGTAGTCGGTGATGCCGTTGACCCGCGACGCGTACCGCGCGATCACCGCGTCGAACCAGCCGGTGCGCCGCGACCGCCCCGTGGTGACACCGAATTCGCCACCGGTCTTACGCAGGTGCTCGCCCATGTCGTCGTTCAACTCGGTCGGGAACGGACCGGAGCCGACACGCGTCGTGTACGCCTTGAGGATGCCGATCACGGTCGTGATCCGGGTCGGCCCGATGCCCGAACCCGCGCTGGCACCGCCCGACGTCGGGTTGGACGACGTCACGAACGGATAGGTGCCGTGGTCGACGTCGAGCAGGGTGCCCTGCGAGCCTTCCAGCAGCACGGTCTCGCCGCGCTCCAGCGCCTGGTTGAGCAGCAGCCGGGTGTCCGCGATGCGGGAGGCGAACTTCGCGCCGTGCTCCAGCACGCTGTCCACGACCTGCTCCGGGTCGAGCGCCTTGCGGTTGTAGACCTTGACCAGCACCTGGTTCTTGAAGTCCAGCGCGGCTTCCACCTTCTGCCGCAGGATCTTCTCGTCCAGCACGTCCTGGGCGCGCACGCCGACGCGGGCGATCTTGTCCTGGTAGCACGGCCCGATGCCGCGCCCGGTGGTGCCGATCTTGGCCTTGCCCAGGTACCGCTCGGTGACCTTGTCGATGGCCACGTGGTACGGCATGATCAAGTGCGCGTCGGCCGAGATCAGCAGCCGGGACGTGTCCACGCCCTGCTGCTCCAGGCCGGCCAGCTCGTCCAGCAGCACGCCGGGGTCGACCACGACGCCGTTGCCGATCACGCTGGTGACGTCGGGGGTGAGGATGCCCGAGGGGATCAGGTGGAGGGCGAACTTCTGGCCGTCGGGCAGCACGACGGTGTGCCCGGCGTTGTTGCCACCCTGATAGCGGACCACCCACTGGACGCGCTCACCGAGCAGGTCGGTGGCCTTGCCCTTGCCCTCGTCGCCCCACTGGGCGCCGATCAGCACTACGGCCGGCATGTGAAACTCCAAGCGGTTCGACGGGTAGGAGCGGAACCTACGACGGCTGCGCCGTCACTTGCCGGTGCTTGAGGGTAGACCAGGAGATGAACGTGCGCGGAATCGTGTTGGCCTGCGGAAACTCGCAGTCGCCGTTGATCACTGACGGTGACCGGTTCGAGGTGCGCCAGGTGCCCTCCAGGCCGGGAAAGGCCGAGGTGGACCCGGTTTTCGCCGATCTGGGTGACCGACGTCTCATCGTGCACGGAACCGACGCGGACCTGAACGCCGTGGTGCTGCGCCTCCTGCGCACGGAACACCTGCCCGAGGTGCCCGTCGGGTACGTCCCGGCCGACGAGGACTCGGAAGTCGCCCGGCTCTGGGGCCTGCCGACCGACCCGGGCCGCGCCCTCGATCTGGCCCTCGCCGGCGATCCCGACCGGGTGTCACTCGTCCGGGACGACGTGGGCGGCGTCCTGCTCGGCCTCGGCTCACTCGGCCCGGTGCGCGGCGTCGGATACGCGGACGACACGGTGGTGCTGCGCGGCCAGGCGAGCCGAATCGAAGTGACCCCCGACCCCGACAACGGACTCGGCCTGCTGGTGAGCGTCATTCATAAAAGGCTGCTCGGAAAGAAGGTGAAGACGACCGAGGGTCGCGCGTTCCAACTCGGCTGCCTCCCCGTGCAGGTCACGCTGGACGGCGTCGCGCACCCGCGCCCCATGGGCAAGTGGACCTGGTACCGCCACACGGAGGATCTGCGATTGGTCCGCGGGCTCCAGTAACAAAGGGTTCGCATGTAATCCATTGGAGTGTCACCCCAAGGCATTGAGAATGCCGGACAATTAGCCCAAGGTAATTCCGACAGCTTCCAACCAGGAAGGTCGGAATTATGGCAACGGTTAACAAGCCCGCGAAATTCTCGATCCCCCTGATCCTGGCCGGCGCACTCACCCTCGGCCTGGCCACACCGGCCCTGGCCACTCCGCCCGGCATCCCCAGCGCCGCCACCGCGAACTCCGAGCTGGCGGCGCTGACCGTCGCCGCGGAGGGTTCGATGACCGGCTACTCGCGCGACAAGTTCCCGCACTGGATCACCATCTCCGGGACGTGCAACACCCGCGAGACGGTGCTCAAGCGGGACGGGTCGAACGTGGTCACCGACTCCAGCTGCGCCGCCACCTCCGGCAGCTGGTACAGCCCGTACGACGGGGCGACCTGGCACGCGGCGTCCGATGTGGACATCGACCACATCGTGCCGCTGGCCGAGGCGTGGCGGTCCGGCGCGTCGTCGTGGAGCACCTCGACGCGGCAGTCCTTCGCCAACGACCTGGCCGGGCCGCAGCTGATCGCCGTGACGGACAACGTGAACCAGGCCAAGGGCGACCAGGACCCGGGCACCTGGAAGCCGCCGCTGACCTCGTACTGGTGCACGTACGCCAAGATGTGGGTGCACACGAAGTACCGGTGGAGCCTCAAGGTGAACTCCGCCGAGAAGACCGCGTTGCAGTCGATGCTCGGAAGGTGCTGATGGCCGACTACTCGTCCCCGTTCGTGGCCGGGCCCGGTGGCGTGATGACCGACGAGGTCGGCGTCGTCACGGGCGACCTGGAGCTGCGCACCACGCTGGTCGACGGCGTGCTGCGGGCGAAGGTGCGCTACGAGGGTGCGGACGAGTGGTACGCCATAACCGGAGCCGCCTGCCGGGTCGCGGACCCACGCGACCACGCCGCCGTGCACCAGGTGCTCCTCGGGGTCCTGCACCGACCCCTGGGCTAACCGTCGTTGCCGCTCTTGCGGGTCAGGGGCGGCAACGACTCCGCCGCTTCGGCCCTGGTCAGGCCGGTGGCCTGCAACAGGTCGACGGCCACCGAACGGATCTGCGCCAGCACGACCCTGGTCGAAAACCCATCCCCGCCCAACTCACGAGCGGTCGTCACCGCGGCGGCATCCCGGATCGCCGCCCGCGCCTGGACCGGCTCGTCGCCCCGGGCCAACTCAGCGCGCAGCAGGTCGACCGCCGACGCGTACTGCCGCAGCACGTCCGGCAGGGTCGTGGGCATCTCCTCCCCGTCCCGGAGCGCGGCCAGCGCCCGCCGGGCCAGCACCCGGGTGTTCCGCACGGCGTAGTCGACCGGCGTGGCGGTCGCCTGGTAGCGCCCCAACTCGTCCTTGCGCCCCCACCGGATGGGCGCGATGGTGGCGATCTCGCCGCCGGTCTGCAACGCGGTCTTGAACTCGTCCACCGCGTCCTGGCTGGTGCGCAACCGGGCCAGCACACCGGCCGCCCGCACCGCGTCCCGCTCGGCGACCGCCGTCGCCACCCCGCGCAACGCCGCCGTCAGCTCACCGAACACCACCTTGCCCTGCCGGTGCGCCACGGTCAGCGGATTGGCCGGCAGCAGCGCCGCCACGGCGAGCCCCACCAGCCCGCCGATCAGCGCGTCCACCATCCGGTCCAGCCCGCCGCCGGCGCTGGGCGGCAGCAGCGTGGCCACCAGCACCGCCGACGACCCGGACTGCAACGCGATCACCGCGCCGCCGTCCAGCAGCACCGCCGCCGACATGGCCAACGCCACCACCAGCGCGATCTGCCACGGCCCGGACCCGATCAGCGAGATCAGCACATCGCCGACCCCGACCCCGACGGACACGCCGACCACCAGCTCGACCACCCGCCGCAGCCGCTGCCCGAGCGAAACGCCCAGGCACACCACGGCCGCGATCGGCGCGAAGAACGGGTGCGCGTGCCCCACGACGGACGTCGCCACCAGCCACGACAGCCCGGCGGCGAGCGCGGCCTGCCCGATCGGCAGGGCCGTGCTCCGCCACCGCTTCAGCCTGCGCGCAACCTCGTCGCGCACGGCCCCCATGTGTCAGCCCAGGCCGAGCGCTGCGGGCGCGGCCGGGTCGCTGTCGGCGAGGAACTTCCGGCAGCGCTCGTACTCCTCGGTCTCACCGATCCCGTCGGCGGCGCGGGCCAGCGCGGCGAGCGCGCGCAGGAAGCCCTGGTTGCCACGGTGCGACCAGGGCACCGGGCCGAAGCCCTTCCAGCCGGCCCGGCGCAGCTGGTCCAGGCCGCGGTGGTAGCCGGTGCGGGCGAACGCGTAGGCCGTGACGGGGTCGCCGGTCTGCAACGCGCGTTCCGCGAGCAGCGCCCAGGCCTCGCTGAAATCGGGGTAGGCGCGGACGATCTTCGCCGGATCGGTGCCCGCCTCGGCGGCGGACTGCGCCTCCGGTCGGTCGGGCAACAACGTCGGGCCGGGTCCGAGCAGGTTCTCCATGCGCTCAGGATAGGAATACCCGGGCCACCGCAGCGACCAGTGCCAGCACCAGCGCGGACACCACGATCCCGGCGACGACCTTCTTGCCCATGTCCGGCGCTCCTCTTGCCCTCGGTGTGTTCTCAGCGAACTCTCAGCTGCGCACCCTTCCGTGCTGGACCGAACAGAGCAACCACCATCACCCGTTCGCGGTATAAAAGCGACAAATGTGCTGGTCACCACCTCCCCCTAGGGGACATTTCGGTAAACACCAGGGGCATTCGCCCTTTCCGACCGTCCACCCGGGACGCATCATGTTCGGGTGAAAACGGGGGCAGTCGAACGTGTCGCACGGTTCCGCGACCAGTACTGGGAGCGGGGCGAGCCGGGGCGGGACACCCCGCCGGCCCTCGTGGCCGGGCTGTACAAGCTGTGGCTGCTCGGTCTGCTGCTGAAGCTGATCGGGTCGTCGTGGGACGTGGCGTGGCACTTCAAGTGGCTGCGCGACGAACTCGCGCCACCGCACATGATCAACACCATCGGCACGGTGATCGTGGTCGGGCTCACGCTCTTCCACACCTACACCGGCTACGGGGCGGACCGGACGGCGCTGCGGCTGATGCAGTGGGGCACCGGCGTCTTCCTGATCGCACTGCCGATCGACCTGATCAACCACCGGGTCAACGGCCTGGACATCACGTCCTGGAGCGGTTCGCACGCCCTGCTCTACCTGGGCACGGCGATCATGCTGGCGGGCGCGCTGCGCGGCTGGATCCGGCTGTTCCCGGAGTCCAGGTGGCGGGTGTTCGGGCTGACCGCGCTGTGGTTCTTCTTCCTGGAGAACATGTGGTTCCCGAACCAGCACCAGGAGTACGGCGTGCTGGAGATCGCCTCCTGGGACCGCGGCGACCCGTACGCGGAGCCGATCCTGCTCCAGTTCGCGGCCGACCAGATCGGCCGGCCGGTGGACCGCGAGTCGCTCGTCCAGTTCTCGCTGCCCATCCCGGACTGGGTGTACCCGGTGTGGGGCCTGGTCACGGCGGCGCTGGTGCTCGTGGTGGCGCGGCGGACGATCGGCCGGCCGTGGGCCGCGACGGTGGTCGCCGGCGGGTACGTGGCCTACCGGTGCCTGATCTGGCCGTTGCTGGCGGGCGCGGACTTCCCGCTGTCGGCGGTGCCGCTGTTCCTGGTGCTGATCGGGTTGGCGGTGGACGCGGTGCACCTGGGCCGGATCCCCGGGCCGGTCGCGGCGGTGCTCGGCTCGGCGGCCGTCACCGGACTCGGGTATGGCGGGATCTGGGCGCTCCAAAAGGTCGACGCGGCACCGCCGATCTACTACCCGTCGGCGGCGGTGACGTTCGTGGTGCTCGCGGCACTGTGGACGGTGGGTGACCTGGCGACCCGGCGGTGGGCTCCGTCCGGGGCGGCGCTGAAGGTAGGGACAAGCCCCCTCTGAGGACGGGTGGCCGCCGGATTCGGCGCGGGCCCGGAGTTCTCCAGGATTGGCGGTGTCGAACCGATCCTGGGGGATTCCCTGATGAACAAACGCTTTCGAGCCCTGTTCGCCGCCGTCCTGGCGGTGAGCCTGGCCGTCACGACCATCAGTCCGGCGGTGGCCGCGCCGGCCGCTTCGGACAGCCTTTCCCAAGCGGCGCAACGGTTTGTCGACGCGGGCGTGCCCGGGGTGGCGGTCCGGGTGGACGACGGCCGCAGCCGGCCGGTGGAGATCGTGCGGCAGGCGCGCTGGTCGGTGCGCGACCACCGGCTGTCCGTGGACGACGAGTTCAAGATGGCGTCCAACACCAAGACGGCGACCGCCACCATCCTGCTCCAGCTGGTCGCCGAGGGCCGGGTCCGGCTGGACGACCCGGTCGAGCACGCGCTGCCCGGTGTGGTGCCGAACGGTTCCGCGATCACCCTGCGGATGCTGCTCAACCAGACCAGCGGCCTGTTCGACTTCCTCAACGACCCGCTCACCCTGGGGATGCTCACCGGCCAGGCGCCCCGCCCGTGGCCGCCGGCGGACCTGCTGGCCGCGGCGTTCGCCCACCCGCCGCTGTTCGAGCCCGGTGCGCGGTGGAACTACAGCAACACCAACTACATCCTGCTCGGGCAGGTGCTGGAACGGGTCACCGGACAGCGCTACGCCGACCTGGTGACACAGCGGATCATCCGGCCGTTGCGGCTCCAGAACACCTACCTCACCACGGAAACCGGGTTCCGGGGCCGGCACGCCGTCGGCTACGAGCCGACCGTCGAGCGGCTGATCCCGCTGTTCCCGCCGGGCACGCCGATCGGCAAGGGGTTCGCCGGACCGGTGCGCCACGACGAGGTGGACGTGACCGCGATCGACCTGAGCGCGGCGTGGGCGGCCGGCGGGATCATCTCGACGGCACCGGAGTGGAACCGGGTCCTGAAGGCGTTGATGTCCGGGCGGTTGCTGCCGGCGCACCTGCTGGACGAGATGCGCACCGCGGTGCCCCAGGGCGGCGGTTCGGACGACGGCTACGGGCTGGGGCTGATGGAGGTCAACACGCCGTGCGGCACGGTGTGGGGCCACTCCGGAGGCTTCCCGGGGTACCGGAGCCACAACTACACCGACCGCACCGGGCGGCGGACGGTGACCGTGCTGGCGACCACCAACTTCGGGCTGCGCGTGCCGGAAGCGGCGGCGGCGCAGGAGGCGATGGTGAACGCGGCCGTGTGCCGGATGTACGGGAAGTGACGTACGGGAAGTGACGTTCCGCGAATAAGGCGAACGGCCCTGCCACGGGGGGTGGGAGGGCCGTTCGCCGGTTCTTGGCCAAGCGGAAAGCGGAGAGCTAGCCCGCGATCATCCGACCGGACGACTTCAGGTGCTCGCACGCCTGCGCGATCCGCGCCGCCATGCCCTGCTCCGCCGCCTTCAGGTAGCTGCGCGGGTCGTAGACCTTCTTGTTGCCGACCTCGCCGTCCACCTTCAGCACGCCGTCGTAGTTGGCGAACATGTGGCCCGCGATCGGCCGGGTGAACGCGTACTGGGTGTCGGTGTCCACGTTCATCTTGATCACGCCGTACGAGACGGCCTCGTGGATCTCCTCCAGCAGCGAGCCCGAACCGCCGTGGAACACCAGGTCGAACGGCTTGGAGCCGGCGGGCAGGCCGAGCTTCTCGGCCACCACGTCCTGACCCTGCTTCAGGATCTCCGGGCGCAGCTTCACGTTGCCCGGCTTGTACACGCCGTGCACGTTGCCGAACGTCGCCGCCACCAGGTAGCGGCCCTTCTCGCCGGTGCCGAGGGCCTCCACCGTCTTCAGGTAGTCCTCGGGCGAGGTGTACAGCTTGTCGTTGATCTCGTTGGCGACGCCGTCCTCCTCGCCGCCGACGACGCCGACCTCGATCTCCAGGATGATCCGCGCCTTGGCGGCCGACTCCAGCAGGTCGGTGGCGATCTTCAGGTTCTCGTCCAGCGGCACGGCCGAGCCGTCCCACATGTGGGACTGGAACAGCGGGTTGCGCCCGGCGTCCACCCGCTCCTGGCTGATCGCGATCAGCGGCCGGACGTAGCCGTCCAGCTTGTCCTTGGGGCAGTGGTCGGTGTGCAGCGCGATGTTCACCGGGTACTTCTCGGCGACCACGTGCGCGAACTCGGCCAGTGCCACCGCCCCGGTGACCATGTCCTTCACCTTGGTGCCGGACGCGAACTCGGCGCCACCGGTCGAAACCTGGATGATGCCGTCGCTCTCGGCCTCCGCGAAGCCGCGCAGTGCCGCGTTGAGGGTCTCGGACGAGGTGACGTTGATCGCGGGGTAGGCGAACTCGTTCGCCTTGGCGCGGTCGAGCATCTCGGCGTAGACCTCGGGGGTTGCGATGGGCATCGGTAGGTCCTCCTCTGGTGCCCGGAACGCGGTGTCGTGCGGCATCCTACGGGCACCGTTCGGCGGGAGAAGTCGATCACCGGCATAGTGGACGCATGGCGATCGCACGGTGGAACGGCGAGATCATCGCCGAGAGCGAGAAGACCGAGCTGGTGGAGGGGAATCACTACTTCCCCCTGGAGTCGGTGCACGCCCAGTACCTCAGGCCGTCGGAGACCACGACCGTGTGCCCGTGGAAGGGGACGGCCAACTACTACACCCTGCACGTTCACGGGCAGGACAACCCCGACGCCGCGTGGTTCTACGCGGAGCCCAAGGAGGCGGCGGCCCGGATCAAGGGCCATGTCGCGTTCTGGAACGGCGTCGAGATCTCGGAGTGAACCCCGGCCCGGTGGGGCGGTTCCGTGCCGCCCCACGGGCCCTGTTTCACTCGGCGAGTGCCGCCGCGAGGTCGCGGAACTCCGGCGACGATTCCAGCCGGTCGCCCAGGAGCTGCACGGACACGTGGTCCGCGCCCGCCTCGTGGTGCTCCCGGAGCCGTCGTGCCACCTGCTCCACGGAGCCCCACGCCACCAGCGCGTCGACCAGCCGGTCGCTGCCGCCGTCGGCCAGGTCGTCCTCGGTGAACCCGTTGCGCAGCCAGTTGTTGGTGTAGTTCGACAGCGCCAGGTAGGTGCCGAGGTTCGCCCGGCCGATCTCACGGGCCTTCGCCGGGTCCTCCTCCAGCACGACGTGCTGCTCCGGCGCGAGCAGCACGGTGCCCGAACCGATGGTCTCCCGGGCCCGCGCGGTGTACTCGGGCGTCACCAGGTACGGGTGGGCGACGCTGGTCCGCGCGGCGGCCAGGCGCAGCACGCGCGGGCCGAGGGCGGCCAGCGCCAGCCGGTCGCGCGGCACGTCGAGTTCGTCGAGGTAGTGCACCAGCTTCTGGTAGGGGCTGTGATAGACCTCACCCACGCTCTCCCGGTGGCTGACGCCGACGCCGACCAGGAACCGGTCGGTCCAGGCGAGGTCGCGGTAGCCCGCGTTGACCTGGTCCGCCGGGGTGCTCCAGGCGTTGAGGATGCCGGTCGCGACGACCAGCTCCGACGTGGCGTCGAGCAGTTCGGACACCAGGCCCAGCACGCCGCCGTCCGGCGCGCCGCCCAGCCACAGCGTGCGGAACCCGAGTTCCTCCAGTTCGGCTGCCGCCTGCGGGCGGCCCTCCCAGCGCGACCAGATCGTCCACACGCCGAACCTGCCCAGCTCCACCGTCATTTCGACCCCTCTCGAACTCTCGTGGTCGATCATCCGCAACCGGCGCGGCCCGGTATTTAGTCCTGACTGTGACGTTCGGCGCGTGCCGCCATTCGGGTTAGGTTCGCGCCATGACGAAACTGGGTACCAGCGACCTCGACGTGTCCCGGCTCTGCCTGGGCGGCAACGTGTTCGGGTGGACCGCCGACGAGGACGCCTCGTTCGCGGTGCTCGACGCGTACACGGCGGCGGGCGGCAACTTCGTGGACACCGCCGACGTGTACTCGGCGTGGGGTGACGGGCACGTCGGCGGCGAGTCGGAGACGGTCATCGGCAGGTGGCTGCGGGCGCGCGGCAACCGGGACCGGGTCGTCGTGGCCACGAAGGTCGGGATGCTCGGCGTGGGCGGCCTGGACAACCTGCGGGCCGACACGATCGCCACCGCCGCCGAGAACTCGTTGCGGCGGCTGGGCGTCGACCACATCGACCTGTACTACGCCCACCAGGACGACCCGGAGACGCCGCAGGAGGAGACGCTGGCGGCGTTCGACGCGCTGGTCAGGGCGGGCAAGGTGCGGTACGTGGCGGCCTCGAACTACTCGGCCGAACGGCTGACGTCCGCGCTGGCCGTGGCGGAGCGCGAGGGGTTCGCCCGGTACGTGGCGTTGCAGCAGCACTACAACCTTGTCGATCGATCCTACGAGGGGGATCTGGCGGACGTGGTGGCCGCGCACGGGCTGTCGTCCGCGCCCTACTGGTCGCTGGCGAAGGGCTTCCTGACCGGCAAGTACCGGCCGGGGGTGGAGGTGGCGAGCGTGCGGGCGACGGCGGCCTCGAAGTACCTGGACGAGCGCGGTCTGCGGATCCTGGCCGTGCTGGACGAGGTGGCGGAGGCGCACGGCACGACGGTGGCGGCGGTCGCGCTGGCGTGGCTGGCGGACCGGCCGACGGTGGCCGCGCCCATCGCCAGCGCACGGACCGCCGAGCAGGTGGCGGAGTTGCTGCCGGCGTTGGAGTTGGAGCTCAAGGCGGACGAGATCGGCCGGCTGACCGCTGCCTCCGATATCTAACTCGCCAGTAGCTTACTGGCGGTAAGTTGCGTTACGGTGACCTCCAGGCGAACCCGTTCGAGGAGGTCACCGTGGACGTTGCGGGCAAGGTTGTCCTGATCACCGGCGCGGCGAGGGGCATCGGCGCGGAGGTCGCGCGGAGGCTGGCCGCGAAGGGCGCGAAGGTGGCGCTCGTCGGGTTGGAGGGCGAGCAGCTGCGGCAGGTCGCGGAGCAGTGCGGTGGGCGGGCGTGGGAGGCCGACGTCACCGACTGGCAGGCGCTGGAGGCGGCCGTCGACGGGGTGGTCGCGCACTTCGGCGGGATCGACGTGGTGGTGGCCAACGCGGGCATCGCGGCGACCGGCTTCGTGCGGTCGATGGACCCGGCCGCGTTCGAACGGGTCATCGAGGTCAACCTGCTCGGCGTGTGGCGGACCGTGCGGACGTGCCTGCCGCACGTGATCGCCAGTCGGGGGTACTGCCTGGTGGTGTCGTCGCTGGCGGCGATCGTGCACATCCCGGGCAACGCGGCCTACTCGGCGGCCAAGGCCGGGTGCGAGGCGTTCGCGGACAGCCTGCGCGCGGAGGTGCGGCACCTGGGCGTGGACGTCGGTGTGGCGTACTTCTCGTGGATCTCCACGGACATGGTCGACAGCGCCGACCAGCACCCGGTGTTCGGGCCGATGCGCAGCGGGATGCCGGGGGTGGCGGGCAAGAAGTACCCGGTGTCGGACGTCGGGCGGGCCGTGGTGCGCGGCATCGAGCGCCGGTCGAAGGCGGTGCACGTGCCGGGGTGGGTCGGCGGGTTGAAGCTCTTCCGGGCGTTCACGCCCCGGGTGGTGGACCGGCAGGCGGCGGGGCAGGTGCCCGCGGCCGATCGGGAGATGGCGAGCCGGGACCTGTCCGGTCTGGTGGGGCCGGGCGGGCAGGCGGCGGGTGCGGGGAAGGCCGCGAGGAAGAAGCCGTAGGAGGCCGGGGAGCCCTGGCGGTCCATGAGCGCCAGGGCTTCGGCGGTCAGGCGTCCTTCAGCCAGACGCCCATCACGGCCTGCCACTCGTGCACGCGCGTCTCGGCCACCACACCGGCGGGCGTGTACGGGTCGGCGGCGAGCACCGCCTTCAGCTCGGCCGCGTCCTCGACCTCGTACACGATGACCGCACCCGACTGGTCGGTGTACGGGCCGGAGACCAGCAGCTTGCCCTGGTCGACGAGGGTCGCCAGGTACTCCCGGTGCGCGGGCCGGACGGCGATCCGCTCGTCCTCGTTCTCCCCGAAAACCAACTCCACCACGAACCGAGCCACGTTCCACCTCCACAAGACAGCAACGCCGCGCCCGAAGCTACCCGTAGACCAGGTACCGTCATTTCCGTGGTCGGTCCGGAAGAACACAACAGCGGCGGCATCGCGCGTGTGCAGGACACGCTGACGAACCTGCGCATCCAGGACGGCGTGGCGCCGGCTCCGACCGGTCCGCTCACCCTGGAGGACCTGTACCGCCAGCACCGGATGCGGCTCGTCCGGCTGGCCCTGCTGCTGGTGGACGAACCGGCGACGGCGGAGGACGTGGTCCAGGAGGCGTTCACCGGTCTGCACCGGAACTGGTCGAACCTCCGGGACGCCCAGGCGGCGGTGGGCTACCTGCGGACGGCGGTGGTGAACGGCTCCCGAAGCGTCCTGCGCCGACGGAAGACGGCCCGCGACTACACGCCGCCCCACGTGGCCAACGCCCGCTCGGCGGAGAGCCTGGCGATGTTGACGGCGGAGCACCAGGCGGTGGTGGCGGCACTTTCCCAGCTTCCGCCCCGCCAGCGGGAAGTCCTCGTGCTGCGCTATTACGGGGACCTGTCGGAGGCCGAGATCGCGGAGGCGACCGGCATCTCGAAGGGCACCGTGAAAAGCACCGCGAGCCGGGCGCTCGACGCTCTCCAGAAAATCATGGCAGGCCGCTAGCCGCACCTACTCGGCCCGCGCACACAGCAGCAACGCACGGCGTATACATCACCCGGCCCGCGTGTCATCTCCGTATGACACGCGGGCCGGTCGTTTCTTTTCATCATTCTCGGCGGCCTGCCGAGCGGAACGCGCCGCCTTTCACACTTCGGCTTTCAAAACAACGGGATAAAGGCGTCCTGGGACGTGCGGTCAGACCACCAAGGACGGCACCAAGAGCCAAAGCACGTGCGGGTCGGGTGTGCGCGGGACGCGCTTGCCCCGGGGTGGGTGGCGGGCGACCCGGTGCGGGCCACCCGGTGTTCGCTCACCGGACAAGATCGGCACGCGGCCGTGTGCGGACTGCCGTACGGGTGCCTGTCAAGTGGGTGCGGAGGGTGGGCGGACGTGTACCGGGTGGGGGAATCGGGCACTTGGTATAGACCAATGGCGGTCGGATGCCGCACTATCGGACCTCGTGGCGCGCACTAGACACGTGATAGCCGTCGATGTCGGCGGTACTGAGACCAAGGCCGCGCTGGTGGCCGGCACCGCCCTCGACGTTCGGGCGGTGAGGCAACGGCGTCGGGCGACGACCCGGGATGCCGAGGCCGTGGTCGACGATGTGGCCTCGTTGGTCGACGAGTTGCGCGGCGACGCCACCGAGATCGAGGCCGTCGGGCTGGTGGTGCCCGGTGTCGTGGACGAGGACAACGGCATCGGGGTCTACTCCGCCAACCTGGGCTGGCAGGACTTCCCGTTCGTCAAGGAGGTCGAGGCGCGGACCGGCATGAAGACCGCGTTCGGCCACGACGTGCGGGCCGGCGGGCTGGCCGAGTTGCGCATCGGGAACGCGCGCGGCCTCCAGAACGCCGTGATCATGCCCATCGGCACCGGGATCGCGGGTGCGCTCGTCCTCGACGGGCGGATCTACCGGGGTGACGGCAGTGTCGGCGAGGTCGGCCACGTCGACGTCGGGCACGGCGACCCGTGCGGCTGCGGCCAGACGGGTTGTGTCGAGGCGCGAGCCTCGTCGGCGGCCATCGCGCGCCGCTACGCCGAGCGGACCGGCAACCCGGTCAACGGCGCGGCGGACGTGGCGAAACTGGTCCGGGCGGGCGAACCGGACGCGGTGGTCGTGTGGCAGGAGGCGGTGGACGCCCTCGCCCGGGGCATTCTGCTGGTAGCGGCTCTACTGGGCCCGGAGGCGGTGGTCCTGGGTGGTGGTCTCGCACTCGCCGGACCGCTGCTCACCGACCCGTTGCGGGACCGGCTGGACGGGTTGATCACCTTCCAGCGGCGTCCGGAACTGCGGCTTGCCGCGTTGGGCGACGAGGCCGGATGCCTCGGCGCGGCGCTGCTCGCCATCGACATGCTGGAGGAGAGATGAGCACGTGGGGTGGACCGGTGGACGTGACCCTGACCGGTGGTCGGGTCGTCACGCCCGACGGGGTGCTCGAACGCGGCTGGGTCGCGGTGCGCGACGGGGTGATCGTCGCCGTCGGCGACGGTGCCCCGCCGGACGGGCCGACCACCGACCTGGGTGACGCGTGGCTGGTGCCGGGCTTCGTGGACATCCACTGCCACGGCGGTGGAGGCGAGGCGTTCACCAGCGCCGATCCGGAACGGGTGTGCAAGGCCGCCGCCGCGCACCGCCGGCACGGCACGACGACGATGCTCGCGAGCCTGGTGTCCCGCCCGATCCCGGAGCTCGCCGACCAGGTGAAGGCACTGGCCGAACTCGTCCAGGACGGTGTGGTGCACGGCATCCACCTCGAAGGACCGTTCCTGTCCGCGGCCCGCTGCGGCGCACACGATCCCGCCATCCTGTGCGCACCGGACCCGGACTCGGTCGACCAGCTGCTCAAAGCCGGCCGCGGCACGGTCCGCATGGTGACCGTCGCCCCGGAGCTGGAGCACGGGGTCGACGCGGTCCGCCAGTTGGTCGACAACGATGTCCTGGCCGCGATCGGCCACACGGACGCGACCGAAGCGCAGATCCGGCCCGCCGTGGAGGCCGGAGCGACTGTCGCGACCCACCTGTTCAACGGGATGCGCCCGCTGCACCACCGGGAACCGGGACCGATCGGCGCGCTGCTGGACGACGAGCGGGTCACCGTGGAGCTGATCTGCGACCTGGTGCACCTGCACCCGACCGCGGTCCGGCTGGCCGCGCGGCACGCGGGCATCGGCCGGACGGTCCTGATCACCGACGCCATCGCGGCGGCGGGCGTGGGCGACGGCGTGTACGACGTGGGCGGCCTGGAGGTCCGGGTCGTGGACGGCGTGCCGACGCTCGCGGGCGGCGCGTCGCTGGCGGGCAGCACGCTCACCATGGACGCCGCGTTCCGCAACGCCGTGCAGTCGTGCGGGCTGACCGTCGTGGAGGCGGTCACCGCCGCGTCGACCCGGCCGGCGCAGCTGCTGGGCCTCGGGGACAAGACCGGCGGGATCCGGGCCGGTCTGGCCGCCGACCTCGTCGTGCTGGACGCCGAGCTGAAGCCGCGTGAGGTCATGAGTCGCGGCGAATGGGTGAAAGACTGAGGTCGTGCCCGACGAACAGGAGCGGCTGGTGGCCGACGCGCTGCGCGCCCAGGCCGCCGGCACCGGCAGCCTCCCCACCCCGGCACCACGCGCCGCCCGCCCGGCACCACGCGCCGCCCGCCCGGCGCTGGGGCCGGGGTGGGTGCTGCTGCTGGCCGTGCTGCTCGGCCTGGCCGCCGGAACCGTCGTGGCGGTAATCACGCTCCGTTGAGCCTGTACCGTGGTCCGGGTGACGGTCGCGATCGCCTCCACCTCGCTCGCCCTCGGCCCGGAGTGGCTGGATCCGCAGAAACTGCTCGAAGGACTCGGGCCGTACATGCTGGTCGGGCTGTGCTTCATCATCTTCGCCGAGTGCGGGCTGCTGGTCGGGTTCTTCCTGCCCGGCGACTCGCTGCTGTTCACGGCGGGCCTGTTCGTCGCCAACGGGGTGCTGGACTTCCCGTTGTGGCTGGTGTGCCTGCTGTTGACGGTATGTGCGCTGCTGGGCAACGCGGTCGGCTACTGGATCGGCCACCGCGCCGGACCCAAGCTGTTCAACAGGCCGGAGTCGCGGATCTTCAAGAAGGAGTACGTCGACAAGACGCACGAGTTCTTCGACAAGTACGGCACGCGGGCGATCGTGATGGCCCGGTTCGTGCCGATCGTGCGGACGTTCATCACCGCGATGGCGGGCGTGGGCAAGATGGACGCGCGCAAGTACTTCACCTACTCGCTCATCGGCGGTGTGGCGTGGGCGGCGGGCTTGACCGTCCTGGGCTACTTCCTGGGCCAGATCCCGTTCGTGCGCAGCAACATCGAGATGATGCTGATCCTGATCGTGCTGATCTCGGTCGTGCCGATCGTCATCGAGGTCATCAAGGCGCGCCGGGAGAAGAAGGCGCTCGCCCGCGAGGCCGACGACGCCACCCAGCAGTTCAAGCGCATCGACTGACTTCGGCCGGTATTCGGCTCGCGGCCTGATTCCGCTGGTCAGCGGTTGACCACACCCCTGATTGGTCTGTACCAGTTAGGGGTGTTTCGCAACGTGCTGGCCGCGTGCGCGGCCCTGCTGTTCCTGGCGACGGGCCTGTCCGCGCCCGCGACGGCCGCCCCGCGTTCCGTGGTCGGCGCGTACTACGGCAACTGGTTCAGCGGCACCAAGCCGATCTCGCAGATCCCCTCGGACACCCCGATCACGCACCTGTTCTACGCGTTCTCCACGATCGAGAACGGCAAGTGCGTGCTCAACGCGCCCACGGCGGCCAAGGACTTCGCCGACATCGCGGACCTGAAGCGGCGCAAGCCGTCGCTCAAGGCGCTGATCTCCGTCGGCGGCTGGGGCGCGGGCGGTTTCTCCGACGCCGCACTGACTTCCGCCTCGCGGCAGACGTTCGTCCAGTCGTGCGTGGACCTGTTCTTCAAGCGCACCAACGTCTTCGACGGCGTCGACATCGACTGGGAGTTCCCCGTCTACGGCGGCCCGACCGACATCCGGGACCGCCCCGAGGACAAGCGGAACATGACCCACCTGGTGCGGGACTTCCGGCGCGGCCTGCCACGCGGCTCCCTGGTCACCGCCGCCCTGCCCACGGGCCGCCTCCAGACCGACGGCGCCTACGACCCGGCGCGCAGCTTCGAACTCGGTGCCCTGGGCCGGGAACTCGACTTCATCACCCTGATGACCTACGACATGGGCACCGGCTTCTCGCCCGTGGCCACGTTCAACGCACCGCTGCGCGAAGTCCACGACGACCCGATGCCCCAACCGGACCGGCACTGGAACAACGTCATCGGTGCCGTGGACTACTACGTCCGGCACGGCGTATCGCCGCGCAAGCTGGTGCTCGGCACCCCGTTCTACGGCCGGGGCTTCCAGGTGCGGCAGGAGGGCCCCGACCACGGGCTGTACCAGCCGTACGAGAGCGCGTTCTGGGTCGACGGCTGGGACGAGGTGCAGCGGCTCAAGGCGAGCCCGGGCTGGCGCGAGTACTGGCACCCGACGGCCCAGTCGCCCTGGCTGTACAACGCGGCCGAGCGCAAGTTCGTCAGCTTCGAGAACCCGCGCTCCATCGGCATCCGCGCGAACTACGCCAAACACCGCGGCCTGCTCGGCACGTTCATGTGGGAACTGGGCCACGACGACGCTCAACACAGCCTCCTGAAGGCCATGTCCCGCCCCTTCACCCGCTGACCCCCTTCCGGGCGACCCCCACCTCTCCCCCCGGGCGTGTTACGAAACTGGGTGTCAGTAGTCGACCTGCGACGACAACCCATTGTGGGCGGCCGACCGGCGTGTTAGGGTGGCGACGGTTCGGGCATAGGCGGGCCCGCAAGCCCCTGGCCGTTCGGCAGGGGGC
>CBHFOL010000061.1:0-29849 GCA_965995405.1 uncultured Saccharothrix sp.
TGGCTGCTGGGGTCCGCCGAGCGGTTCAAGGGGCGGCCCGGGATCCCGACCGTGGGGCAGGTGCGGGAGTTCATCTCGTCCGACTCGTGGGTCGACCTGTTCGGGATCGTGCAGGAGCAGTTCCTGTGCGCCCACGGGAAGGGGCTCAAGACCATCGCGCCGGTGGCCGGGTTCCGGTGGCGGGATCCGGAGGCCGGTGGGGAGAACTCCATGCGGTGGTACCGGGACGCGGTGGGGATGGACGGAGCGGCGCCTGACGGGGTGCAGCGGGCGCGGTTGCTGGAGTACAACGAGGACGACGTCCGGGCCACCCACGCTTTGCGCGAGTGGATGACCTCGGACGCCATGGCCGGGCTGCCGTTCGCCGGGGACCTCTAGCGCGGAGCCATCCGCAGCGCGCCGTCCATGCGGATGACCTCGCCGTTCAGGTAGTCGTGCTCCACGATGGCCACCGCCAGCTGTGCGTACTCCTCCGGCAGCGCCAGGCGCTTCGGGAACGGCACGCCCGCCGCCAGACCGGCGCGGAAGTCCTCGGAGATGGTGGCCAGCATCGGGGTGTCCACGATGCCCGGCGCGATGGTCATCACCCGCACGCCCACCGACGACAGGTCGCGCGCGGCCGGCAGGGTCATGCCCGCCACGGCCGCCTTCGACGACGCGTAGGCGACCTGGCCGATCTGACCGTCGAACGCCGCGATGGACGCCGTGTTGATCACGATGCCGCGCTGGTCGTGCTCCAGCGGCTCGGTCTTGCCCATCGCGGCGGCTGCCAGGCGCAGCACGTTGAACGTGCCGACCAGGTTGACCTCGACAACCTTCCGGTACAGGTCCAGCGGGTGCGGGCCGGTCTTGCCCACGGTGCGGGTGGACGGGCCGATGCCCGCGCAGTTCACCACGATGCGCAACGGGCTGCCGGAACCGGAGGCGGTGTCGACGGCGGCCTGGACGTCTTCTTCCGAGGTCACGTCGGCGGCCAGGTAGGTCACGCCGGCCACCGGCTCCGCGTCGTCCACCCTGATGTCCAAGGCGAACACGGTCGCGCCCTTCGCGGCCAGCGCCCGCGCGGTCGCGTTGCCCAGGCCCGACGCGCCGCCCGTGACGATCGCCGCGGTTCCCTCGATCTTCATGCCACAACCCTCCATCGACCAGCGACACTGCCGGGACTGGAGGTTAACGCCCGTTCAGCTACTTGTGGTCGGACAGGTGCAGCAATGCGACCAACGGCACGGCCGCCAGCAGCGCCAGACCTGCGAACACCAGTGTGATCAGCAGCAGTTCCATACCTGCACGATGCCTCGGACGCGCGTGGCCCCGCGTCCGCCGGGAGGGCTGTTTCGATGTACACCCAGGGGACTACCTACCTCACTCTCCGCATACAACTCTCGTTTGACACCCGGCCAACTTCGGCTGCCACCGTCTGGAATATGTTCGTCCGACGGATCGCGGTCGTGGGAACGGGTTACGTGGGCCTGACGACGGGGGCCTGCCTGGCGTCCCTCGGGCATCGGGTCGTGTGCGCCGACGTGGACACGCTCAAGGTCGCCCGGCTGCGCGCCGGGCAGGTCGACATCCTCGAACCCGGCCTGACCGAACTGGTCACGCAGGGTCAGGCCGCCGGGCGGCTGGAGTTCGTGGAAGGCGCGCGGGCGGCGGTCGGGGACGCGGAAGTGGTGTTCCTCTGCCTTCCCACGCCGATGGGCGCGGGTGGGGCCGCCGATCTGTCCGCGGTCGAATCCGTGGCCCGTGACCTGCGGGAAGTCCTCCCGTACGGGACGGTCGTGGTGTGCAAGTCGACGGTGCCGGTCGGGACGTCCACGCGGGTCGCGGAGCTGCTCGGGCGGGAAGACGTGGCTGTCGTGTCGAACCCCGAGTTCCTGCGTGAAGGCAGCGCGGTGCGGGACTTCCTGCACCCGGACCGGATCGTCGTCGGGTCCGACTCGCCGCAGGCCGCGGAGCGTGTCGCCGCGCTGTTCGCGAAGCTCGGCGCGCCCACCGTGCTGATGGACGCGGCCAGCGCCGAGATGGTCAAGTACGCCGCCAACTGCTTCCTGGCGATGAAGCTGTCCTACGTGAACGCGGTCGCCGAGCTGTGCGAGCTCGTCGGCGCGGACGTCCGGTCGGTGACCGACGGCATGGGGTACGACCGGCGGATCGGGCAGTCGTTCCTGCGGCCCGGACCCGGGTGGGGCGGGTCGTGCCTGCCCAAGGACACCCACGCCCTGGTGCGCATCGCCGAGTCGGTCGGGGTCGACCTGGCGCTGGTCAAGTCCACTATCGAGACCAACCGCAGGCAGCAGTCACGGGTGGTGGACAAGGTGCGGGACGCGGTGGGCGGGACGCTCGCGGGTGCACGGATCGGGCTGCTCGGGCTGGCGTTCAAGGCCGGCACCAACGACCTGCGGGACTCGCCGGCGCTGGCCGTGGCCGAGCTGCTCGCGTTCGAGGGCGCGGAACTGGTGGCCTACGACCCGGAGATCCGGCGTCCGCTGGTCGGGATGACCGTCGTGGACGACGCCTACACCGCCGTCCGGGACGCCGATGCCGTGGTGTTGCTCACCGAGTGGCCCGAGTTCCGGACCTTGGAATGGGGGCGGGTGGGCGCCCTGATGAACGGGTCCGTCGTGCTCGACACCCGGGATCACCTCGACGTGGATGCGTTGCACCGCGCGGGTTTGGTCCTCCACGGGCTGGGTCGGAAGCAGCCCGCAGCAGCCGGTTGAGCCGACTGCCGTACATCAGGACACGATTTAATTCGGCGGGTTAACCAAAGGTGGGACGTCCACGTAGGTTGTCCGCGTGTTCACAACCCGCCCGGAACTCGTCGGCACCCACGGCATGGTCGCGTCCACGCACTGGCTCGCGTCGAGTGCGGGCATGGCCGTGCTGGAGGACGGCGGCAACGCGTTCGACGCCGCCGTCGCGGTCGGCTTCGTGCTGCAAGTGGTCGAACCGCACCTGAACGGTCCGGGCGGCGAGGTGCCCGTGGTGTTCGCGGCGGCCGGTGAGACGACACCGCGCGTCCTGTGCGGACAGGGCGTCGCGCCCGCCGGGGCGACCACCGGGCACTACCGTGGGCTTGGTCTGGACCTCGTGCCGGGCAGCGGGCTGCTCGCGGCGACCGTGCCCGGTGCGTGGGACGGGTGGCTGACGCTGCTGCGCGACTACGGCACCAGGTCGCTGCGTGACGTGCTCGGCTTCGCGATCGGGTACGCGCGTGACGGATTCCCTTTGCTGCCAAGGGTTACCACGACGATCGAGACGGTTTCGGACCTGTTCCGGGACCACTGGAAGTCGTCCGCCGCCCTGTGGTTGCCCGGCGGGAAGCCGCCCGTCGGCGGGGCGCGGTTCCGCAACCCGAAGCTCGCCGACACGTGGGAGTGGCTGCTCGCGGCGGGCGAGGCCGCCGGGTCCGACCGGGAGGCGCAGATCGAGGCCGCGCGCCGGGCCTGGTCGCAGGGGTTCGTGGCGGCGCAGGTGGAGGAGTTCTGCCGCACCGCGTTCCGCGACGAGTCCGGACGCGACCACGCGGGGGTGCTGACCGGGCAGGACATGGCGTCGTGGCAGGCGACGTACGAGGACGCGGTGACCGTGGACTTCGGCGAGTGGACGGTCGCCAA
This sequence comes from uncultured Saccharothrix sp., assembly GCA_965995405.1. Taxonomy (GTDB): domain Bacteria; phylum Actinomycetota; class Actinomycetes; order Mycobacteriales; family Pseudonocardiaceae; genus Actinosynnema. The sequence continues at coordinate 3,618 of CBHFOL010000061.1, forward strand.
GCCCGGTGCGTGGACCCAGGGGCCGGTGCTGTTGCAGCAGTTGCTGTTGCTTGAGGGGTTCGCGGACCGGCTGTCCTATGTGGATGGCGTGCCCACGGCGGAGACCGTGCACCTGGCCGTGGAGTGCGCCAAGCTGGCGTTCGCGGACCGCGAGGCTTGGTACGGGGATACCGACACCGTGCCGCTGGAAACTCTGCTGTCGCGGGAGTATGCGCAGGTCAGGCAAGGTATGGTGGGTGAGACGGCGTCCTTGGACCTGCGTCCTGGATCACCTGATCGACTGAATCCCCTGCTCCCCGGGCACGTACTGGCGGGTAGTTTCGTTGCCGGGAAAGAAGGAGGCGGCGGCCCCCTCGGCGAGCCGACCGTCTCGCGGACGGGCGCGGTCAAGGGCGACACGGTGCACGTCGACGTGGTGGACCGCTGGGGCAACCTGGTGTCGGCGACCCCGTCCGGCGGCTGGCTCCAGTCGTCGCCGACGATCCCCTCACTCGGGTTCTGCCTGGGCACGCGGGCGCAGATGTTCTGGCTGGAGCAGGGCCTGCCGAACTCGCTGGTGCCGGGCAAGCGCCCGCGCATCACGCTGTCCCCGTCCCTCGCCCTGCGCGACGGCGTGCCCGCCCTCGCGTTCGGCACTCCGGGCGGTGACCAGCAGGACCAGTGGCAGCTCGGCTTCTGGCTGGCGCACACCGCCGGCGGCCTGAACCTTCAGGAAGCCATCGACTCGCCGACCTGGCACACCAACGCGTTCCCGAGCTCGTTCTACCCGCGGGCGTGGACGCCGGGGGAGATCGTGGTCGAGTCGCGGGTGGGGGACGCGACGCTCGCCGCGCTGTGCGAACGTGGCCACACGGTGGTCGACGCCGGGGCGTGGACGCTTGGCCGCATGTCGGCGGTGTCCCGGGACTCCCGGGACGGCTTCCTGCGGGCTGCCGCCAACCCGCGCGGCAACCAGGGCTACGCCGTCGGCCGGTGACCTTGGCTGGTGGCCGCTTTCGCCGCTTGTCACCCACCCGCGTGCGCTTGTCCCCCACCTGCGTGGCGGCCACGGGTGATTGGCGGCCTGGAGGGATGACGAGCCCGGACGGATGACAGCTGGACGCCGGGGCTGGGCGGTAGCGGTCATCGGCGACTCTGGGCACCTGGATGGTCTGGGTGCCCGGACGGGGGACATCCGGGCACCCAGACGGGCGACATCTGGCTGGCTGGGCACCTGATCACCTGGACGTGTCACCCGGACGCGGCGGCATGGCTGCCCGAGGCAGCCGGCTAGTGCCGGGGCATCCGGCTACCGGTGCCTGAGGCATCCGGTTACCGGACTGGGCGGTGTGGCGGTGGGCGGCTGCGTCGGGTGACGGTGGGCCGGGTGTCGAGGCGGACCGGTGGGGATGGGGTTGGAACGGCCCCGGCCCGAGGGGGAGGGGGCCGGGACCGTTCCGGCTCAGGGGGTGCGGCGCGCTTCGTGGTGCGGCGCGGATGGCCGGCCGCCGGTGGCCGGCCCGAGTGGTCTCGCGGGTCGGCGCTCGCGGGTCAGCGGATGCCGAGGCCTGCTTCGACGGTCGAGGGGTCTTCGGGGTTGTCGTAGCCGAGGAGGGTCGCCACCGGCGGGACGTCGAGGTTCTCCGCCATGGCCCTGAGGTCGGCGGACTCTCGGTTGATGGCCTCGATCTTGCCCTGGGGGTTGTCGGTGTCGATCGACGCCAACTTGCCGACCGAGCCCACCTTCCCCAGTTCGAGGTCGAGGTTCGGCTGGGTCTGCACGTCCGCACCGGACGCGTGCGCGGTGCCGCCCAGGCCGAGCACGACCGCGGCGCTGCCGAGGGCGACAGCGGCCCCCGTGATGGTCCTCCTGAGGTTCATGGGGCGGAAAGTTTCGTAGTCCGGGGTGTCGGATCAAGCTCGCTAACTCCTCCGGGTGGACTTCTTCACCCGGTGTGGTGGGAGTTGGCGCTCCGGGTCGAGGCTGGAGCCAACGCCCGAGCCGGCCTGAACCGGGCTTCGAGCCGGCGACCGAACGGAGCCGACCGAACGGAGCCGACCGGGTCGGGACGCCGAGCCGGCGCGTACGACGGGCGACGTAGCCGGGAGCCACGCCCGCCGGCCGATGTCCCGCCCGACGCCCCTCCCGTACGGTCGGATCCGTGGCCGGGCTGGTGTGGTTGTGGTTCGTGGCGACGTTCGTCGCCCTCTACTGGCGTCGCCGCTTCCCGTTGGCGGTCATCGCGGTCACCGGCCTGTCCACCTGGCTCTACTACGTGACCGGCCACTGGGGCCCGCTGATCATCGCCCCGGCGATCGCGGTGCTGTCCCTGCGACGGGTGCGCGTCGCCGAACGGCGGGACCGACAGGTGGAAGAGGAGCGGCTCCGGATCGCCCGCGAGGTGCACGACGTCGTCGCGCACAGCCTGGCGATGATCAACGTCCAGGCCGGCGTCGCCGCGCACGTCGCGGACCGCCGGCCCGAAGAGGCCGTCAAAGCCCTCAAAGCGATCAAGGAAGCCTCCGGCCGCGCCCTGGACGACCTGCGCGCGACCCTCGGCGTCCTGCGCACCGGCGAAGGGACCACCCCCGTCCCGTCGCTGGCCAGGCTGGACGAGCTGGTCGCCCCCGTCCCGAAGGCCCGGATCGTCGGCGACCCCGGCGACGTCCCGGCCGCGGTCGACGCGGCGGCCTACCGGGTGGTGCAGGAGTCGCTGACCAACGCCCTCCGCTACGCCCCGGACGCCACCGCGATCACCATCGCGTTCACCCGCACCGACCACGCCCTGGAGCTGACGGTCCGGGACGACGGTTCGGGCGCGACGACGTCCCAGGGCTCGGGCACCGGGCTGCGGGGGATGCGGGAACGGGTGACAGCCTTGGGCGGCACGCTGGACGCCGGGCCCCACCCGGAAGGCGGGTTCGAGGTGCGTGCGGTTCTGCCGTGGGAGGTGGCGCGTGATCAGAGTGGTGCTGGCCGACGACCAGGTGCTGGTGCGGGCGGGTTTCCGGCTGCTGCTGGACACCGAGGACGGGTTCGAGGTGGTCGGCGAGGCGGGCGACGGGGCGGAGGCCGCCCGCCTGGCGCGTGAGCTGCGCCCGGACGTCGTGGTGATGGACATCCGGATGCCGGGCACCGACGGGCTGACCGCGACCCGGCAGATCTGCGCCGAGCTGCCGGACGTCCGGGTCCTCGTGCTGACCACGTTCAACGTGGACGAGTACGTGTTCGAGGCGCTGCGCTCCGGCGCGTCCGGGTTCCTGCTCAAGGACACCGACCCGGTGGAGCTGCTGCACGCCCTGCGCGTGGTCGCCGAGGGGGACGCGCTGCTCGCGCCGAGCGTGACGCGCCGGCTGATCGAGGAGTTCGCGGCCCGTCCGGAGCACCGCCGACCGGACCCGAAGGCGCTGCGCGAGCTGACCGCCCGGGAACGGGAGATCCTGGCGCTGGTCGCGGGCGGCCTCTCGAACGAGGAGATCGCGGGGCACCTGGTCATCAGTCCGGCGACTTCGCGCACTCACGTCAGCCGGGTGATGACGAAACTGGGCGCACGGGATCGGGCGCAACTCGTCGTGCTCGCGTACGAATCCGGATTGGTGAGTCCGCGTCGACCATAACTCCACGGTATGGGGAATTGTTATAGCTCCCGTAACCCACGGTATTGGTCGTATTGGTCGCACATTCTGGGAACCACCCGTTCAAGGGTGCATATTCCCGTCACGGAAAGCAATCGGATCCCCGGATAAATGCACGCAGGGTGACCATGTCGACAAGCCCCGCGTTGTCCACGCGGGGCCGGGTAACGTTCACGGGTCAGGCGATCGCGCCCGGCGGCAGCTTCAGCTTGAACGGCAGCGTGGTCACGACGGCCAGATCGGACGCCGTCCGCTTCATCAGCGTGGGCGCGTTGCGGGCACCCGGCTCGGGCAGGTCGAGCAGCCGCTCGACCGCCTCCACCAGCGGACCCTCGTAGATCCAGACCGCCTGCGCGGCCCGGGTGCTGTCCCTTACCGCTGGTAGACGGCCTGCGCGGGCCTCCGACTCGGACCAGAACAGGATCGAGTCGATGAAGCCTCTGCGTTGCTTGAACGCCATGATCCGATCGAGCTGTCCGTCCTCGTCCCGGAGGTGGAGGAACTGGAAACCGTTCTCACGCAGCTCGATGACCTTGCCCAGTGCGAGATCCATGGCGCACCTACCTCTGCTATCCGAGGTCCCCTAGCAGGTACTGGTCCTGTTGACCCGAAATTGATCGTACGGCAAGCGCACAATCCCCCATAGGGCCTACGTCGACGATGAGGTCTCAATGAGAGGACGATCCCGGGCGGTTTTCGATACGGTCCGCAGTGCCCTAACGGCGCGCAGAGAAAATGTGACCGCTCCCAAAGTGACCAGGCTCACAGCAAGCCACATCGGCGTCTCCGGTCGTTCGGGGTCGGCTGTCACCTGAACAGACGTCCGGCCCGCTGTCGGGGTTGCCCGCCGGAACCGCCCCCGAACCTCCCGACCCGATAGATACCCTCATCGGGTGACCGCCGACCCGAGCGCCCCGGAACAGCCGCCCGCCGCGCTGCCGCCGCTGCCCGAGTCGCAGTTGCCCAACGAGCACGCGCTCTACCGCCCGCGGCACGACGAGCGGCAGCGCACCGCCAAGGTCGCGGCGGCGGTCTTCTTCCTCACGCCGATCCTGCTGCTCGCGCTGGGCGTGCGCGCGCCGGAGTTCGAGAACCGCCGGCTGGCCTCGTTCCCGTCACCCGCCGACGGCCTCGGGTTCTTCACCGGGTTCGACCGGTGGGCGACCGACCAACTGCCGCTGCGGGACAGCGCCGTCGCGGCGGCCGACGCCATCAGCCGGGGCGTGTTCGGCGAGCCCTACCCGTTCGGGCAGAAGCACCAGGGCGGCCCGGTGCAGAACTCGCCCCAGCCGCAGAACGAGTCGCTGGAGGGCGTCGAGATCCCGCGCGCCAGCGGCTTCCCGGTGGTGCTGGAGGGCTCGGACAACTGGCTCTACCTGGGCTACGACGTGCAGGCCGCGTGCCAGCGGGGCATGGACTCCGACCAGCTGTTCTCCAGGCTGAACCGGCTTCGGGCGGGCGTGGAGGCGTCCGGGCGCAAGTTCGTGCTGGTCGTGCCGCCGAACAAGGCCACCGTGGTGCCCGAGCACCTGCCGGCGAGCTACCTGGGCGCTAAGTGCTACGAGTCGACCCGGGACGAGTTCTGGCGGCGGCTCGCGCCGGAGACCAAGGCGCTCGACCTGCGGGCCGGTCTGGCGGAGGCGGGCAGGGTGGCCGGCCAACCCGTGTACGCCAAGAACGACACGCACTGGACGCACGAGGGCGGCCTGGTGATGGTGCGCGCGCTGGCCGAGGAGATCCAGCCGGGCGCCACCAAGGACTGGCGGCTGACCAAGTCCGAGGTCGTCGACCTGGAGAGCGACCTGCCGGAGCTGCTCGGCCGCAGGCAGCACCGGCCGGCGCAGCTCTACGACCTGGCCCCGGACGGCGAGAAGGTCACCAGCCGGATCGTCAACGACCGGTTCGGCGAGCCCAAGCACTACACGCAGCCCGCCGGCCCCGGCACGGTGCGGGCCAAGGTGGGCCTGGTCGGCGACTCCTTCGCGTTCACCATGGTCAGCTACCTGGTCGGCGGGTTCTCCGACCTGAGCATGGTGCACACCGACCTGCTCGGCACCGACCCCGCCCGGGTCGGCCGGATGCTCGCCGACCAGGACGTCGTGGTGCTGGAAGGCGTCGAGCGCAGCTTCGTCGGCGGCACCAGCCGGGCGCTGTCCGACGCGGCGATCGACGCGATCGTCGGCGAACTGGCCAAGCGCCCCCGCTAGTCCGCCAGGGCTCGTTCCCAGGCCCGCTTCGGGTTCAGGTCCAGCGGCCGGATCGGCGGGTCGGGCCGCCGCCGGCGCAGCAGCACCTGCTGGACGAGCGCCGGCGGCACGTCGGCGCGCACCACCTGCCGCCAGAAGACGTGGTCCTCCAAGCCGTCCAGCAGCGGGTCGGTGGTCCAGCGGCCCAGCCGGTCGACCACCGCGCGCCGCACCAGGTACCCGGAGCCCAGGTAGGGCAGCCGGTCCAGCCGCCGCTCCTCCGGCGGCAGCGCACCGACCAGACCTTCGACCGGGTCGCCGACCGGGCAGTGCGCCACGTCCGCGGCGGCGGCGAGCAGCCGTTCCACCAGGCGGCGGGACGCGCGGAAACCCGCGTCGAGCACCAGCAGCCACTCCGCGTCCGACCGCTCCAGCAGCCCGTTGCGGGCCACACCCACGCCGAGCGGCGACTCGTGGTGCAGCACCGCGTCGGCCGGGGAGCGGGTCGGCATCGGCGCGCCGTCCGCGCACAGCAGCAGCCGGTCCGGCCGGACCGTGCCGTTCATCAGGTCGAACAGCAACGCGTCCGGGTCCGGGTCGCCCGGCCGCTGGACGATCAGCGCGTCCACCCCGGAGACATCCACTCCGGAGCCCGTGCCGGGTCCGGACGGCAGCCGGTCGTGCCAGCCCCGGCCCGCCGCGCGCTGCGCGAACGTCGTGCGCTCCACGGCCAGCGTGGCGGCCATCGCCTCGGCCTCGCCGACCTCCCGGCCCAGCGCCGAGACGCCCGCGAACCTCGGGTCCCACGACGGGGTGTCCACGGCGAGCGGCCGTTCCGCCTGCTCACCCTGCGGTGTCGGCAACGCGGGCAGCGGCGCGGGCGTGGCGGTGCCACGCACCACCTCGGCCGCGAGGTCCATCAGGGTCTTCGCCGAGCCGAGCAGGTCCAGGCCGTTGGTGACGAAGTCGTAGCCCGCCAGCCGCAGGTCCCGCTCCCGCTCGGGCTGGGCGGCCAGCGCGGCGGTGACCGCGCCCAGCGACCGGGCCCGGACCATCACCAGGTGCTTGCCGGGCACCATCGGCTCGACGTCCGTGGACGGCTCGGTCAGCACCACGCACCCGTTGATCAGCGATTCCAGCACCCGCACCCATTCCAGCGCGGTGGACCGGCCCCGGTGCAGGTTGACCAGGAACCGCGAGTCCGCCAGGTGCCGGAACTTGGCCTCACCGGGCAGGAAGTCGATCCGTTGCGCGCCCATCGGCTCGTGCGGCGGGGTCAGCAGGCGCACCCGCAGGTCGTCCAGGTCCGCCGAGTACGAGTCGAGCAGCACCGACCGGCGGTGCTCGGCGGTGCCCAGATACGTCACGTCGACCGACCGCGCCCGGTCCGGGTCGCCGCCCCACCGGTCCCACAGCGGCGTGTAGCCGAGCTGGAAGTGCTCGACCGCCGCACCCCGCGCGCGCAGCTCCGCCGTCGAGTCGACGTTGATGTCGACCGCGCCGGCCAGCGACGGGAGCAGGCCGGCGGTCCGCTCGAACGTCATCGTGCCGGGGTGCTCCACACAGAACGCGACGGTGCGCCGGCGGAGTTCGGCGGACGGCCGGTCGGCGACCGGCGTGACGTAGAAGTACTCGTGCGGCACGACCACGTAGACGGTGTCCGCCTCGGGCTCGGGGAACCGGCCCACGGCGGTGCGCGCCCGGCCGCCCGCGCGCCGCACGGCGTCCGCGACGACCTCGAACAGCTCCTCCATGAACACCGACCCGCCCGCGGCGGAAACGAGGCACAGGTCAGGCACGGTCACCTCAACGGGCCTTCCGGCGCACGGCGCGCAGCGGCGCGGTCACCCGCCAGCTCACCGTCGCCTTGGTGGCGGCCAGCTCCCGGGCCAGGAACGCGGCCTGCGCCTCGGCCGCCGCCAGCCGGTCCCGCGAACCCGCCGGCGCGGTCGGGCCGCTCACCGCGGCGCCTTCCCGGCCCTCCAGCACCAGCTCGGCGTCCAGCAGCCGCAACCGGAGCGCGTCACGTTCGGCGCGGGTGCCGGACAGCTCGTCGCGCAGCGCGTCACGTTCCCGCTGAAGCCCCGCCAGCTCCTGGCGCAGCGCCTCGGCCGTCTCGTCCTGCCGGTGCTGCGTCCGCAGCCGCTCCGGGAAGTCGGCCACCTCCCGGGCGAGCCGGTCGCGGTCGGCCACCAGCGCGTGCGCCTCGGTGTCCGAGTCGCGCAGCCGGGCGAGCAGCTTCTCCCGTTCCGCGACGAACACCACCCGCTCGGCGCGCAACCTGGTCAGCTCCGCGCGCACCGGGCCGGGCAGGTCGCTCAGATCCTCAGTCATGACCGCTTTCCCTGGTTCGCGAGGTCTGCCAGCACCTCGGAGTACTCATCGGCGTAGCCCGTCGGGTCGAGCCAGTCCCGCAGTTTGTCGAACGCCCGGTCGGCCAGCTCGCGCCGCCGGTCGGCGGGCAGTTCCAGCGCGCGCAGCAGCGCCACGGTGAGCGCGTCGACGTCGTTCGGCTCGAACAGCCAGCCCGTCACGGCGTCCTCGACCATCTCGCGCGCGCCGAACACGTCGCTGGCCACCACCGGCAGCCCGCAGCACACGGCTTCCAGGATGGAGCGGGGCAGCGATTCGACGTCCGAGCTGTTCACGAACAGGTCGGCGGCGTGGAACCACGGCGTCGGGTCGCGCTGGATCGGCACCAGCCGGACGCTGTCGGCCAGGTTGTGGCGCTCCACCAGCTCGTCCAGCGCCAGACCGAACGGCGTCGGGTGCTGGCCGATCACCGCGAGCACCAGGTCGCCGTGCACCGGGCGGATCCGCTCGACCGCCGCCAGCAGCCCGGCCTGGCCCTTGCGCGGCTCGACCACGCCGACGTTGAGCAGCAGCAACGCGTCCTGCGGGACACCGAGCCGGTCTCGCGCCTCCTGCCGTCTGCGTTCGCTGATCCGGCCGCCGAAGCGGACCATCGGGGTGCCGTAGCGGATGGTGCGGCAGCGTTCGGGCGACGAGTACCGGGAGAACATGGAGCGGGTGGCGTCCGCGACGAACAGCAGCCGGTCCACCTCGCCCAGGCTGCGCTCCCAGCGCTGCTTCACGGTCGGGGCCAGCCCGGCCGGACCCCAGTTGAGGAACGAGAAGTCGGCCAGCTCGAAGCTCTCGTGCACCACCCACGCGGTGGGCAGGCCGGCCCGCTTGGCGGCGTCGGCCGCGCTGAACGCGCCCAGCGTGTTCACCAGCGCCACGCCCGCGCCGGACGCCTTCGCCAGCAGCGCCAGTTCGCTCACGTGGCCCTCGTAGGCGGCGATGTCGCCGATCCGGTAGTGCGACGTCAGGTGCACCGGCACGCCCAGCGCCGCGCAGTCCTCGCGCAGCGGGCCGTCCACCGGGGTCACCACGGTCGCCGACCAGTCGTGCTTCTTCACCAGCCCGGTCAGCAGCTCCTGGAGCCACAGCTGGCCGCCGCCGATCGCCAGGCTGTGCGTCAGCACCAGCACGTGCTTCGGGTCGGTGCGCGGCGTGACACCCTCCAGCAGGCTCCCGGTCTGCTGCTCCAGCCGGTCCGCCAGCAGGTCGTCGGCTGCGTCGCCAGCCGGGTTGCGGACCGTCACGAACCGCACCGGGGACGTCCACTCGCCCACGCCGTAGGTGCTGACCCGCACCCGGACCGACACCCGGCGCTCACCACCCGGCGGCACCTCGACCGGGACCCGCGCCTCGAACCCGGACACACCCGCGTCGGTGAAGTCGGTGAACGCGGCGGCCACGTCCGGCCGGGGCAGCCGGGTGCGCGCCCGGGTCACCCCGGAGCCCTCCACGAACACCTCGATCAGGCTCGGCGCGCGGCTGTCCAGCAGCGCCCAGCCGGTGACCAGCACCAGGTCGCCGGACACGACCGTGTCCGGATCGGGGCCGTCCAGCTCGCCCAGCCGCAGCGGGCCGTCGCCGGCCGGGCCGACCAGCACTGTCTCCGCCGCCAGCAGGTCACCCGCCGGGCCGAGCACGCTCACCGGCTGCGGGCCGTTCGGCACCGGCTGCGAGGTGTGCGCGGTCCAGCCGACCGCACCCCGTGGCGCGCCCTCGTACTCGACCTCCCGGACGTCGGCCCGGTGGCCCGCGATGAGCACGGCGACGTCGCCGAGCGGGCCCACGTCGGTGATCCACCCGCGCAGCTCGAACTGGTGGCCCACCGGACCGGCCGGCAGATCGACGTACACGGTCACGCTGTTCCCCTTCGTCCGGCGACGAGTTCGCCGAGCCGTGTCTGCCACGCCGCCGCCAGGTAGGCGTACTCCCGGCGCAGCCCGGGACCCGTCCAACCGCCGCAGATCCGCGCGGCCTGGAAGTGCGCCTCGCGCTCGGCGGCCTCGTCCACGTAGGACGGCGGGTGCCCCAGCAGCACGCCGAGCCACCCGGCCAGGTCGCGGACCGTGGTGCGCTCGCCCGCGCCCGACCAGCCCACCCGGGCCAGGTGGTCGGCGGTCAGCAACAGCCCGCGCTGCTCGACCCGCGCCACGTCCGCGCCCGCGATCCGCCACTCCAGGTCGGTCGCGCGCAGGCCGTCGGCGGTGGCCACCAGGTTGTGCGGCACCAGGTCCCACACCGCCGGACCCAGCTCGGCGAGGTGCCCGGCCAGCATGTCCCGCCAGGTGTGCAGCAGCTCGTCGATCCGCCACGGCTCCTGTTCGAGCACGGTGAGCAGCGGGACGCCGTCGTAGATCGGCTCCTCGTATGCCCGGATCGAGATCACGTCGTCGTGGCCCGCGATCAGCGGGGTGCGGCGGATCCGGTCCTCGAACACCTCGGCCTTCGTGCACCAGACCGCCGCGCGGTCGGTGTTGAAGTAGCCCGCCAGCCGGTCCGCCGGCCACAGGTCGCGGTCCGGGACGCCGTTGCCGGCCAGCACCAGGAAGCTGTTCCACGCCTCGGCGGCGAGTCCGGCCGCCGCCAGCTGGTGCCACAGCTTCGCCTCGTCCACCGGGCGGGTCGTCTCGACACCCCAGTCCGGGCTGGGGAAGCGGGGCAGCTCGTAGGCGAGCCTCGGGTGCCGCTCGACCAGCTCCGCGCTGAGCACCGCGCGGGTGATCTTGTAGTCCGGGAAGCAGCCCAGCGTCCGCTCGACGTGGTAGCCGGCGGTCTCCAGCAGCGCGGTGAGCGGCCGGCGGGCGAACGTCCGCGCCGGGCCGCCGTCCGGGTAGCCCTGCGGCCCGTCCCACGGCCGGCCGCTGTGGTCCTCGGGCGCGCCCGCCAGGTACTTCACGCCCAGCTGGTTCTCGATCGCCAGCAGCAGCACGCCACCGGGCTTCAGCCTGCGCCGCACCGACTCCAGGAACTCCAGGTACGGCCGGTCCGCCGCGCTGCCCGCGCCGACGTACTCCAGCACGCCGACCACCAGGGCCAGGTCGTAGGCCGGCTCGGCCGGGACGTCGTCCAGCGTGCCCACGAACACCTGCACGCCCGGCAGGTCCCGGGTGCGGCTCGCGGCGACCCGCGCGCGGGCCTCCACCGGCTCGACCGCGTCCACCCGCGCCACCCGTTCACCGAGGTGCCGGGTGATCGCGCCGCAGCCGGCCCCGATCTCCAGCGCCACGGCGTCCGCCGGGAGGTCCAGGGCGCGCAGCACGTTCGCGCGTCCCCGGTCCAGGTGGTACTGCTCCGCCCACGTCTTGCCCGCGTAGTGCAGCTCGTCGCTCAGCGAACCCAGGTCGGACGCCTCGGCGACGATCGCCCGCACCAGCTCTTCCGCGCCGTCGAGGTAGGTCACCCCGCCCGCGTCGCCGAGGATCAGGCAGCCGTCGCGCCGGTCCAGCGGCAGCGCCCGGACCGGGGTCCCTGGAGGGGTCACTGAACCGCCGGGTACTGCTTCAGCACGGCCTTCACCTGGTTCTGGTAGCTGCCGCTCAGCGCAGGCTCCTGGATCAGCGGGGTCTGCGTGATCTCGACCACCACGATGTTCTTGCCCGACGTCCAGACGCCCCGGTAGGTGCCCGCCTCGGGAGCGATCTTCTTGTCGAACACCAGCGAGCCCGGCATCTCCGGCAGCGGGTCCTTGATGTTGATGAACCCGGTGGCGCGCTGGTTGAGCAGCAGCTGCTCGGCCAGCCCGGTCGCCGACGCCTCGTCCGCCGTCGGGATCACCAGCACGGAGAACTTCTCGGAACCCTGGCCGTCCACCGCCGGCGACTTGGTCGCGCCGCGCCACGCGGTCTTCGTCACCTTGTTCTCGGTGAGCAGCTGCGCCTCGGACTGCGACAGCACCTTCTTGGTGACCAGCTCGGCCGGCGTCGGCACGCCGCTCTCGGCGGCCATCTTCGCGTTCAGCTCCGGGATCTGCTCCAGCAGGATCTCGTGCGGGTCGGTCGGCTTGGGCTTCGTCGTGGTCGTGGGACCCGCCGTCGTCGTCTCACCACCACCCCCGCCCCGGTTGTCGCCGCTGCCCTTGGTGAAGAACCAGATGCCGAAGCCGATGCCGGCGAGCAGCACCACCACGCCGAGGATGATCAGGATGCGCTTGCCGGTGCCGGAGGACGACGAGTCGTCGAACACCTCGGGGCCCTGCGCGATCCACGCCGGGGACTGGTCACCCGACGTGTACATGTCGTTGCCGCCCCACGGCGTGCCGGCCTGCGGGGGTCCGGGCGGACCGCTCTGCCAGCCGCCCTGGGGCTGCTGGGGCTGGCCGCCGGTCTGGGGCGGGGCCACCGGCCGCACGAACTGGGTGCGCTCGGAGTCCTTGTTCTGGGCCGGGTTCTGGGTGGGGCCCTGGTTGGACACGACCTGGGTCGCGTCCGGGTTCGGGCGTTGGCCGACCACCTGGGTCGCGTCCGGACCGGGCGTGCCGCCCTGCTGGCTGTCCCAGCGGAACGGCTGCCCGAACGGGTTCGGCGGCTGGGCGGTCGACGCGCTCGCGAGTAGCTCGTCCCTGCGTCGACGGTAGTCGTCAGCCGAGATCCGTCCTTCGGCCAACGCGCTGTCCAACTGCCGAAGATCGTCTTGCCAGGACATTGTGGCCCCTCCAGTGCTGCTCAGGCAAAGGTCATTGTGACGTACCAGAGCACGCCTCCCGCGTGCGCCTCCGGCTCCGTCGTGGTCCGGTTGTCAGAGGTCCGGTCGTCGATCCCCGGTTCCGCCACCGCCCGCCAGTTCGGTGCCGTCGACGATCGGGTTCACCGGCCGGCGCGCCCGACACCCGGTTCGGCCAGGACTGCTAGTGCCACTCGTCCACCATCGCACGTTCCCCTACCAGGTCTTCTGTTCAGGGGCTATGAGAGCGCACAAATCTGTTCGGCACGGGCGGGACGTCCGGATTGTTATCCACGTCAAGTCGCCCGTGCGGTAGTCCGAGGTGAGGACGGCGGCGGGCCGTTCCCGAGGTCGCCTGCCGTCCCGGTGGTGAGCCGGGTCTCAGGACCGCCTGGTGAGGATCGTCGGGCCGACGATGCGGCGGGCGATCCGGCGCAGCTTGCTCTTCGGCCTGGGCGCGGGCTTCGCGGCGGTCGCCGGTGCCTCCGGCCGGGCGGGCGCTTCCGGCGGCGCGAGTTCTTCCGGCTGGGTCGACGCTTCCGGCCAGGCTGGTGCCTCCGGCTGCGGGGGTGGGGTGGCTTCCGTGACGGGTTGCGGGGTGACCGGCGTGAACACGACGGTCGCGTCCTGGGCGGCGGACGCGGGGGGCGGGACGGGGTTCGCGGGGCGCGGCGACCGGGGCCGGGGCCAGTGACGGCGGGAGCGGGAGCGGGGCGGCCTGCGCCGTCGTGGGGTCGGGTTCGTCGGCCGGGACGGCGGGGGTGAACAGGCCGCGCGGCTCCTCGACGTCGTTCGCGGGCAGGGCGTCGAGGACACCCGCCATCGGTGCCGGCACGTCGGCCGGAGTCGGCTTCGCGGTGACGGGCTCGGGGGCCGTGGGCACGTCGGCGATCGGGGCGGCGGCACCGTCGACGGGCTTCGGGGCCACGGGCCGGTCGGCGGCCGGCATCGATCCGGGCGCGGGTGCCGGGGTGGGGATCGTGGCCAGGACACCGGCCACGGAGGAGCGTTCCGCGGTCGCCGGCGTGGCGGTCGCCGTGGGAACTGTCGCGGGGCGGGACTTCGCGGCCGGGCGGGGCTTGGTGGCGACGGGCTGCATGCGGAGGGTCGGCGCGTCGTTGCTCGGCTGGAACTTGTGCGGGGACTGGTCAGGCTCCTGGCTGAACGTCACGCGGGGATCTTGCCAAAACACGCTCAGTCAGCATCCGGCAGGTTTCCATCAGCAGAAGATCAATCCACACGGCTTGGTGGTCGTCGTGGTGGTGCGGGATGTCGTAGTGGTCGGCCGCGTCGTGGTCGTCGTCGGCCTGGTCGTCGTCGTGGTGGTGGTCGTGCCGGCGACGGTCGTCGTGGTGGTGTCCGCGGTGGTGGTGGTCGTGGACGTCGTGGTCCCCGCCGTCGTGCTCGGACGGGTGGTGGACGACGACGTCTTCGCGGATGTCGCGGCGGTCCGTCCGGGCTGCGAGCTCCCGGTCACGACGACCACGGCCGCGTCGCCCACCGGCTGGATCGCCTGTGTGGGCTCGGTCATCGCGGTGTGCGTCACCAGGGCGGCCATCGCCGCACCGACTAACGCGCCGATGGCGAGCCGCGCCGGGCCACCCGCTGCGGTGAGCATGGCCCCTGACTACCGGCCTCACCCGACCGGGTCAAATCGTTCGGGTGAGTTGGTACCGGCTCGACACTCATGGTACCGAGCCGGTACCGCACTTCAGCGGGCCGGCGTCACTTCGTGGGTGTCATTCCGCGAGTTCGGCGGTCAGCGTGATCGTCGTGCCTGCCAGCGCCTGGCTCACCGGGCAGTTCTGCTTCGCGTTCTCCGCCGCTACGGCGAAGCCCTCCGCGTCCAGACCCGGCACGACCGCTTGCACGGTCAGGTGAATGCCGGTGATGCCGGTCCCGGGCTGGAACGTCACCTCGGCCGACGTGTCGACCTGCGTCGGCGGGGTCCCCGCCTGCGCCAGGCCGTGCGAGAGCGCCATCGAGTAGCACGACGAGTGCGCCGCCGCGATCAGTTCCTCGGGGCTGGTCTTGCCGTTCGCCGCTTCGGCGCGGGACGGCCAGGACACCGCGTACGAGCCGATGCCGGACGACTCCAGCGTCACGGTGCCGCTGCCCTGGAGCAGGTTGCCTTCCCAGTGCGTCGTCGCCTTGCGGGTGGTGGCCATGGTGGTGGACTCCGTCTTCGACCGAGGGGAAAACCTTCGCCGCCAACCTAATCACGCGCCCGCCCACCCCCGCCCGACCGCCGACCCGACCACTGTGGGGGTCCAGGGGGCGAAGCCCTCCTGGGCGGGGTCCGGGGGCCGCGCCCCCGGTGTGATGGCGAACGAAAACGGCGAGTGCTCACCACGAGCACTCGCCGTTCATTCGAGAGCGGATGACGAGACTCGAACTCGCGACCCTCACCTTGGCAAGGTGATGCGCTACCAACTGCGCTACATCCGCCTGACACGAAGAACTATAACGGACGCCTCAAACGACATTGGCACCGGGGGGCGTCGACCCGTCCAACAACCGGTCCACCTCGGACAACCGTTCCGCCGACCACCGCCACTCCCACAGCGGCCGGACCTTCGCCACCACCTCGGCCGGCAGCCACGGCGCGACCTCGTCCCGCAGCTCCCACTCGTCGAACACGTGCTCGTAGAAGCTCACCACGGACGCGTTGGACAGGAACTGCTCCGGCTGCCGGAAACACCAGTGCGCGAACCCGTACACGCGGCGCAGCAGGTCGGCGTCGCCCGCCCGGTGCGCCTCGGCCGCGAGCTGCCACAGCTCGGTGAGGAACACGTGACACGACCACGATTCGCGCTCGACGACCGCGCTCAGTTCGGGGAGGAGGGCCGAAGCCCTTGTGCGCCAATCGCCCACGCGGCAGGACACTACCGGTCGAACGGCGCAACCCGGCGGGACCGCCCACCACCTGACGCCTACCCGTAACCGCCTCGTCACCGAGTGCTAGTAGTCGATATTGCGATACCCAGCGTGGTCATTTGCTCCGAACGGTCCACACCGGTCGTCGGGTCTTCGGTATCGGGTCGCTATCACTTCGGGGCGAATCGGGCCGGCTGTGGCATCTTGACCTCGGACCACAGGGCGGGCGGGAGGTGCCGGGCGGGATGGCCGGAGATGCCGATTTCGACCGGGAACTGCTCGCCAGGGTCCGGTCCGGCGACGACTCGGCCTTCGGCGAGCTGTTCTCCCGGCACGCGGACGCGGTGCGCCGGTTCGCGCTGCGCCACGTCCGTGAACACGCCGAGGCCGACGACCTCACCGCCGAGGCGTTCTTCCGCGTCCTCCAGGCGATCCGCCGGGGTACCGGGCCCACCGACCACGTCCGCACCTACCTGCTCACCGTCACGCGCCGCGTGGCGTGGGAGTGGAGCGGGCGGCGGCGGGACGTGCCGGTCGAGGACGAGGAGCTGTCCCGCCGGGTCGAGCCGTTCCCCGACGCCACCGCGAACCGGCCCGAGCACGCGCTGATCTCCCGCGCGTTCACCAGCCTCCCGGAACGCTGGCGCTCCGTCCTGTGGCAGGTCGAGGTGGAGGGCGAACGGCCCGCCGCCGTCGCGCCCGAGTTCGGCCTGTCCCCGAACGCCATGGCCGCCCTGGCGCGGCGGGCCCGTGAGGGTCTGCGCGCCGCGTACCTCCAGGCGCACCTCGCCGAGGACGCCGGGCCGCGCGCGTGCAGCTCCGTCGTGGCCAAGCTCGGCAACTACACGGCGGGCGGCGTGCAGGGCGCGGAGCAGCGCCGCATCCGCAAACACCTCCAGACCTGCTCGTCCTGCAACGCCCTGCACGCCGAGCTGACCGAGGTGTGCTCGACGCTGCGGGCGCACGCGGCGAGCATCGCCGTCCCGGTCGCGGCGACCGCACTGCTCGGACCGGGTCTGCTCGGACCGGCCGTGCTGGGCAAGGCCGCGTGGCTCAGCGGACGGGTCAAGCTGGTGCTGGCCGCCGCCGCGTCGGTCGCCGCAGTCGGCCTGTTCAGCGTGCTGGCGGGCACCTACACCGGCGCTCCCGGCCCCGCGCTGCTGGGACCCGGGCCGAACCCGCAGCTCGGCGAGAACGCGCTGGCGCTGTGCACCACCGGGCCCACCGTCACCGGCTCCGCGACCAGCGAGACGTCCCCGGTCGCGCAGGCGACCGCCCATCAGGTGCACTACACCCGCACGTCCACCGAGACGGTCACCGAGCCCGCGCGGACCGTCGTCGTCACGTCCGAGGTACTGGTGCAGGCCACGCAGTCGTCCGCGGTGACGACGACCAGCGACTACCGCGTGTTCGTGGAGACCCCGTCGTCGGACCCCACGGCGACCACGACCACCCCGGCGACCACCACCGACTCGACCACGACCGACCCGACCACGACGACCACCGAGCCGCCGAAGACGGTCCTGTCCGGCACCACGACACCCGGTGCCACCTCCACCACGGTGGCCACCACGACCTCGTCGGCCACGTTCCGCCCCACCTGACCGGCCTGACCGCCTGATCACCGCCCGCTACCGCCTGGTTCACCCACTGGATGCAGGGGTTTGCCGGTAGCGTTGTGGTCGCTGTGATCGCTCGACGTCATGAGGAGACGGTGATGACGCGGCTGGTGCGCGGCGCTGACGGCCGGATGTGGACGGTGCGCAGCCAGATCGAGTGGCGCAACCCGTCGGCCGACGCCGACTTCGAACACGATGTGAGCGGCGGCCACGGGCCGGGCGTGCTGATGCTCGCGATCGTCGTCGTGATGGGCGTGGTCCTGGTCGCGTGGACGCCGCAGGAGGTCGTCGTACCCGGCTGGCTGATCTTCGCCCTGGTCCTGCTGTTCCTGTTCTTCCCGGCCCGGTGGGCGGTGCGCCGGCCGTGGCAGGTGGCGGCCGAGGCGAAGAAGACCGACGAGCTGCCTCCGGAGCGCTGGGTCGGCTCGGTGCGCGGGTTCCTGACCGTGCGCAACGAGGTGTCCAACGTGGCCCGCAAGATCGAGATGTACTCGCTGCCCGACCTGGAAGGGCCGTTGCAGCCGGTCGACTGAGGTCGACTGGACGGGATTCCCGGGTGACACTGTCCGGGTGCCGGAACTACCCGAGGTCGAGGCGCTGGCCGACCACCTGCGCGAGCACGCCGTCGGGCGTGCCGTGCACCGGGTCGACGTGGCGTCGTTGCAGGTGCTGAAGACGTTCACGCCGCCCTACACCGACCTCCAGGGGCGCCCGGTGACCGGAGCCGGCAGGCACGGCAAACACCTGGACCTGGACTGCGACGGGCTGCACCTGATCGTGCACCTCGCGCGGGCCGGGTGGCTGCGCTGGTCGGACCACCTGTCCGCGGCGCCGCTCAAACCCGGCAAGGGACCGCTCGCGCTGCGCGTCCACCTCGGTCCGCCCGGTGAGGGGCCCGGGTTCGACCTGACCGAGGCGGGCACCAAGAAGGGGCTCGCCGCGTGGGTGACGGACGATCCGGCAACCGTGCCGGGGATCGCCCGATTGGGTCCCGATGCGCTGTCGGTGACGCGGCCACTATTGGGTGAACTGTTCGCGGGGCGGACGGAGCGGCTGAAGACGGCGCTGACGGACCAGACGTTGCTCGCGG
The DNA here is from genome assembly GCA_965995405.1 of uncultured Saccharothrix sp. Lineage (GTDB taxonomy): Bacteria > Actinomycetota > Actinomycetes > Mycobacteriales > Pseudonocardiaceae > Actinosynnema. Next base: position 22,025 of record CBHFOL010000061.1, read on the forward strand.
GCGTCGGCAACGCGTACTCGGACGAGATCATGCACACGGCCCGCCTGTCGCCTTACGCGACCGCCGGGAAGCTGGACGACGACGCGCTGGACCGGTTGCACGAGGCGTTGACCGGGGTGCTGACGGATGCCGTAAGGCGGTCCGTGGGGCAGTCGGCGGCCAGGTTGAAGGGCGAGAAGCGGTCCGGGCTGCGGGTGCACGCGCGGACCGGCCTGCCGTGCCCGGTGTGCGGGGACACGGTGCGCGAGGTGTCGTTCGCGGACAAGGCGTTCCAGTACTGCCCGACGTGCCAGACCGGCGGGAAACCGTTGGCCGATCGGCGAATGTCGAGACTCCTGAAGTAGCCCCATCGGCTTGCGTACGGAGAGTGACATTTCGCGGGTCGGTCACTCCAGGGTGACTGGTGGATGCGCACTTGTCACCCGAACGGCGCACCATGGTTCCGGCCACCAGGCCTACTCACAGGACGCGAATTCACCTGATACCTACCCGATCCGGTGGACCACCCCTTGCTTAGAACCACGCCACGGCACAGCATGGACGCCGTGCGTGACCTTCTGACCCAGCGCGCGGTACTCGGTGTCATCGCGACGCTGGCCGTGCTCGGCCTCTTCGTGATGCTGTGCCGTGCCCGCAGGGTGAGCACGTCGGTCGAGGACGCGGTGATGGACATGCTGCACCGGATGTCCAAGGCGTCCGCCGACCTGCGGGAAGGGCTCACGCAGGACGCGGCGGACAAGGCGACGCCCCACCTGCGGGAGATGCTGAGATGCGTCGCGGTGGGCATCACCGACGACGACGGCACGCTGCTGTCGTGGGACGGGGGTGCCAACGACCACTACGAGTTCCTGCGGGCGTACATAGAGCGGGCGATCGGCGAGTGCCACAAGGAGCACGTGGAACACCGGAAACTCGACTGCGAGCTGCCCGGGCCGTGTTCGCTGCACTCGGCGGTGATCGTGCCGCTGATCGTGGAGTCCGAGGTCGCCGGGACGTTGATCGTGGTCAGCGGGGTGGTGAACAAGCGGCAGATCCGGATGGCGGAGGAGACCGCGCGGTTCGTGTCGACGCAGCTGGAGTTGGAGGTGTTGCAGAAGTCGCGGCAGGCGTTGGCGCAGGCCGAGGTGAAGGCGTTGCGGGCGCAGATCTCGCCGCACTTCGTGTACAACGCGCTGAACACCATTTCGTCGCTGATCCGGACCGATCCGTCGCACGCGCGGGAGCTGTTGCAGGAGTTCGCCGAGTTCACGCGGTACTCGTTCCGGACGGACGGTTTCTTCACGACGCTGGCCGACGAGCTGACCAACATCCACCGGTACCTGACGATCGAGCAGGCCAGGTACGGCCCGAGGCTGAACGTGCGGCTGAAGATCGCTCCCGAGGTGTTGCAGGTGGTCCTGCCTTTCCTGGTGCTGCAACCCCTGGTCGAGAACGCCGTCCGCCACGGCCTGGCGAAGAAGCCGGGCGGCGGGCTGCTGACGATCATCGCCGAGGACAACGGAGCCGAGGCCCTGATCTCGGTGGAGGACGACGGCGTGGGCATGGACCCGGACCGCCTGTTCGAGGATTTGAAGGACGCCCACCACACCGGGGCGCACGTGGGCCTGGGCAACATCAACCACCGGATGCGGGCGGTGTTCGGCGACGACTACGCCCTGGTGGTGGAGACGGCCCCCGATGCCGGCATGAAGATCATCCTCAAGGTTCCCAAGTACTCACCCGGCGTCCGCACCAACCTGCCGCTGGTGCCCCACAAGCTGGAGGAGACGTCGGAACAACCGGTCATCCGCGCCTAGAGCCCGGAAGGATCACCCGATCCAGTTATAAGTGCGAGGGCATTTTTCGGTACCCAGGCGCGTTGCCGTAAAAAGAAGGAAGCGGCCCCCACGGCCGGGCACAGGGTGCGGCGCGGTCAGGATGCGGCCACGGCCAGGGCGGTGACCATCATGACCGCGCAGATCGACCACACGATCCACATCCAGTAGATGTGCATCGGCGTCGGGCCGTCCGCGTTCTGCCGGCCTCGGTCGTCCCACCACTCGACGTACCGCTCCAGCCACCGGATCGGGTTGAACGTCACCGGCCGATGTTAGCTCCGCCACCGACGCGTCAGTGGCCACGTAAGGTCGCAGACATGAGCGTGACGGACAAGATCGCGGCCCGCCTGCCCAGGATCGTCAGCGACCGCGCCGAGCGGGGCCCGGTGGTCGCCGCCGTGCGGCTGCACGGCGTGATCACGCCCTCGCCGTCGCCGATGGCGCGCAACACGATCAACCTCCAGAACGTCGAGAGCGCCCTCACCCGCGCGTTCGACCACGACCGCCTGGTCGCCGTCGCCCTGCTGATCAACTCGCCGGGTGGCGCGCCCACCCAGTCCGCGCTGGTCGCCGAGCGGATCCGCGAGCTCGCCGCCAAGAAGCGCGTGCCGGTGCTGGCCTTCTGCGAGGACCTCGCGGCCTCGGGCGGCTACTGGCTGGCCTGCGCGGGCGACGAGATCTTCGCCCACGGCACGTCCCTGGTCGGCTCGATCGGCGTCGTCAGCGCCGGCTTCGGGCTCGACGGCCTCCTGGAGCGCCACGGCGTGGAGCGGCGCGTGTACACCGCCGGTGAGCACAAAGTGCGGCTCGACCCGTTCCGCCCGGAGAAGCAGGAAGACGTCGAATGGCTGAAAGGGCTGCACACCGATCTGCACGCCCAGTTCGCCGCCTGGGTCAAGGAGCGCCGCGGCCCGAAGCTCCAGGCATCCGACGACGAACTGTTCACCGGTGAAGTCTGGACCGGCGCACGGGCCGCTGAACTGGGCCTCGTCGACGGCGTCGGCACCCTCCGCTCCATCGTCGCCAAGCGCTACCCGGACGCCGACATCGCCGTCGCCGAGCCCCGCCGACCGCTCCTGGCCCGCCTCGGCCTCGCCTCCAGCACCACTCGATCGGGGGACTTCGTGTCGGAGGCGCTGGCGGCCGTCGAAGAGCGGGCGCGCTGGTCGCGATTCGGGTTGTGACCGCCCGCCAGGTCACGGTCGCGTCGACACCCCCTACCCCACGTAGACACAGACCGGCGTAAATGGGCAAGATGCGCGGCACAGTGAGTACCCAGGACAACACCGGCCTCCTCGTTCTGGCGGTGGACGACGAGGCGCCCGGTTTGAGCGAGATCAAGTACCTGCTTGAGAGCAGCCCACACATCCGCCGCGTGCTCACCGCCTTCGACGCGGCCGAGGCCCTGCGCATCCTCCGGGGCGACTACGACCCCGAGGTGATGGACCGCACCCGCGCCGGCCTGCCACCGGTCGACGCGGTGTTCGCCGACATCAACATGCCCGGACTCAGCGGCACCGACCTGGCCCGGGTGCTGGGCGCGTTCCGCGCGCCACCGGCACTCGTCTTCGTCACCGGCGTCGAGCACTCAGAGGCAGTCGTTGCGTTCGAGGTCGGCGCACTCGACTTCGTCACCAAGCCCATCAACGAGGACCGCATCAACAAGGCGATCACCCGGGTGGTCGACCGGGTGGCGGTCACCCCCGCGGTCACCCCCGAACCCGCGCCGCAGGAACCGACCGACGACGAGGTCATCCCGGTCGAGCTGGGTGGCACCATCAAGCTCGTGCCCAGGGCCAGCGTCCGCTACGTCGAAGCGCAGGGCGACTACGCGCGCCTGCACACCAACGACGGCCAGAGCCACCTGGTGCGGATCCCGCTGGCCCAGCTTGAGGAACGCTGGGAGAACGCGGGCTTCGTGCGCATCCACCGCTCCTACCTGGTGGCGCTGCCGCTGGTGACGGAGCTGCGGATGACGTCGAACGGCTACGCGGTCGTCATCGGCTCCGGCGACAACGCCAAGGAGCTGCCGGTCAGCCGCCGGCACACCCGGGAGCTCAAGGAGCGGATCGTCCGGCCGCCCAAGAGCAGCTGGGGATGAGCAAGCACTCCGGCCCGCCGGGCCAACCGGACCAGCCGCAGCCCGGTGAGCGGGACGCCTGGCTCTCGGTGTCGGCGCGCAAGAACCGCCGTCGCCGCGTCGTGCTGGCCGACCCACGCGGCCGGGGCCGGGTGCTGCGCACCATCATCGAGCTGGAGGAGCAGACCAGCGTCGGCGAGAAGCTGATCCGCGACCTGATCCGGCAGCAGCTCAAGACCGCGTTCCTGCTCGGGTTCGGCACCCTGGGCCTGCTCGCGTCGCTGCCGCTGGTGTTCTACCTCGCGCCCGGCCTGGCCGAGATCGAGTTCGTGGGCGTCCGGCTGCCGTGGCTGCTGCTGGGCGTCCTGCCGTTCCCGCTGTGCTACGCCGTGGGCTACGCGTACCGAAGACTCGCGGAAAGCCACGAGCACGATTTCGTGAGCTCGGTGGACCGGTGATCCAGAACCTGTGGAACCTGGGACTGGTCGCGGCCGTCGCGGCGATCACGTTCCTGTTGGGCTACGTGGGTTCGCGGCGCGCCAACACCACGCCGGACTTCCTGGTGGCGCGGCGCGCGATCCCGGCGACCCGGAACGCGGCGGCGATCTCCGGCGAGTACCTGTCGGCGGCGTCGTTCCTGGGCGTCGCGGGCCTGGTGCTCAAGGACGGCATCGACGCCCTCTGGTACCCGATCGGCTTCACCGCCGGCTATCTGGCGCTGATGCTGTTCGTGGCCGCGCCGCTGCGCCGGTCGGGCGCGTACACGCTGCCGGACTTCGCCGAAGCGCGCCTGGGTTCCACGAACCTGCGCCGCACGTGCACGTTCTTCGTGATCTGCATCGGCGTGCTGTACCTGGTGCCGCAGCTCCAGTCGGCCGGGCTGACCCTGAACACCATCACCGGCCTGCCCGCGTGGCTGGGCGGTGCGCTGGTGACGGCGATCGTCGTGGTGAACGTCCTGGGCGGCGGGATGCGGGCGATCACGCTGGTGCAGGCGTTCCAGTACTGGGGCAAGCTGTTCGCGATCGCCGCGCCCACGTTCGTGCTGTTCACGGTGTTCCTGGCGGGTCCGGGCAACGGGGCGCAGTCGGTCGACGCCAAGGGTGTCCTGGTGTTCCACGAGGACGTCACGGTGACCACCGTCGACCAGGTGCGGGTGCAGGTGGTGACGCCGATGGAGCTGTCGGCGACCGGCGAGGTCAACGGGGGCCGCGCGGACGGCCCGGTGTACTGGACGACCGGCACGCACATCGTCGGCAAGGGCACCGAACTGCGGTTCGAGAAGGGCTCGCCGGTGCCGGTCGTGGACGGCTCGCCGACCGACAACGAGCACTGGCTGGCACCGCAGACCGGTGGCCTGGGCGGGCTGTTCGAGACGTACTCGCTGATCTTCGCCACGTTCCTGGGCACCATGGGCCTGCCGCACGTGCTGGTCCGCTTCTACACCAACCCGGACGGCAAGGCGGCCCGCCGGACCGCGCTGCACGTGCTGTACCTGCTGGGCCTGTTCTACCTGTTCCCGACGATCCTGGGCGTGATCTCCCGCCAGTACCTGCCGCAGCTGCTGGTGACCGGCAAGACGGACGCGGCGGTGCTGCTGCTGCCGAGCACGATGCAGCCGAACCTGTTGGGGCAGGTGCTGGGCGCGATCGTGGCGGCGGGCGCGTTCGCGGCGTTCCTGTCCACGTCGTCGGGGCTGGTGGTGAGCGTCGCCGGGGTGGTGTCGACGGACATCCTGCCGGGCAAGGTGCGGGATTTCCGGTGGGCGACGGTGTTGACCGGCGCGGTGGCGATCGGGTTGGCGCTGCTGCTGCCCCGCTCGGACGCGTCGCTGACGGTGGCGATGTCGTTCGCGCTGGCGGCGTCCACGTTCTGCCCGCTGCTGGTGCTGGGCATCTGGTGGCGCGGCCTGACGTGGGTGGGCGCGATCGCCGGGCTGGTGGTGGGCGGCGGGCTGGTGATCGGGTCGCAGGCGGTGACCGTGGTCAGCTCCTACACCGGCGACTGGGCCCCGTCGGTGTTCTCGATGCCGGCGCTGGTGACGGTGCCGGCGGCGTTCCTGACGATGGTGATGATCAGCCGGCTGACCAGCCGGCGGCGGCCGGAGGACGTGAGCCAGATCCTGCTGCGGTTCCACGCCCCGGACCCGCTGGGGTTCATGCTGGACCGGGACGTGCAGCGGTTCGGCACGCCCGAGGAGAAAGCGCGCTTGGCCGAGCGCCCCGAACCACCCCGCTGACCCCTGCCGGCTCGACGCTGTCAGCTCAACGCTTTGAGGGTGCGCAGGATGGGCGCGGTCTCGATGGCGGTGATGTGTTCCAGTGCGCCGAGCCGGTGGATCAGGTACTCGTGCAGCGCCCCCGGCGTCGGGCACAGGGCTTGCGCGGCCAGGTTGGTGGGGCCGGTGGTGGCCGCGACGAACGCCAGTTCCTCGTGCCGCGCCAGGGTTTTCGCCACGTGATCCAGGTGCGCGGGCGGCACCGACATCCACAGCTGGGCGTGCGTGGCCGCGCCGAACAGCCGCGCGTCGATCTGCACGTCGAAGAACACCGCGCCGCTCGCGGTCAGCGCGTTGAGCCGGCGGGCGACGGTGACCGGTGACCAGCCGGTGGCCTCGGCGAGTTCCGCCTGGCTGGCCCGGCCGTCCCGGCGCAGCGCGGCCAGCAGCGGCGCGTCGGTGTCCGCGAGTGGTTGTCCCGCCTCGGTTCTCGGTGGCGTCAGCTTCGCCTGTTGTTGCGGGGTCAGGGCTTTCGCCCGGCCGTGCCACGCGGTGGGCCCGCCCAGGTAGGTGTGCAGGACGTGGTGCGCGGACACCGCCGTGATGCTGGACGTGCGCGGAATGTCCTGCAACAGCAGGGAATCCCCGGTCACCATGGCGAAGATCCCGGTGCCGCCGGACGCCAGCTTCACCCACGACGTGTCCGGGCGGCGGGCCAGCGACTCGGCGATGTCCCGGGACGTGGCGGGGCTCGCGGTGATCCGGACGAGCCACCGCGCCTGGAGCCCCGGGTCGGGCAGTCCGACGACGAGCAGCCCGGCCTCGGCGCGCAGCCTGCGGTAGCGGCGGGTCGCGGTCTGCGTGGACACGCCGAGCACCGCGCCGATCCAGTTGAACGGCGCGCGGCCGTTGACCTGTAGTGCGTGCACCAGGGCGCGGTCCAGTTCGTCCAGCACAAATCCGCATCCTAGAGCCTCGACATGGAACTTTTCCGCACAATTCCTCCGACAAGTGGAATGGATTCGGCCGGATCGCCGACGCTGCCCCACATGGCAAACCTGACGCGCCACCGCTGGGCGGGCCTCGCCGCCCTGCTCACCGCCGAGGCGATGAACCTGCTGGACGCGACGATCGTGCAGGTCGCCGCGCCCGTCGTGCACGCCGACCTGACCGGCCCGGAATCCGACCAGCAGTGGTTCACCGCCGCCTTCACGCTGCCGTTCGCGCTGCTGCTGATCGTCGGCGGCCGGCTCGGCGACCGGTTCGGCCGGCGGCGGGTGTTCCGACTCGGCGTCCTCGCGTTCACCGCCGCCTCGCTCGGCTGCGCCCTGGCCTGGTCGGCGGACGCGCTGATCGGCTGGCGGGTCGCCCAGGGCGCGGCGGCGGCCCTCGTCATCCCACAGACCCTGGGCCTGATCCGGGCCATGTTCGCCGACGCCGAACGGTCCCGCGCGCTCGGCCTGATCGGGCCGGTGATGGGCCTCGCGGCGGTCGGCGGGCCGGTGCTCGGCGGGCTGCTCACGGCGGCCTGGTCGTGGCGGGCGGCGTTCCTGGTGAACGTGCCGCTGGGGCTCGCGGTGCTGGCGGCCGTGCCGCTGCTGACCGAGGAACGGGTCCGGTCCGCGCCGCTGCGCGGCCTGCTGCGCCGCGACTTCCTGGCCGCGCTGACGTGCGCCGGGCTGTTCTTCGCGGTGATGACGGGCCTGCCGC
>CBHFOL010000062.1:0-29821 GCA_965995405.1 uncultured Saccharothrix sp.
GCGCCGCCGCCTCGTGCGCCAGCTTCACCGCCCGACCCAGCCGGGCGGTCGCCGTCTCCACGTCACCGGACTTGCGCGCCTCCAGGCCCTCCTGGATCGCCTCGGCCAGTTCCGCCTGCCCGGTGTAGTGGGCGACCTCCGGGCTGATCCGGGTGGACAGCACCGAGTCGTCGGTCCACACCGCCAGCACCCGGCCCTGCCCCAGCACATCACCGCCCGGACCGACCAGGCTCACCCGCCCGGCCAGCATCCGGTCGCCCACGTTCGCCGGCTTCACCCGCACGCACAGGTGGTAGTCCCGGCTCTCCGCGCCGCTCCACGCGCCGGTCGGGTAGTCCCCGGTGCGGGCCGCCGCCTCCGTCCGCCGGTCGGTCAGGTCCCGCAGCCCCGGCGCGGCCTGCTTCAGGAACAGCACCTCCGCGCCCTCCGGCGTCCACAGCCGCAGCGACACGTCCGCCAGCGCCTTGTCCATCGCGGTCGCCGTCATCGCCCGGAAGTCCTCGGCCAGCCCCGCCGGGTCCGCCACGATGTCCACCGTCCCCAGCAGCGCCTCGGAGATCCGGCGCAGCTCCGCCACCTGCCAGTCGGTGCCCACGCCGCGGCAGTCGCAGGTGAACCGGCCCGCGACCTCGTCCAGCACGTCGGTCAGCTGACGGGGCGTCTCGTGCTGGTTCTGGCCGTCGGTCAGCAGGATCGCGTGCCTCGGGCCGCTGTCGTGGCCCTCGAACACCCGGTCCGCCAGCAGCAGCCACTGGCCCATCGCGGTCCCGCCGTCGGCGTGCAGCCGCGCCACCGCCCGCTTGGCCGCCGAACGGGTCGCCGACGACGCCACCACCAGCCCGGCCTCCGCCGGGTACACCATCCGCGCGGTGTCCGTGCCCGCGATCACCGCGAACCGCACCCCGTCGCGCAGCGTGTCGACGGCCACCTCGGTGGCGTGCTTGGCCGCCGCGAGCTTCGCCGGCGGGTACCGCATCGAACCGGACGTGTCCACGATGATCACCTGCGCGGCGTCGGCGGCCGGCGCCGCGACCACCTCGCCCGCCGCCGGGCCGGTGGCCGAGACGGTGACGATCGCGTCGACCTCCGCCGCGCCCTCCGGCAGGTACTCGTTCTGGAACACCTCTACGGCGAACTCAAGCGCCATGCCCACCCCGCAGTTGAACGACTACCACCGTGATGTTGTCGTGCCCACCGGACTTCAACGCGACTTCGACCAGCTCGCGCGCCACCTCGACCGGCGGCACCCCGTGCGGCAGCACCGCCAGCAGGTCCTCCGGCTCCGGCAGGTAGTTCCACAGGCCGTCGCTGCACAGCACCAGCAGGCCCGGTGTCTCCACCCGGAACGTCACCGTCTGCGGCGCGTCGAGCTGCGAGTCCGCGCCCAGCCACCGCGACAGCACGTGCGCCCGCCGGTCGGTCAGCGCCTCCTCCTCGGTCAGCACGCCCTCCGCGACGAGCTGCGCCGCCCACGTGTCGTCCGTGGTCAGCCGCGCCGCGCCCGCCTCGGCCACCAGGTAGGCGCGCGAGTCGCCCACCCAGCCCACGGTCGCGGTCTCGTCGGTCACCACCGCCGACACGAACGTGCAGGACGGCGCGACCTCCTCCGCGCCCGGCCGGGCCAGCCGGCCCACCGCCGCGTCCGCCGACAGCGCCGCGTCCCCGGTCGCCGCTTCGAGGTCCGAACCGGACTGCACGGCTGTCAGCAGCACGTCCAGCGCGGTGTCCACGGCAAGCTGCGACGCCTGCTCGGCGCGCTCCGAGGACGCCACCCCGTCGCACACCACGGCCGCCACACCCCGTCCCCAGGCCCGGCCGAACGCCATCGAGTCCTCGTTGCGCTGCCGCCGCCGGCCCCGGTCGCTGACCCCGGCCAGACCCGGCAGCACGAACTCCACCCGGTCCCGCACCGACGGCCGGGCCCGCCCGCACTGCCCGCAGAACCCGTCCGCGTCGAACTCGCCGCCGCACGTGCAGCGCGGCTCCGCCAGCGCCTCCGGCCCGCCCACGGGGGTGCGCTGGACCCGCAGGTTGCGACCGCACTCCTCGCAGAACCGGTCCTGCGGCGACACCGGCGACGCGCACGCCGGGCACGTCTCCTTCGCCGCGACCGCCGATTCCGCAGCCGACGATTCCCCGACAGTCGATTCCCCGGCTGACGGCTCCTTCGGCTCCATCGCCGACGATCCCATGCTCACACCAACGTCCTGGGCCGGACCGCGTTCGCGCGGTCGACGAGAGCGATGCGTTCCTCCGGCGTGTCCGCCAGCCGGGCCAGCTGCCGGTAGCAGCGCTCCAACCCCAGCCGCAGGCCGGATTCGCTGACCTCGCAGTCCAACAGCCGGCCGGTGGCCGACCCGTTGGCGGGCAACGACTTCAGCGCCGTGCGCAACAGCTCGACGGTCAACCCGACCCGCCGCGCCACATCCAGTTCCAAAGCCGCCAACCTCGTTCCCGCCGCCACCACATCCGCCAACCCGCCGTCGGCCTGCGCCCGCACCGCCGCGACCTGCGCCGCCACGTGGTGGCTGGACGTCGCGGGCACCGAGTGCAGCACCTCCACCGCCGCCTTCCGGTCACCGGCCGCCAGCAGCACCCGCGCCAGCCCGAACGCCGCGCCCACGTAGGCGCGGTCGGTGCGCCACACCACCCGGTAGCAGGCCGCCGCGGTCTCCGGATCCTCCGCCAGCTCCGCGCACACCGCCACCGCCAGCTTCGGCGCGGCCTCGCCCGGCACCACCGCCAACACCCGCTCGAACGCCGCCCGCGCGTCCGCCGCGTCACCCCGCACCAGCGCCGCCAGTCCCCGGTACCAGCCGGGCCGCCAGTCGTCCGGCGCGGGCTGCGTCGGGTCGTCCGGGTCGAACAGCGCCGGGGTGGTCAGGTCCGCCAGCTCGGCGTCCGCCTCGTCCACCCGGTCCGCCTCGATCAGCGCCCGCACCACCTGCAACCGCACCTCCAGCGTCGACACCGGGGCCGCCCGCAGCGCCGTCACCAGCTGGTCCGGGGCGCCCGTGGTGGCCGTGGCGAGGAAACCGGCCGCCGCGTCGGCGGTGTCCACCTGCGGCACCGGCAGCCCGGTCGCGGCATCCCGCGCGTCCGGCGCGCCCTCCGTGCCGAACACCCTGCGCTCCGGCGTGAACTGCCGGGAGAGGCCGGGCCGGGGCTGGTCGTCCTGCTGCGCCAACACCTCCCGCAGCACCCCGGTCAGCTGCTCGGCCATCTCCTCGGCGGAGCCGAACCGCTGCTCCGGGTCGCGGTGCGTGGCCCGTTCCAGGAACAGGCGGAACGAGTCGTGCCGCGCCAGCACCGGCCGCTCGTCGGGCGAGGGCAGCGATTCCTTGTGGGCGCGGCGGAAGTCGAACGGGAAACTCATCACCGCCAGCGCCCGGCCCACCGTGTACAGGTCGGACGCGACCGACGGGCCGATCGTGCCGATCTCGGGGGCCTGGTAGCCGATCGTGCCGTAGATGGGGGAGTGCCGGTCGTCGTTCCGCCGCACCGCGCCCAGGTCGATCAGCTTGAGCTGCTCCTCGGTCTGGATCACGTTGTCCGGCTTGAAATCGCAGTACAGCAGGCCGACGCCGTGCAGGTAGCCCAACGCGGGCAGCACCTCCAGGGCGTAGGCGATCGCCTGCGCCACCGGCAGCGACTCGCGGCCCGTGCCGTCCGCCCGCATGGCCTTGATCATGTCCTTGACCGACGTGCCGCCGACGTACTCCATCACGATGTAGTCGACCAGTTCGCCGGAGCGCCGGTCGGCGTGCCGCACGAAGTTGTGGATCTTCACGATGTTCGGGTGCTCCACCTCGGCCAGGAACCGGCGCTCCGCCATGGCCGCGGCCATCGCGTCCGCGTCACCGGAGTCCAGCAGGCCCTTGAGCACCACCCACCGGTCGCTCACCGCGTGGTCGGCGGCCAGGTAGATCCAGCCCAGCCCGCCGTGCGCCAGGCACCCCAGCACCTCGTACTGCTCGTGCAGCACCTCGCCCGGGTCCAGCTTCGGCGTGAACGAGTAGTGGTGGCCGCAGTGCGCGCAGAACCCCTCCACCCGGCCCGGCCGCCCGTCCCGGCCGCGCCCGACCTCCTTGCCGCAGCCCGAGCAGAACCGCTTGGCCTCCGGCACCTCCGGGTCGGCCAGCACGGCGGTCTTCGGGTCCCGGTACGGCACCCGCGGCACCTCCACCAGGCCCGCGCCCAACCGGCCGCGCCCCGACGACCGGCTCGACGTGCGCCGCGACCGGCCGCCCGACGACGTCGAGGTCGACCCGCTCCACGGCGCGGTGCCCGGCCCCGAGGACGGCCCGGTGTCCGGCGCCGCCGCCGTTCCCACCGACGCCTGCCCCACCGACACCTGCCCGACGGACGGCCGGCCGACCGACATCTCCCGCGCCGGGGCCTCCAGGCCGCACCGGTCGCAGAACCCGTCCGACTCGACCGCGCCGCCGCACGCCGGCCGTGGACACGTCCTCATCGCACCGCCTCCGTCCGGTCCAGCACCGCTCGTTGATACCGCGCCACCGCCACCGTGCCCGCCCGCAGGTCGCACGGCACGACGGCCAGCACGTCCCGCGCCGTCCGGTGCAGCGCCGACAGCGCGGCGTCCTCCGCGAACCCGCGCGCGGTCGCCTTCGCCCGGTAGGCGGCCAACCGCCCCCGCAACTCCGCGCGCCGCGCCAACGACCCCGCCAACTGCTCCGACACTGCCCTCATCCGCTCCGCCACCGCGCCCGCCGCCGATTCCACCTCGGCCAGCTCGCGCTCCCGCACCTCAGGAAAACGCAACCGCAGCCCCGCCAGTGCCCGCGACGGCCCGGAAACTTCCGGTGGCTCCGGATGCGCACCGGTGATCTCGGCGACCACCCGCTCCCACAGCACGACCACCTCGGCCCGGTCCCGGTCCGCCGCCGCGAGCCGCGCCGCCACCCCGGCCACCCGCGTCCCGAACCCCTCGACCAGCCGCACCACGTCCGCCACCCGGTCCGGCAGGTCCGCCGCCGACGGGTCCGGCGTCAGCGGATCGGCCACCGCCCGCGCGTGCGCCGCCGCCACCTCCGTACGCAACGCCACGACCGCCGTCGAATCCACCAGCCCGGCCAGCCGGTCCGTCAACGGCTCCAGCACCGCCGCCCGCCGCGACCACGACCCGTGCGCCTCGTCGAACAGCTCGACCAGCTCCGCGTACCGGGTCTTCATCCGCGCCACCAGCTCGGCCAGCGTGATCCGTTCCGCCGCCACCGACGGGCTGGTCAGCGTCCGGGTCGGGGCGGGCGCGGCCAGCACCACCTCCGGCCCGCTCAGCAGCCGGCGCAGCTCCACCGGGTCACGGGTGGCGGTGGCCTGCGCCAGCACCGCCCGGTAGGCGTCGAACCACTCCCACAGGCCCACCATCGCCGTGTTCGCCGACTCCCAGCGGCGCGCGCTGTCCCCGGTGAGCGTCGCGCCGCGCAGCAGCCGGTGTCCGGGGTGGTCGTCCATCGCCAGCAGCCGCTGCGCCACCCGGTCGCTCTCCGCGAGCGACGCGGCCAGCTCGGCGTCGGCGTCCATACCCGCGTCCACGGCTCAGTCCCGGTAGTTCGCGACCGGGGGCGCGGGCGGCTCGCCCAGCCACTTGCGGTGGATCGTGGCCCACGTGCCGTCCGCGCGCAGCCGTTCCAACAGGCCGTTCACGAACCGCACGAAGTCCTCGTGCTGTTTGGGGATCGCCATCCCGTACGGCTCGGCGGTGAACTTCGGCCCGACGACCTTCGTGTACGGGTCCTGCGCGGCGAACCCGGTGAGGATGGTGTCGTCGGTGGAGATCGCGTCCACCTGGCCCTGCTGGAGCAGCACCAGGCAGTCGGTCCAGTTCGGCACCGACACGGCGATCGGCTTCGACGGCGCGTTCGCCACGTTGCCCAGCGAACTGGACCCCTTCGTCGCACAGACCCGCTTGCCGCCCAACGACTCGATCCCGGTCGCGTTCGACGTGGTCGGCACCAGCACCCGCTGCCCGGCCTCGTAGTAGACGGTGGAGAACGCGACCTTCTGCCACCGCTCGCAGTTGATCGTCATCGTGCGCACCACGATGTCCACGTCGCCGTTCTCCAGCGCGGGAATCCGCTGTTCGGAGGTGAGCACCTTGAAGTTGACGCGGGCCTTGTCCCCGAAGATCGCTCCGGCCACCTCCCGCGCCATCTCGATGTCGAACCCCTCCAGCTCACCGGAGAACGGGTTCCGGAACCCCATCAGGTAGGTGTTCTGGTCCACCCCGACGGTCAACCGGCCACGCTCCAGGATCTTCTTCATCTGCGACCCGTCCGGCATCTGGCCGGGGGCGGGCATCGCCCCGACCGGCCGGAAACTGGCCGTCGCGTCACAGGACGGAGTGGTGCCCGCCGCCGTGCTCGGCGGCGCGGTCAACTCCACCACCCCATCGGGCCGAGGCACCACCGCCGACTCGCCCCCGATCTCCGGAGCCGCACTGGGCACCGCGCCACACCCCGCCACCACAACCGCCGCGACCAGCCCGACGACGACATCCCGCACCCGTCCACCCGACCGGCCAACGGTCCGCCGCGAACGCCCGAACCCGGAATTGTCGGTGCCCCGTGGGAGAATGGAATCGGGGGCCGGAGGCCAGGCCCGCACACCCCGAGCCGGTACCGCCCGAGCCCGCGAAGCCAGGGTCTCCACACCCCGGGCCATGCCACCACCGACGCGCTTCACCGGTACTCCTTCAGCCGCTGCCACAGCCCCGCCGTCGACGCCACCGCCGCCAGCAGCGCCAGCAACACCACCGCCGGCACCGCACCCGACAACGCGCCCCGGGCCCCCGCGATCCGATCGGTCAGCTCCGCCCGCGCCTGCCCCAACGCGTTCCGCAGGTCGTTGTCCAACTCGTCGAACGCGGTCCGCGCATCGCCCCCGCCCAGCGCCAACCCCACCGCCTTGGTGTAGTCGCCGGCGTCGTCGGCAGTCCGCACCTGCTCGTGCACCCCCTGCCACTGCTCGAAGTGCTGCTCGGCCGCAGCCAGCGCCGTCATCTGCGAAGTCTCCCGAGCCCGCTGCAACAGGCCCTTCAACTCCTTGCTGCCGGTCACGTATTTGTCGTTGTACAGCTTGCCGCTGCCCCGCACCACGAGCGTCAACGTCTCGTCGCCGCGCGCGGTCAGGGTCGCGATCCGGGCCCGCGCCACCACGTCCGCCACCGTCGCCCCGCCCTGGCTCGCCGACGCGTTCGACACCACGACCATCGACGCCACCAGGACCCACAGCAGCGACACGACACACGCCGCCGACGCCCACAGCAGCCCCACGTTGAACGTCCGGTTCGTCTTGCGCGACAGATACCGCTGCGCCGCCACCAACGCGGCCAGCAACGCCGACCCCAGCAGCAGTTCCAGCCACGGCAGCGCGCCGGCGTCGTCCAGGTCGCGCATCACGTTCCCGGTCTCCACCTGGTACAGCCCCTCCGCGGCGGGCAGCAGCTTCGACCGCATCAGGTCCGACGCCTCCCGCAGGTACGCCGCGCCCACCGGGTTGCCCTGCCGGTTGTGCGTCCGCGCCGTCTCCACCAGGCCCGTGTACACCGGCAACTGCCCGGACAACGTCGACAGCGGCCCGGCCAGTTCGGGGGAGCGGGTGATCTCGCCGGTCGCCGTGGACAGCGCCGCCGCCGCCTTCGCCACGTCCGCCTCGTACCGCGACCGCAGCACCGGCGACTCGACCCCGCCGGACAGGAACGCGCCGGCCGCCGTCGCGTCGGCGTCCGCCATCGCCCGGTAGACCTCCTGCGCGGCGAACGCCAGCGGCTCGCTGCGGTCGGCCAACGCCGTGAGCGCGTCCGACCGGCGCTGCACCGACGCCGCCGTCAACGCGCCCACCAGCAGGGTCGCCGCGATCAGCAGCAGCGCGACCAGGCTCAACCGGCCCGGCGTGCTGCGGGCGAGCCCGGTGATCCGACCCACGGCACCCCGGTTCCGCCGATCCTCGACCAGCACGACCGCCCCCTTCCCGGAGTGATCGGCGCCACTCGCCGCCCTGTAAGCGTAGATCGCGGAGGTCACGGCGGGCACCGGTTCGGCCGACTCGGCCCGCGCCGGCGGCCGGACGTAACTACGCTCGACGCCGTGCTGGTCATCGCCCACCTCAGCGACACCCACTTCGACGGCGACCCCCGCGTCACCGAGCGCTCGCGCCGGGTCATGGACTACCTGGACGGCCTGCCCGGTCCGCTGGACGCGATCCTGGTCAGTGGCGACATCGCCGACCACGGTCTCACCTCCGAGTACGAACTCGCCCGCACGCACCTCACCTCTCCGAGGTACCCGGTGCTGCTGCTGCCCGGCAACCACGACCGGCGTGGAACATTCCGGGAGACGCTGCTCGGCGGGCCACCGGGCGAGCAGCCGATCAACCAGGTCGCGAAGGTCGGTGACACGGTGTTCGCGCTGTGCGACTCCAGCATCCCCGGCCGGCCCGACGGGCTGCTGTCCGACGACACGCTGGCCTGGCTGGAGTCCGTGCTCCGGGAGGGCGCGCCGACGTTCGTCTGCTTCCACCACCCGCCGGTGACGGTGCACGAGCCGACCATCGACCGCATCCGGCTGGGCGACGCCGACCGCCTCGCCGAGGTGCTCCGCCGGCACGACAACGCGGTCGCCGTGCTCTGCGGGCACGCCCACACCGGGGCTGCGTCCACGTTCGCGGGCCGCCCGGTGCTGGTCGCGCCCGGCGTGTACTCGACGCTGCTGCTGCCGTGGGAGTCCGACCGGGTCGTGGACCGCGACCTGCCGCCCGCCCTCGCGTTCCACGTCTACGCCGAGGGCAGGCTGACCACGCACTACCGGGTGGTGGCCTGAACCTTCCGCACATTGTCCGGCCGGGCACTGGCCGGCCACCGGGATGTCGATGACGATCGAAGTCATGACCACCATGCGCGCGATCAGCCAGGACCGGCTGGGCGGCCCCGACGTGCTGCACGAGATCACCACCGGCAAACCCGCACCCGGCCCCACGGAGGTCCTGGTGCGGGTGCACGCGGCGGGCGTCAACCCGGTGGACGTGAAGACCCGTGCCCTGGGCGGTGTGCTCGGCGAACCGCCGTTCGTGCTGGGCTGGGACGTCTCCGGCGTCGTCGAGGAAGTCGGCGCGGGCGTCACGCTCTACCGGCCCGGTGACGAGGTGATCGGGATGCCGCTGTTCCCCCGACCGGCCGCCGCCTACGCCGAATACGTGGCCGCGCCGGCCCGCCACTTCGTCCCCAGGCCCGCCGCCCTGGACCACCCGCACGGCGCGGCGCTGCCGCTGGTCGGCCTCACCGCGTGGCAGAGCCTGGTCGAGACCGCCGGCGTCCGACCCGGCCACCGGGTCCTGGTGCACGCCGGCGCGGGCGGCGTCGGCCACGTCGCCGTGCAGATCGCGAAGGCCGGGGGAGCGCACGTCATCGCGACCGCGAGCGCCGCCAAACACGACTTCGTGCGGTCGCTGGGCGCGGACGAGGTCGTGGACTACACGGCCGTCGACTTCGCCGACGTGGTGCGCGACGTCGACATCGCCTACGACACGGTCGGCGGCGACATCGGCGTGCGCTCCCTGCCCACGGTGAGGCCGGGCGGCATCGTCGTCACCATCCTCGGCAGCTCCCTCGACGCGCTGTCCGCCGCCGCGCCGCCCGACGTCCGGGTCGCGTTCGTGCTGGCCGAACCGGACCGGCACGGCCTGCTCGCGCTGGCGGACCTGGTGGCCCGCGGCGCACTGCGCACCGAACTGGACGCCGTGCTGCCGCTGGCCGAGGCGGCGAAGGCCCACGAGCTGCTGGAGACCGGCCGAACCAGGGGCAAGATCGTGCTCACCACGGCCTGAGCCGCCGCCGCACCTCCATCAACGCCTCACCCAGCAGGTTCAGCCCGCGCCAGGTGTCCGGGTCGGCCGCGCGCTCGTCGTCGGCGGCCAACCCGATGCCCCAGATCCGGTCCATCGGGCTCGCCTCCACCAGCACCCGGTCACCCGTGCCGAGCAGGAATTCCCGGGCCTCGGTGTGCGCGCCGAACTTGGCCAGGTTGCCGCGCACCACGATGTCCAGCCGGTGCTCGACCCAGGTCTCGTTCTCGAACCCGCGCACCTGGCGGCCCAGCGATTTCGCCTCGGCGGGCGTGCGGGCCGCCAGGACCCGACGGGCGGTCGCGGCGTCGCCGAAGAGGTCCGCCTTGCCCGCCATCATGAAGTGCTCGGCCGTCAGGTAGGTGCGACCGTCCACTTCGAACGGCGACTCCCACCACTGGCTCAGGCACTCCTTGCCGACCGAACCGTCGGCCCGCCCCTGCGGGCCCCAGAAGAACACGAACTTCGTCACGCGACAACCATCGCAGAGTGACGCCACCGATTTGTCCCGCAACCCCGCGCGTCCGGCCCATCATCCGGGCCGTTATGAAGTTGCGCCTCACGCCACGTGAGGTTCTAGCGTCCCCCGCATGCGGTACTGGAGCGCGGGCGAGCTGGTGCGGGCCTGCGGGATCACGGTGCGGGCCCTGCACCACTACGACGACATCGGCCTGCTCACCCCCGGTGAACGCACCTCGGCCGGCCACCGCCGCTACGACGAGTCCGACGTCCGCCGGCTCTACCGGATCCGCGCGCTGCGGCAGCTCGGCGTGCCGCTGGACCGCATCGGCCGGGCGCTGGACGACGACGTGCCCGGCCTGCGCGACCTGCTCACCGCGCAACTCGCCGACCTGGAATCCCGCGCCCACCGCCTGGCCGAACTCCGCGACCGCGTGCACAGCCTGCTCACCGGCCTGGAGGACGGCGTGCCCCCGGTCGACGGGTGCCTCACCGCCCTGGAAACCCTGTCCCTGTTCGACACCTACCTGAACCCCGAACAGCGCGACGCCCTGGCCGCCCGCCGCGCCGAACTGGGCCGCGACCGCGTGGACGACCTGCGCGAGGAGTGGTTCGGCGTGCTCGGCGAACTGCGCCGGCACCAGCGGGCCGACACCCCCGCCACCGACCCGGAGGTGCGCCGCCTGGCCGACCGGTGGGACGCGATCGGCGAAGCGCTCCAGCCGCCCGGCGACGGCGTCAAAGCCCGCGTGGCCGACCTGTGGCGCGACCACGGCGACCGCATCGGCGAGCGGTTCAGCACCCGCGTCGGCTGGGACCCGACCGCCGTCGCCGACGTCCTGGCCTACCTCAACCTGATCCGGAGCACCCGATGAAACCGTTGTCCGCCATCGGATTCACCGCACTCGCCGCCGCCGCGGCGCGGGCCGTGGAGACCACCCGGCCCGACCGCCTGGTCGAGGACCCGTACGCCGCCGCGTTCGTCCACGCCGCCGGGGCACCGCTGCCGACCGCGTGGCCCGACGACCTCACCGGGCTCACCGACCGGCAGACCCTGCTGTTGCTGGGGGCGAACTACGTCGGCCTCCGCACCCGGTTCTTCGACGACGCCCTCGCCACCGGCACCCCGCAGGTCGTGCTGCTCGCCGCCGGCCTGGACACCAGGGCGTTCCGGCTCGACTGGCCCGCCGGCACCACGGTGTTCGAACTCGACCAGCCGGACGTGCTGGCGTTCAAGGGCGGTGTGCTGACCGCGTCGCCGCGCTGCCGGCGCGTCCCGGTGCCCGTCGACCTGGCCGGCGACTGGACGGAACCCTTGTGCGAGGCCGGTTTCGACCCGGCGACGCCCACCACGTGGCTCGCCGAAGGGCTGCTGCACTACCTGTCGCCCGACGCCGAACGCGCCCTGGTCGACGCCGTCGACCGGCTCTCCGCACCGGGCAGCACCCTGGCCGTGGAGCGTGCCGTCGTCCTGGACGACCCCGGCGGGTTGCGGGAGGGCGGCGAACGCGTCGGCATCCGCCTGGACCGGATGGTCCACGGCGGCCCCAGGGCCGACCTCGCCACGATCCTGCGCGACCACGGCTGGACCGCCGAGGACATCCCCGTGGACGACGTCGTCACCCGCTACGCCCGCCCCCTCCTGCACCCGCACCTGATCCAGGGGCCGCGGCAGCCCACACCGGCCGGGTTCACCACCGCTGCGAAGCCCTGACGTCAGGTGCGGGGCGGCAACGGCAGGGGCAGGGCGGGCAGGCCGTCCATGCTCTGCCCGTTGTAGTCCTTGGCCGCGCAGTAGGCCGCGAACTCGTCGTCGGACTTGCGCCCGAAGAAGTCGGCGTGCAGCGTCCGCTCCGACCGGTAGTCCATGAACGGCACCGCGAAACCGCACGTGTCGCTGATCAGTTTCGCCGTCACGACCACGACGGCCCGCAGCCCGGGACCGTCCGCGTCGCCGAACCCGGCCACCAGGTCGTCGAACCTCGGGTCGTCCCGGAACACCGGCTCGCCCGTGCCGTGCACGCGCACGATGTTCGGCGGACCGTCGAACGCGCACCACATCAGCGTGATCCGGCCGTTCTCCCGCAGGTGCGCGAGGGTCTCGGCGTGGCTGCCGCCGAAATCCAGGTACGCCACCCGCTGCCCGTCCAGCACCCGCCACGTCCCGGCCCGCCCCTTGGGCGAGAGGTTCACGTACCCGTCCGCCGCCAGTGGCGCGGTCGCGGTGAAGAACACCGGCTGCGCCTCGATGAACGTCTTCAACCGACCGTCGATCCGCTCGTAGACCTTGCCCATACCCGCCAGTATCACCGCTGCGGGCCGAATACCGTCCTGTGATCCCACGTCACGGACAGCAGCGCGGGCAGGGGCAGTCGCGCGATGTCGGCCCGGGGGCGTGACACGTGGAGCGCGGTGTGGAACCAGCCGGCGGTCTCCCGGCCGCGCGGATCGTGGCCCGTCGCGGTGACGGCGGCGACGGCGTACCGCTGTTCGGCGCGGTCGGTGAACCGGCGTTGCGGGAACGTCTGGTCGGCCAGGACCTCGGTGCGCAGGCCGCTCGCCGCCAGACCCTGGGCGATCGGCCGGTAGGAGCCGGTGCGCAGCACGAACGCGGCCACCCACACCGAGTCGCGCGGGTTGTCGTCCAGGATGGGGCGGAAGGTGCGCGGGGACAGGAAACTGGCTCCGCCGGTGACCGTGATCAGGCCGGTGCCGCGGACGGCGGCCAGCAGCGCGGGGCTCGCAGGGGCCGTCTCCAGGTTCTCGGTGTGCCCGTCGTCCAGCAGACCGACGGCGCGGGCGTAGGCGACGGCGTTCGACGCGATGTCCAGACCGACCACGCGCACGGCGTCGGGACGTCGGCGGGCGGCGTAGTAGGCCCGGTCGTGCGCCACGAGTTCGGCGGTGGTCAGGGCGGCCGTCTCGGGCGAGGTGTAGTGGTCGTACAGGTCTTCGAGCGTGACGTCGTGGTTGAGCAGGGCGGCGTTGATGCCGTAGGAGCAGCAGATGTCCAGCACGGTGACCGGGCGGCCGGGTCGGGTGCGGGCGGCGGCCAGGCGCCGGAACACCGCCTGGGCGTGGTGGGGCGTCCGGTAGTCCAGCGGCCGGAACGTGCGGAAGAACGGGCGGGGGTCGGGCCGGTCGTACAGGCTGTCGAACGGGGTCCGTGTCGTGGCTTCCCGAATTACCATCGGCGCTCGCTCCACCTCACGTTCGGCGACAACAGTCGTCCCATGGTCGTGCCGACACCGGGTGTCGACCGCCTCACCCAACCATCGGATCAACGGGCAGTAGCCGTTTCGGGCAACCCCCGACACCCTGGGTGACCGTTGCGGTCTCGGCCGGCGACCGGAACGCTCCGGGCGGGCGGGAAACCTCGTTGCCAGGTGCCGGCGGTGCGGTGAGACTCGCGCGCATGGCACCGGAGATCCGGCGTTCCCTGATCGCGCACTCACGCCTGCGCCGCGACCCGCACGCCGTGCTGCGCAGGATGCTCGACCGGGTGCGGCCCGACGCGGGGGTGCACGCGCCGGTCACCGAACTGGAGGAACGGATCGCCGGACTGCTCGGCAAACCCGCCGCGCTGTTCTTCCCGTCCGGGACGATGGCGCAGCAGACCGCCCTGCGCGTCCACGCCGACCGCCGCAACCGCCGCACGTTCGCCGCCCACCCCCAGACCCACGTGGCGCTGTGGGAGGAGCAGGGCTACAACGCGGTCCACCACCTCGTGCACCGCCCGGTCGGCGACCACCACGAGCTGATCACCCTCGACGACCTCGAAGCGATCCGCGAACCGGTCTCCAGCCTGCTGCTCGAACTGCCCCAACGCGAGATCGGCGGCCTCCTGCCCGCCTGGGACGACCTGGAAGCCCACACCGACTGGGCCCGGAACCGCGGTGCCGCAACGCATCTGGACGGCGCACGGCTCTGGGAGTCGCAGCCGTTCTACGACCGCCCGCACGCCGAGATCGCCGCCCTGTTCGACACCGTCTACGTGTCCCTCTACAAAGGACTCGAAGGGGTCCGGGGCGCGGTCCTGGCCGGCGACCGGGACACCATCGGGGAAGCTGGCGTGTGGCGGTCCCGCCTGGGCGGCAACCTCCCCGACGCGTGGCCACTGGCGCTGGCCGCGCTCGTCGGCCTGGACGAGGTCCTGCCCCGGATGCCCGAGTTCCTGGCCCACGCCCGGGCCGTCGCCGCCGCGATCAACGTCGACGGCTACGCCCACACCCGTCCCGAGGTGCCGCAGACCCCGCTGTTCCACATCCACCTGCCGGTGCCCGTGCAGGTCGCCTCCGCCGCGTCCCGCGCGCTGCACGAGGAGACCGGCGTCGAACTCCCCGTCCATATGGGGAGCACCGGCGATCCCGGCCGGTCGGTCATGGAGATCACCGTCGGGATGACCGCACTGGAGTTCACCCCGGCGGAGGTGGCGGAACTGGTCCGCCGACTTCGCTGAGTGCGCGCTCCAACAGCTCCCGTTCCGCCGAGTTGCCCGCCAGCTCCCACGCCCGCCGGTAGGCCCGGGCCGCCTCGTCCGGCCGGCCCAGCCTGCGCAGCAGGTCCGCGCGGACACCGTGGAACAGGTGGTAGGAGTCCAGGGACAGCCCGTCCACCAGGTCCAGCGCGACCGCCGGCCCGTCGACCTCGGCCACCGCGACCGCCCGGTTCAGCGCCACCACGGGGCTGGGCGCGCACACCAGCAGCTGGTCGTAGAGCGCTACGACCTGCCGCCAGTCGGTCGGCGGCGGGTCGCTGTGCACGGCGTTGACCGCCGCCTGGATCTGGTATGGCCCGGGCGTGCCCCGGCGCAGGCACCGCCGCACCAGGGCCCGTCCTTCGGTCAGCAGCTCCGCGTCCCAGCGCGACCGGTCCTGGTCGGCCAGCCGCACCAGTTCCCCGGTGTCGGTGGTGCGGGCGGGCCGGCGGGCCTGGGACAGCAGCATCAGCGCGAGCAGCCCGAGCGCCTCCGGCTCGTCCGGCATCAGCTCCACCAGCAGCCGGCCCAGCCGGATCGCCTCGGCGCACAGCTCCTCCCGCACCAGGTCGTCGCCGGAGGTCGCCGCGTAGCCCTCGTTGAAGACCAGGTACACCACGGCCAGCACGGCACGCAGCCGGTCCGGCAGCTCGGCCTCGCCGGGCACCCGGTACGGGATGCGGGCGTCCCGGATCTTCGCCTTGGCCCGCACCAGCCGCTGCGCCATCGTCGGCTCGGGCACCAGGAACGCCCGCGCGATCTCCGCCGTGGTCAGCCCGCCCAGCAGCCGCAGCGTCAACGCCACCCGCACCGGAGCGGCCAGCGCCGGGTGGCAGCAGGTGAAGATCAGCCGCAGCCGGTCGTCGGACACCGCGTCCACCCCGTCCGGTTCGTCGTGGGCGTGCAGCAGCGCGGCTTGGGCGTGCTTGTCGTCCCGGCGGGCCTCCCGGCGCAGCCGGTCCACCGCGCGGTTGCGGGCGGTGGTGATGATCCAGCCGGCCGGGCTGGGCGGCACGCCGTCCGCCGGCCAGCGGCGCACTGCCTCGGTGAACGCGTCCTGGACCGCCTCCTCGGCGATGTCGATGTCGCCGAACACGCGGACCAGGACGGCCACCGCACGCCCGTACTCGCGGCCGAAGACCTGCTCGACCGACGCCACGACCGTCAGCCGGTGGTGGCGTGGAACGGGCGGACCTCCACCGGCAGCGTGGTCGCCACGCTCAGCCGGCGGCCCCAGTCCAGCGCCGCGTCCAGGTCCGGCACGTCGATGATGCTGAACCCGCCGATGTACTCCTTGGCCTCGATGAACGGTCCGTCGGTGACGACGGTGTCGTCACCCTGCGGGCGGAGCGTGGTGGACGCGTCCGGGCCGTGCAGGCCGCCCGCGAACACCCAAACGCCCTTGTCGCGCATGTCGGCGTCGACCTGGTCGACGTCCCGCATGATCTTCTCCAGCTCGTCCGGCGCGGGCCGCTGTCCGCCGCCGGGTTCGATCACGTTGAGCAGGTAGTGGGCCATTTCGTCCTCCTCGGTTGGTGGGCCGTTCGCCGTCTACACGAACGGCCCACGCCCGGATCGACACCCGCGTGGAACTTTCCCCGGAGATTTTCTCAGGGGAGTCCGACGAGCTTGCCGACCTGCCGGTTGTGCTCCAGGTCGTCGTGCGCGCGCCGGATGTCGGCCAGCGGGTACACCGTGGTCGGGCCGGGGGAGACCGCCCCGGACGCCAACCGGTCGAGGTGGCGTTGTAGGACGTCGGCGGGCAGGTCGGAGCTCTCGCCGCCGTACGCGGTCAGCCGCACGCCCTTGGGCAGGTAGCCGATGGGGTAGAAGTCGCGCACGATCCACTCGTTGGACAGCATCCCGGTGAAGCACACCGTGCCGTGCACCCTGGTGGCGGCCAGCGTGTCCGGCAGTGTCGGCGTGCCGACCAGTTCCAGGGCCGCGTCCACGCCGTCCGGGAACAGGACCCGCACCTGCTTCGCCACGTCGCCGTCGTCCACCAGCGGGTGGTGCACGCCGTGCTCGCGCAGGACGTCCAGGCGGGCCGGGCTGCGGGTCGTGGCGAGCACCGTCGCGCCGATGTCCCGGGCCAGGTTGGTGGCGGCGAACCCGAGGGCCGACGTGCCGCCCCGGATCAGCAGCGTCTGCCCGGACCGCAGGTCCAGCCCGGTGGTCAGCGAGCCGTACGCGGTCTGCAACGTCTCCGGCACCGCGCCCAGCACCTCCCACGGCAGGTCGGACCGGAACGGGACGAGCAGTTCGCGCGGCACCACCGTGTACTCGGCGTACCCGCCGTCGAAGACCCGGCCCATGCCGCCCATCATGGCCGCCACCCGCTGCCCGCGCGGCAGGTCGCAGTCGCTGTCCACCACGCCCACCGCCTCGATGCCCGGCACGCGCGGGAACACCACGCCCTCGGCCAGGCCCAGCCGGGTGTGCAGCTCGGACCGGTTGAGGCCGAACGCACCCACCCGGATCCGTACCCAGCCGGCGGGCGGCTCCGGGATCGGCCGGTCCACCACGGACAGGTTCTCCACCGGTCCCGGCCCGCTGAGCACGACCGCGCGCATCGTGCCGGTCACGAGTGGTGCTCCAGCACCGTGTTCAGCATCCGCACGAGAGCCTTCCGTTCGTCGTCCGCCAAGGGTGCGAGCAGCGCGTCCTGTGCGCCGCCCAGCACCTCGTCCAGGTGCCGGAGGTGCGCCGCGCCGGCCTCGGTGAGCGTCACGACGTTGCGCCGCCGGTCGTCCGGATCGGGGGATCGTTCAACAAACCCACGATCCGACAACTCGTTGACGGTCGCCACGACGTCACTGCGGTCCACCCCGCCACGCCGCCCCAGATCGGCCTGGCTGGCCGGCCCGAACTCGTCCAGCGCGGCCAGCAGCGAGTAGTGGTAGCGCCGCGCGCCCTCCGCGCCGAACCCGTCCGCCACCAGCCGCTGCGCCACCGTCGCCGTCTGGTTCAGCAGCCAGCTCGGCGTGCCGCGCAGCCGTGCGGGTGCACCCCTGGTCTCCATGCGGCGCAGTCTAGCCGGCCGTTGGCCGCACCAACGATCGAACGGGCTGGCGCAGCACCGTCCGGAGCTTGCCGGGCTCGGTCTTGCGCGGGTCGCCGAGGTAGACCTCGTGGTGCAGGCCGCCGAAATCCAGGCCGTGCGCTGCCATGAACCGGTCGTGCAGCTCGGCCAGCAACGGTGCCTCGTCGTCGTAGGACCCGATGTGCATGGCTTGGGCGCACGGCCCCTCGTGCAGTACGAGCCGCCGGACGTCGCCGATCGCGGGCAGCTTCTTCTTCGCCGACGCGGTCGCCTTCGCCTCCTCGATCATGTCCTGGGTGACCCAGTCGGGCTGGCTGACGATCATCGTCCACTGCCAGGAATCCTTGGCTGACACGGTGAACGCCGTCGGGTCGTCGGCCCACCACAGCCCTTCCAGCGGCCCCACCACGAAGTCCTGGCCGTCGCGTTTGCTCGCGAACTTCACCGTGTAGGCCACGGCGTACAGCGCCTCCACGGCACGCGTGTACTCGGGTGCCGTGTTGGGGTTGCCCCTGCCGTCGATGGCGATGAACTGCTGTTCAGGCACGTCCACGAGCGCCCAGGTGGTGTTCTTCGGCGCGTAGAGGTCCTTGAGCGCGCGCTTCGGGTCGTACGGCGGCATCAGTGTTCTCCTGTCGGTGCGAGCGAGGCGCGGTAGGCGGACAGCCAGTCCTGCTCGGCGGTGAGTTGGGCGAGCGAGTAGTCGAAGATCGCGCGGACGAACTCCGGCGCGTCGGCCTGCGCGGCTGCCCGGACGTCCCGGGCCCGTGCGGCCAGGGCTCCGGCCCGTCGGTCGAGCGCCGCGAGCAGACGTTCCCGGGGGATCACCGGCTGGTTGGCCAGCCCGACGAGCACGGCCGGGAACAGCGGGTGCGGCTCGGCGATCGCCGCCTCGGCGGCCTCCGCGCAGACCCGGCGCCCCTCGTCGGTGGCGGCGAACACCTTGCGCCCGGTGCTGCGCCCGCCCGGCCCGGTCTCCGCGACCAGCTTCCGGTCGCGCAGCTTGCCGAGCAGGTAGTAGATCGAGCTGAACCCGATCTCGGTCCACTCCCTCATGCCGCGCGTGGCGATCACCTCCTCCAGCTCGTAGCCGTGCCGGGGTTGCTCCACGAGCAGGCCGAGCAGCGTCAGCTCGGCAGGTGTCAACGCGGCCATGAGGACTATTCTAGCACTAGAATACCGGTCAGGCGTGCGGCCCCACCGAAACCGGCCCGAGCACCAGCTCCGGCCGCCCTTCCAGGAACGAGCAGACCCGCTCCACGGCCTCGTCCAGGCCGCGACGTTGCCCGGCCGTCAACCCGCCGAACACCTCGACGGTCACCGCGATCCGCCGCCCGGACCGCCGCTGGTGCCAGACCCCGGCGACGACCCCGTCGACCAGCAGCACCGGGTAGTTCCCCGCCTGCCCGCCGGACAGCGCCCGCTCCCACGCCCGCCCGGGGAACAGGTCCTCGCGCGGATGACTGCCCACCACGAACGCGTCGAAGTAGGGGAGGAGCAGCACCCCGCGCGCCGGTTCACCCGGCCACGACGTGTCACCCCGCACCACGAACCCGCCGGCCACCTCCTCGACGTCCGCCCGCGCGAACACGTCGTCCACCCACCGCTGCGGTGCACCGAGCCACCGCGCGAAGTGCGCGGGCGTCGCCGGCCCGAACGAGTGCAGGTAGTGACGAAGCAGCCGCCCCGCCCCGTCCGGGTCGGGGACGAGACCGGGCAGCCACCGTTGGGGGCTGGTGTACGCGATCTTGCGGCCTTTGTTCGGCGCGAAGCACATCGCACCCCGGTACGTGGCCGTCACCATCGCGTCCATCCACCGCGGCCACTTGTCCTGGAACGCGTCCTTCACCCGGTCGCCCGCCCACGGGCCGGTGCGCGCCACGATCGCCTCGGTGAGTTCGTCGGAGGTGAGCTCGTCATGCCGCAACGCATCCCCGATGGCCGCGACCACCTGATCGGTCTGCTCGGCACTCATCAGCGTCGTGGGCTGCAACAGCGCCTCCTGCGCACCCAGCCACATCGGAAGGTCTTCGGTCGGCAACAGATGCACCGTGCCCCGCGGCCCGCGCGTCTTGACCAACGACCGGTCCACCCACAGCGCGTCCCGCACTTCCTGCCGCGTGATCCCGGGTACCCGCAACCCGATCGACAACTCGGCCGCCGACAGGATCTGCGCGTGCGCACCACACATCCCACGCACCACTTCGGCGGGCGAACCACCCGGCACGGTCAACGCGTGCCGGGCAAGCCTGCGCGCCACCACACTCACCGGCCCACCTTCGTGGGCGACACCAGCAGGACCGACACGCGACTTTCGGATCTCACTCACGACACCACGCTATGATCCATTGAGGACAGCCCCGGTCCTCGTTCACTCCGAGCACCCGGGCTCCCTCAAAGATGATCACCCGATCGAGCGACCCGGTTCCGGGCACTTTTCGCTTCCCGATTTCGTTGCCGTAAAAAGTAAGGAAGCGGCTCCCACGGCGAGGCACGACCCCCCAAGGCACCCACGTGCCCGCGCCGCCGACCTCGCGCAAGCCAAGGAATCCCCGACCGCCGACCACCCGCGAGCCCAGCCCCCGCAGTCCCACCGCCACGCCGCCGGACCTGCCGGCGTCCGGTGCCGGCCGTCCGGCACCGCGGGTGAAGTTCCGGAGAGCCGGCCCGAGAGCCGCTGATGGAGTCCCAGGCCACGGGCCGGGAGTGGGGCAGCGTGCGGGACATGCGAATCGGCCGGCCGACGTCCCTGGTGGGTCCGGAGGGCAGGGGAGCCCGGCGGGCGTCGCGATCAGCCGTCGTCGGAGTCGGAATGGCGGGTGCGCAGCGCCCGGACCTTGTGGCGGTTGCCGCAGCGCTCCATCGAGCACCAGCGGCGGCGGCCGGGGCGGGAGGTGTCGACGTAGACGAGTTGGCAGTTGTCGGCGGCGCAGGTGCGGATGCGGTGGACGAAGGGCCCGGTCAGCAGGTCGACGGCGTCCCGCGCGACGGTGGCGAGCAGGTGGGTGCCGCTGGGGGTCCCGGCCCATCGCCGCTGTCCGGACGGGCCGATCGCGGGTGCCAGTGGCGGGTGGGTGGCGGCCTCGTTGATGGTCGCCAGATCGTCGGGTTCGGGGTGCTCGTCACACGTGTGGGCGACAGCCGCCCGGAACAGCGCGTCGCGCAGCCTTCGCGCGTCCGCCACCTCGGTGTCGGAGATCTCCAGGACGGGCGTCGGTGTCAGGCGTGACCGCTCCGCCCAGCGGGCCAGGTCGGCGGGCTGGTGCAGCACCTCGAAGCAACGGTACGGGCCGGGGCCGCCGGTGGTCAGGAGTTCCAGGCACAGCGCGCCGGGGTCGAACCTGAAGGCGACACCGGTACGGGAGCGGAGCGTCAGCCCTCTGGTTGCGGACGAGGCCATGTAACCAATATAACTGGTTACATGGCCATGAGTTGGAAGCTCGTCATCGACACCACGAACGCGCCCGCCCTCGCGGACTTCTGGGCCGCGGCGCTGGAGTACGAAGTAGAAGACCCCAGTGCCCTCATCGAACGCCTGCTGGCCGCCGGCCACGTCGGCGAGGACGCGGTCGTCGAGCACCACGGCCGCAAGACCTTCCGCGGCTACGCCGCGATCCGCCATCCCGACGACCCGTTCGACGAGACCAGCGGTGTCGGGCACGGGCGGCGGCTGCTCTTCCAGGACGTTCCCGAGCGCAAGTCCGGCAAGAACCGCCTGCACGTCGACATCCACAGCGAGCCCGGCGGCCTCGACAAGCTGGTGGCCCGGCTGGAAGACCTCGGAGCAACCCGCGTCGAAGAGTTCGACAAGGGACCGGCCGGGCACTGGTGGATCATGCAGGACCCGGAGGGCAACGAGTTCTGCGCGTCATGAACCAGGCGGCATGAACCAGACCGCGGTGCCCTGCCGACGACTCAGGGCCGGTCGAGCTTGGCGGGCCGGTTGAACTCCGCGACACGCAGCCCCGGCACCGGCTCGAACAGGCCCGCCAACCGGAACCCCAGCCCCTCGTACAGGGCAATGGCGGGCGCGTTGTCCGCACCCGTGGCGACCACCGCCGGACCACCCTCCGCCAGCACCGCCGTCATCAGCCGCCGCGCCAGGCCACGCCGGAAGAAGTCCGGGTCCACGCACAGCCGGGCGACGTCCAGCACGCCGTCCACCCGCGTCCACGCCACGAAACCGGCGAGCGTCCCGCCGACGTGCGCGCCCAGCCACCGCCACGGCCGGGCGCGCATCTCCGCCAACGTCTCGCTCAACGCCGGTATCGCCGTAGACCCGATCAGCGCGGCCTCCACCGCGTAGGACCGCAGCCCGATCCGGTGCACCACCCCCGCCACCGCGTCGTCGGCCAGGTCGAGCGGCTCCACCATCACGAGTCCAGCAACGGAATCAGCTGCGCTTCCTCGTCCGCGAGGTGCTCCTCCAGCGCCGCGATCAACCGGTCCACCTCGCCGAGCACGTCGGCACCGTCCGCGCTGTCCCCGCCGACGACGTCCCGCAGCTCGGCCAGCAGCCCGGCGATCCGCTTGTGCTGCTCACCCAACCGCGCCAACACCGCCGCCAACTCCGGGTACCGCGCACCGAGCGACGGGAACATCCCGGTGTCCTCCACCCGGTGGTGGAATTCCAGCCCCTGGCAGAACGTCAGGCAGTTGACCCGCAACTGCGCACCGAGCCTCGGCCCCGAGGACGCCACCTCGGCCCGGATCGTCGCGAGCTCACGACGGAACGCGTCGTGCACCACGCGCAGCGCCTCGCCCATCGACTTCACGTCCGACGGCGCGCCGGAGACCTGCTCCAACGCCACCACCGGGATGACCCGCCGGGTCTTGGCCTGGTACTCGCCCCACCCGGGATCGGCCTCGACCGCCCGCGCGAACAGCCGGTCCCGCTCCTCGCCGTCGAGCACGGTCGCCTTGGCCTCGTAGGTGAACACGCCGTCCTCGACGGTCGCGCGCCCGTTGGCGGCCAGGTTGTGGAACCAGTCGGGGTGTTTGTCGGACCCGCCAGCCGAACCGATGACCAGGATCCGGCCCCCGTCTGGCAGGTAGCCCAGCGGGTTCGTGTGCGGCTTGCCGCTGCGTGCCCCGGTGGTCGTCAGCAGGATCAGCCGGGCACCCTCGAACCAGCCGCCGACACGGCCGCGGTTCGCGCGGAACTCCTCGATGACCTGCTGGTTGAAATCAAGCGTCACAGATGTCTTCTCTCTTCCGGAAACAAGGGAAACGTGCGAAACCCATCCGCGATAACGCGCGGTTCCGGAGGAGAACGGCGGACCCCTGGCCCGCCCCGTGCTCAAACCTGAGCCGGGTGCCCGTCTCGGTAGTGGCCCAAGGCCGACCCGGCAGTCACGACAAGAACATTATCAGACCGAACGGACTCACTTGAGCAGCGCGCGGACGGCCCACGCGAAGTCGTCCTCCTCCGGGGTGTGGCCGTGCAGGTGCCCGAACGGGTGGGCGTTGAGCAGGTGGCCGAGCAGCAGGTGCCACAACGTCCGGTAGGCGCGCAGCGCGTCACCGTCGTCCAGCCCGGCCGCCCGCAGCTGCGCGACGCAGTGCTCGGCGACGGGCCGGGCCGCGTCGAGCGCGAACTCGCCGCCGGCGATGACGTGCGGCCCCCACGAGCGTTCGGTGAGGTAGGCGTGCATCGCCTGCCACTGGCGCACGACACGATCGACCGGGTCCGCGTCCTGAGCCTCGACCAGCGGATATCCGGCGGCCAGGTCCTCGGCGAGCAGGTTGAGCAGCTCACCCCGGTCGGCGATGTGCCGGTACAGCGACGCCTGGCCCGTGCCCAGTTCGCGGGCGACGCGGCGCAGGGTGAGCTCGGCCAGTCCCTCCCCGTCGGCGACCCGGCGGGCGGCCTCGACGATCGCGGCCCGGCTGAGGATCCGCGGCCGACCGGGGGAGCGTGGCATGACCTGCACCTCTTTTTGCGAACGTCGTTCGCGCAAAGTGTAGCGTCCCCATTTGCGAACCATGTTCGCAAATGGGAGGGAGAGTCGTGCGCGAGAGTGCGAAGCCGGCGGCCGTGCTGACCGCCGCGTCGTTGGCGGTGCTGTCCTACGGGCTGATGCAGACGATGGTGGTCCCGGCGATCGGCGCGGTGCAGCGCGACCTGGACGCCGGCCCGGCCGCCGCGTCCTGGGCCGTGCTGTCCGCTCCGCTGCTGGCCGGGGCGCTGTTCACCCCGCCCGCCGGACGCCTGGCCGACCGCCACGGCAGGCGGCGCGTGCTGGTGTGGACCCTCGCGCTGCACCTGGCGGGCACGCTGGGCGCGATCGCCGCACCCGACATCGGCACCCTCATCGCCTGCCGCGCGGTGCAGGGCGTCAGCCTCGCCCTGCTGCCGCTGTCCCTGGCGGTGGTCCGCGAAGCCCTGCCACCCGCGCGCGTGCCGTTCGGCCTGGCCCTGCTCGCGGGTCTCGTCACCGGCACCGCCGGGGCCGCGCTGCTGCTCGGCGGCCTGATCGTGGACCACGCGTCGTGGCGGTGGCTGTTCGTGGCCGGCGGCGCGGTGGTCCTGGCCGCCCTGGTAGCCACCCTGCTCCTGGTGCCCGCGGACAGAACGGACCGCGCCCCGCACACCGGCAAGGCGGTCGGCCTGCTGACCCACCGGCCGCTGGCGGTGGCACACGTCGGCGCGTTCCTGCTCGGCGTCAACCAGTTCATGCTCTACGCGCTGCTGCCCCGCCTCGCCGAGTCCACGGCCGACTTCGGCTTCGGCGCGTCGGTGACCGGTGCGGCGCTGATGCTGCTGCCGGGGACGCTGATCACGATCCCGGCGAGCTGGGCGGTGGTGCGGGCGGAACGTGCGTTCGGCGCGCGGGCCCCGTTCGTCGCCGGGCTGGCCCTGGCTGCGCTCGGCGCGGCCCTGCTCGCCGTCATGCACGGCAGCCTGGCGCAGGTCGCGGCGGTGTACCTGGTGAGCAGCGCCGGGTACGGCCTGGCGATGGCGTCCCTGCCCCGGCTGGTCAACGACGCGTGCCCGGCCGATCAGGCGGGCGCGGCGAACAGCGTCAACGCCGTGGCCCGCACCATCGGCGGCGCGGTCGGCGGGCAGGTCGCGGCGTTCGCCCTCGCGGCCGTCACCATCCCCGGCACGGCCGTCCCGGCGAACGCCGCCTACGTCACGGCGTTCCTGGTCGCGGCGGTCGTCGTACTGCCCGGCGTGCTGACCGCGTGCCTGCGAACACGATGTCCGGCGGGCCGTTCGCGCTGAACCGGCACCCGCGGATCGTTCCGTTCCGCCGCCGGCCGCACCGCCTGCGGCTCCAGTCGGGTGACGCGGTGTGACGCTACGACTTCACCTTCCTACCTCGGGGAGCCACCATGGGGGACGGGTACCACGTCAGTGCCGAACAGCTGCGGACGCACGCGGCCAACGTGGAGGCGGTGCAGGCGCGGTTCGAGGCCGTGAAGGCCGCCGGCACCCACATCGCCCAGGACGACCAGGCGTACGGGCTGCTGTGCGGGTGGATCTCCGGCGTGCTGGAGGCCCGGCACACCCGGCAGGACGAGCTGGTGGCCGGAGTCGAGGAAAACCTGGCCATGGTGGTCGCGGAGCTGCGGGGCACCGCCGACGACTACCAGGCCGTCGAAGAGGCCAACGCCAAGCTGATCACCTCGGCCGGCGGGGGTGCCCGGTGACGGACGGTTCGCTCGTCGCCCCGGTGCAGTCGTCCCACGAGGTGTGGACCGGATCCGGGCTCGCCGACAGCATCGAGGGCCTGGTCGACGCGATCAAATCCGAGGGCTGGGTGGACGACGCGCTGGCCGGCGCGGCACTGGGCGTCGAGGTCGCGGCGACCGTCATGGACCCGATCAGCGCGCTGCTGGCCAACGGCCTGGGCTGGGCGATGAGTACTTCGAGCCGCTGCGGCAGGTGCCGGACGACCTGACCGGCAAACCGGACGTCGTCCGCTCGCACGCCGCGACCTGGAACAACATGGCCAACGACCTGCCCGACTGGCACGGCGACGCCTACCGGGGCCTGATGGTCCACAACCAGGACGCGATCGGCGGTCTCGGCGCGGTCGCGGCGGCGATGGCGGCGGCCACCGAGGGCGCGGGCGGCCTGGTGGAGCTGACCCGCGAGATCGTCCGCGACCTGATCGCCGACCTGGTGGCCCGGGTGATCGTGTGGGCGGTGGAGGCGATCTTCGTGGTGACCATCCCGGTCATCGCCTCCCAGATCGCCGCCGCCATCGTGAAGTGGGCGGGTCGCATCCTCGTCTACACGACGGCCCTGATCACCAGCATCACCGACCTCACCAAGCTCCTCGACGACCAGGGCGGCCATGACCCCGAAACCCAGGGGACCGCACGGCAACGGTCATGACGGTGGTGACGGCACTCCCGGCAAGCCGGGCGACGGCGGCGAAGGCAAGCCGTCGCAGACCAGCGGTCCCGTCAACGCGGGCAAGGGCGTGACCAGCGCGCACGAGGCGGTCGCCAAGGAGCAGGACGCCGGCGTCCCCGCCGGGTCGCGCCCGGCCTCGACCCCCGTCGACCCGACCGTCCCCGGTCCGGCGGGCAAGATCCAGCTGCGGCAGCCGAACGAACGCCACCAGCTCAACCGGATCAGCCCGAAGAGCCCGGCGAAGGCGGACAACACGATCATCCTGCCCGAGGCGAGGGACGGCGTCCGGCAGGACGTGGACGACATCCAGGCGGGCCGGGCGCGCTGGGACCCCGACAGCAACAGCTACGTCACCGACAGCGGACGGCGCTACAAGGTGGAGTCCAACGGCACCGTGTTCCCCGTGGAGGGTCCGGGATTCGTGAACCTGAACAGGCCGGAGTACAAGGCCCTGCAAGCGTTGATCAAGCACAATGGCGACGTCGACGCCGCGATGGCGAGCGTCTCCCGGGACCCGGGGATTCCGCCCGGGTCGTTCGCCAAGGCCGGCCAGGTGTACGCGCACTACAGGAAGTAGACGACCGACATGCTCAGCTTCAGCTTCCTCCTCGACCGGCTCCCCGATCCCGGCCGGCTGCACGGCGCGCTGGCCGAGGTGTTCGAGGTGGACCCGTCCGGGGTGTACGTCGGTCGGCTGTACGAGGACGCGGGCGGTCCGCCGGCCACGGTCAGCGGCACGTACCTCGACCTGGACGGCGGCGAATTCCTCTGGCGGCTGGACATCGGGGCCGACGACACCGTCACCGGTCCCGGTGAAGCGGAGGTCGCGGCGGCGCTGTCCCGCCGGTTCGACGTGCGCGTGCTGCTGCCGACCGACGAGCCCTCGGACGAGTGGTGGCGCCTCATCACCGCCGACTCGGACCGCCGGGTCGCCGTCGACCTCGACCAACTCGACCAGGACCGCTACGTCCTGGCCACCCACCGGCCCTGACCCCGGTTGCGGGGGGGGGGGGGCGCGCCCGGCCCCCCCCCCCCCCGCCCGGCACGCCCCCGCCGCCCTGCACCGCCCGCGCCACCACTGCCCCGCCCCGCCGTGCCCACCCCCGGGCCCTCCCCCCGGTTCCTCCGCCCGCCCCCGCCCCCTCCCCACGCAACCGGGAACGGCTCAGCCGAGACCGGTCAACAGCTCCGCGAAGACCTGCGGCCGGCTGAAGTAGCCGACGTGCGAGGTGTCCAGGGTGTGCACCTCGAACGGGTTGTGCGGGATCAGCTCGTCCGCCTTGCGGATCATGTAGTCCTGGACGGCCGGGGTGATGCTGCGGTCCGCGGCGAGCCGGACGTAGGTGTGCGGGACGCGCCCCCACCCGTCGGCCCGGACCAACGCCGCCGGCGCCAGCACCGAGTAGTTCTCGTCCGGGTCCATGGAGTCCAGCAGCAGCCGGAACTGGTGGTCGGTCGAGTCGGCCATGATGGCGGCCTTCAACTCGGCGAACAGCGCCGGGTCGGCGTGGGCACTGCGCCAGTTCAGCCGGGCCACACCGGGATCACGCACGTCCGGCACGGTGATCCGGGCCGCCGCGGCGTCCAGCAGGTTGTCGTCGACCACGTCCCACGGCTCGGTGAGCATGGCCGGGTCGCTGAGGCAGAGCGCGGAGAGGTAGACCACGCGGTCGATCAGTTCCGGCGCGGCGTTGGCGACGGCGCTGATCGTCAGACCGCCGAGACTGTTGCCGACCAGGACGACCGGGCCCCGTTCGGCGAGCCCACGCAGGGTGTCCACCACGTGCCGCACGTTGTCCTGCAACGTGACGCCGCGCAGCGGGGAGGGGGCGGCGGCCAGGGCCGCGACGTCCTGGGGCTGCCGGTAGTAGGCGGCCGGGATGTCGGCACGGTCGCCGTGGCCGGGCAGGTCGACGGCGTGCGACAGGTGCCCGAGCAGGGCCAGTTCGTTCTGCAACGGGCCCCAGGCCCGCGCGTTGCTGGAACCGCCGTGAACGAATACGAAAGTAGGGCGCGAGTGTGCGCGCATGGTGGAGATCCTCGTCATCCAGAGGCGAACGGTGGACGTGGGACCCGGTGCCGGCAGCGGCCGACACCGCGGTCAGAACGTCGACCGGGTGCGAATGGACTGCCAGTTGTGGATGACGGAACACATGGCGGTGATCATAACAGACGGCCACCGCACCGATCCGGAGTCGCCCTCCTTGCGACCAAAGGCGGTACCGGGGTGCGGTGTGCGGGAACAGGCTGGGATGCGCCGGAATTGTCCGGTGCCGGTCACTTACAACGTGGCCCGGCACAACCCACTGATCGGCGCGGCAACCCCGCGCTTCCCTGTGAAAGTGAGTTGCCGGTATGCGCAATATCGTCAAGGGGCGGCGTTTCGTCGTCCGTTCCGCCATCGCCCTGGTAGCCGGTGCCGCAGTCGCCGGATTCCAGGTCGCCCCGGCCGCCTCGGCGACCGGCGTCGACGGGTACGCACCCGAGGTGGCCCAGTCCGCGATCGCGGACATGACTGCCAGGGAAGGGATCTCGCCCACCGCAGCGGCCGAGATCCTGCGCACGCAGAACACCAGTGTGCGCACCCTGGACCGGATCAGCGACACGCTGGGCGCCCGCGCCGCGGGCGGCTACCTGGACGCGAACGGCAAGCCGGTGGTGAACGTGCTGGACGCAGCCGCCGCCGACCAGGTCCGCGCGTCCGGTGCCGAGCCCAAGCTGGTGCGGCACTCCGTCGAGGCGCTGGCGTCCGCCCAGGGCGCGCTGGAATCGGTGCCTGCGGTGACCCACACCTCGATCGGGTTGGACCCGAAGGCCAACCAGGTCGTGCTGAGCGTGTCGAACGTCGCGAGCGGCGGCGACCTCGCCGCGCTGCTGCGCACCGCCCGCCAACTGGGCGACCGCGTGCGGGTCGAGCGGGTCACCGGTGAGATGCGCCTGGCCATCTACAACGGCGAGGCCATCACCGGCGGCGGAACCCGCTGCTCGGTCGGCTTCAACACGAACAAGGGCGGCCAGAACTACATCGTCGACGCCGGGCACTGCACCCGCGCGGTGTCCCAGTGGAACGTCGGACCGTCCCAGGGAGCCAGCTTCCCGGGCAACGACTACGGCCTGATCCGGAACACCTCGGGCAGTGGTCCCGGCGCGGTCAGCCTGTGGAACGGCTCCACCCAGAAGATCAGTTCGCACGCGCCGGCGACGGTCGGGCAGCGGATCCAGAAGAGCGGCAGCACCACGCGGCTGACCTCGGGTTCGGTGCAGCGGCTGAACGTCACGGTGAACTACTCCGAAGGCGCGGTGCGCGAGCTGATCCAGACCAACGCGCTGGTCAACCCCGGTGACTCCGGTGGTTGCCTGTTCTCCGGGAGCGTCGGGCTGGGCATCACCTCCGGCAAGGGTGGTGGGTCCTCGTACTTCCAGCCGGTCGGCGAGGCACTGACCGCGTACGGAGTGACGCTGAACAACTGAGAACGCTGAACAGCCGAGGACGTACCTGCCGTCCAGGGTCGTGGGAGGGAAAGGGAGCACCAAAGAACCGATAAGGGAACGGCCACCCCCCCCCCCACAACCCGCAGACCCCCCCCCCCCGGGGGGGGGGGGGGGGGAG
>CBHFOL010000063.1:0-29797 GCA_965995405.1 uncultured Saccharothrix sp.
GCCGCGCTACCACCCTGTTCGCGGTTTCTGCGTCAACGATGACAAGCCGGCGACAGCGCGAGCGCTCGGTACAGGCGACCATCCGATTACCTCGCACCGTGGTCACTGCCTCGAGGCTGAGCCGACCGCGGGTTCGCCCGATGCGTCCAGGCTGCCTTCCGTGCCACGATCAGGCAGTGGAAGGCAGCCCCCGCGACCGCGACGACACCGGCCGAGCCCGCAACGCCCGCCCCAGGGACGGCCTGGGAAGGCCGCTCCCGTACGACGCTTCGGGCGTGGAACGCCAGCCGGAAGGCGTGCCACGCACCCCGGCGGAGTCACTGGCCGAGGCACAACGCCTGCTGGACGACGGCAAACCTTTCCACGCGCACGAGGTCCTGGAGGACGCGTGGAAGGCCGCCCCGGAGGCGGAACGCGAACTGTGGCGCGGCCTGGCCCAACTGGCCGTGGGCCTGACCCATGCGGCACGGGGCAACACGAAGGGCGCCAAAGCACTGATCACCCGTGGCGCGCGGAACATTGAGCCGTACCAAGCAGCGCCGCCGCACAACGTCGACGTGCCGGGCCTGATCGCGTGGTCCACAACAGACCCCACCACCCCGCCACACCTACGGGTGAACATCCGTCCCGATGACAACCAAAACACTGTCTCGACGCATGAACCTAATTGATCGCTTCGGAATGACCGCTACGTCCTACGCACCCGGGTCCCAGGCCACGAGCAGGTCGAACTGACGTCGGTCGCCGTCGAGCTCCAGGGAGTCCACCGGATTGCGGCCGTACATGGCCAGGACCAGCTCATTGGCCGTGCCTCGGGCGGAGGCGTCGGCCGGGTTCTCGCCGGCAGCGGTGGCGGGCGTGGGGAGGCCGGCGGTCCGTGCGCCGTCGGCGGAGAGCCACAGGCGCCAGGAGCGGCCCTCGGTGGCGCGGTAGTCGACAACGGCGGGCTTGTGCGGCCAGGCGGCCGTCGTCGCGCAGCAGGTGGACAGGAACTCTTCGACGCCGTCGAGTGCCACCTCGTCCGGCAGCGGCTGCGCGGCACCCACGGTGAGCTGGGCATCGTAGGTGTGCACCGCGATCTCCTGGAGCTGGTGCCGGGCGACGGCACCGCTGGTCTGCGGCGACTGCGACGCGCCCCACCACGTCCAGCAACCACGATCCGGACCGGCCTCCCGCAGTGCGTCCAGCAGCTGCTGCGTCGATTCGGCCAGCCAGGCCGGCAGGGCCTCGCGCTCCGGAGGCGCCGCCGGGGCACCCTCCGCCGCGGACTTGGCCGGGGCAGGCCCCGCCGCGACGGTGGCGGCCCAGGAGCGGCGGCCCTCGCCCAGGTGCCGCACCAGATCGAACAGCGTCCACTCGGGGCAGGTCGGCACCCGCACGTCGAGGCTGGGCGCGGAGGCGACCGCGGCCCGGAACGCGGTCGACCGTTCGTCGATCAGCCGCAGCAGATCGCGGAACTCCAGAGTCTCTTCCACCGCGGCTGTCTATCACCGCGCTCCGGCAACCGGACAGCGAATTGCACAGCCGACGCGGCGGACGGTACGCGGCACGCGCGCCGGGATTGGGCCGAACAGCCCGGTTCAGCCGCCGGCAGCGGGGTACAGACAGGACAACCGACTTCCCAAGGAGGTTCCTGTGCTCGCAATCATCGCCGCAGTCATCTTCGGACTCGCCCTCCTACTCGACCTCGCCAACGTGACGCTGGGCTCGGTGATCGATGGCGGCACGCTGGTCACGGCCGGACTGCTGTGCGTCGCGCTGCATCTCGCAGGCGTCGGCACGAGCGCCCGCACCCTCTCCTTCCGCCGCCGCCGTTGAGCCCGGTCGCATCCCGGCAGCGACTCCACGCCCACGTGATCGACGGCGCGTGACGTGACCGGGCCGGCGTGATCGGGCGATTCGGTCTACCTGGCAGTAACGTGCGCGGTCATGAGCGTGCGTCGCGTTTGGTTCGGCCTCACTGCACTGGTGGTGCTCGTCGGCCTGGTCGTGCAGATCGTGGTGACCGCCCAGGCCACCGGCGGCCGGTTCCCGGACCTCGGGCCGCGCCTGTTCAACCTGTTCTGCTTCTTCACCATCCTGTCGAACGTGCTGGTCCTGGCGACGAACGCGCTGCTCGCCATCCGTCCGGACCGCCCGTCCACCCTGTTCCGCACGCTGCGGCTCGACGGCGTGCTGGCCATCGCGGTGACCGGAGTGGTGTTCCACACGGTCCTCAAGGGCCTCCATGAGCTGTCCGGCGCGGCGGCGTTCGCGGACTTCCTGCTGCACACCGCGTCGCCCGTGCTGTGCGTGGTGGGCTGGCTGGCGTTCGGGCCGCGCGGCGCGATCACGTCCCGGATCATCGGCTGGTCGATCGTGTTCCCGTTGGCGTGGCTGGGTTTCACGCTCGTCCGCGGCGCGATCATCGACTACTACCCGTATCCGTTCGTCGACGTCACCGACCTCGGCTACGCGCGGGTGGCGATCAACTGCCTGGTGATCTCGGTCCTGTTCCTGGCACTGGCCGCCGGCGCGCTCCAACTGGACCGCCTGATGGCGCGCAAGCAGCAGCCCGTCACCTGACAACAGCCGTCTGACAGCAGCCGGTGGCCGGCGAGCTGTCCGTTTCGTCCCGGGCCGCAGCGAGCGGCGGTTATGCTCCGCCGGTGATCAGGGTGCTGCGCGATTTCGCCACCGGTGTCGGGTTGTTGGGCAAGGGGTTCGGGCTGGTGTTCCGCTCCCCCAGGCTGCTGCTGATCGGCGCGATCCCGGCGCTGCTCACGACCGTGCTGCTGACCGGCAGCCTGATCGCGCTCGGCGTCTGGATCGACGACATCGCCACCTGGGCCACCCCGTTCGCCGACAACTGGAACGACACCCTCCGCACCGCGACCCGGGTCGCCGCCGGCGTGTCGATCATCGGCGCGTACCTGGCCGTGGGACTTCTGCTCTTCTCGGCCATCACCCTGATCATCGGCGGACCGTTCTACGAGCACATCGCGGAGACCATCGAGGACGAGTACCTCGGCGGCGTGCCGGAAGCGCAGCGGGTGAGCTGGGCGCGGTCGGCGGCGGTCGGCATCCGGGACGCGGTCCTGCTGGTGGGCCTGGCGATCCTGTGCGCGATCCCGCTGTTCCTGGCCGGATTCATCCCCGTCGTGGGGCAGACCGTGGTGCCGGTGATCGCGGTGTGCGTCAACGCCACCCTGCTCGGCATCGAACTGACCGGCATCCCGTTCACCCGACGCGGGCTCAAGCTGGACGTGCGCCGCCGGGTCCTCCGCAAGCGCCGCGCGGTCACCCTCGGCTTCGCCGTGCCGACCTACCTGCTCTGCCTGGTCCCGCTCGCGGCGCTGGTGGTGTTCCCGGCGGCGATGGCAGGCGGCACGGTCCTCGCGCACCGCCTGCTCCACGACGACCTCCCGTAAGAGCGGTCAGCCGAACGGCACCCAAGCCTGCTCGGCCAGCCCGTCGATCCGGGTCACCTGGACCCCGGCCGCCGACACCGTCCACAGGTCGTCGCCCACCACGAGCGCCCGCCGCACACCGCCGTCGTGGGCAGGCGCGGCGGTGTGCCGGACCGTGCCGAGCGCGGTGAACGTGTTGTCCCGCAAGCGAAGCACCAGCACCCCGCCGGACGGCGGCGCGGACGGCTTCTCCACCGTCGGGTACGTCATAACCGGCAGCACCAGCAGGTCGCGCGCCGGCCAGTACAGGAACGCGTGCGGGTCGTACTCGACCTCCGAGTTCGAACCCGGCAGGTGGTGCGAGGCGATCTTGGTCGGCGCGCCCGCGTTCGACACGTCGAACAGCGACACCTGCGTGCCCAGCGTGCGGCCCTGGTCGGTGGCCTCCTGGCCGACGCCGATCAGCTTCCCGCCCCCGGCCGGGTGCAGGTACGCCGAGTAGCCGGTGATCTTCAGCTCGCCGACCTTGCGCGGCTTCGCCGGATCGGACAGGTCCAGCGTGTACAGGGGGTCGGTCTGCCGGAACGTCACCACGTACCCGACCGGTCCGACGAACCGCACGCTGTAGATCCGTTCGCCGACGCCGAGCCCGTCCAGCCGGCCGACCTCGACGAGCTTCGCGCCGTCGCGCTTCAGCACGGTCACCGAGCTCTGCGACGCGGGCGGCTGCTCCGGGATGCCCGGCGCGTTGAACGCGGTCGTCGCCACCCGGAGGTGCCCGTTGTGCTCGGACAGCGCGTACTGGTTCAGCGGCGCGCCGGTGACCTGCCCGGACGCCACGTGCTTGGGCGGGCCGGGCTGGGAGATGTCGAACTGGTGGATCGCGGTGTTCGGGGAGGGCTCGGGCGTGGCACGCGCGTTCGGCACCAGGTGGTGGTCGTCCGCGATGTAGAGCGACTGCTCCGTGCCGTAGACGGTGTCGCCGTCCGCGAGGATCGACACCGCGTCGCCCGTGCCGAGGTCGCCGGGGAAGTCGAAGGTGAGCACGCTCAGCATGGACGTGGCGGAGTGCTGCTCGGGGTGGCTGATCCGGTCGCACGCCACCAGTGAGCCGGTGGTGCGCGACCCGTCGCCGGCGGTCAGCTCGTACTGCGGCAGCCACGACTCGATGGGAGCGGTGGCGACGAGTTCCCGGTTGCGGATCAGCGATTCGGCCTCGGACCGGTCGTCCGCCGGGTACACCCACGGCAGGCGCGGTCCGGAGTGGACGACGACCCGCACCGTGTTCCCGACCTGTCGTGCGTCGAGGTAGCGGCCGTCGACCTTCAGCGAGCCGACGACCTTCGGCGTGTCCTTCAGGTCCACCAACGTGATCGTCGCGCCCTCGGGTGCGAAGCTGTCCGGCGCGAAGCCCCGTTCTAGGGTCATGGACGAGCCGGAGATCACCAGTGCGCGGTCTTCGTTCAGCAGCAGTTGGGACGCGTAGCCGGCGGGCACGTCGAGGGTGCCGGTGAGCTTGCGGGAGGCGACGTCCACGACCCGCAGCTTGCCGTCGGCGACGGTGACGAGCCGACGGCCGTCGGTCTTCGCCAGGTCGGGTTCGTCGACGTTCGCCTCGTGCGTGTTGGTCTTGGAGTGGTCGGGCGCCGAATCGGCGAGCGGCGCGGCCTTCGGCTGCTCGGCGGTGGCGGCGCGCTGGTCGCCTTCCATCATCACGTTGCCGTTGGCGAGCCCGTAGACCCCGACGTACGGGGAAATCGCGGACCGCAACTCGGCCAGTGCGGTGTCGCACGTGTCGTACGCGACCAACTCCACCGGCACGTTCCGTCCGGGCGGGTCGGCCGGCACGTCGAACACCGCAGGCACGGCGGACGCCGCGCTCACCACCGCCACCAGGGCGGCCCCGCCGAGCAGCGCCGCCCGCCTACCCCAGGTCCATCGCGTCATGCCCCCAGGACGGACCCGACCCACCCGCGCGTTGCACCGAGATTTCCGCGCCCCTCGCGCTGCCCTCGCGCGTCGCTTCCCACACACCACCCGGGCCCCACGAGCGCACTACCCCACCTCCGCCTCGGCCCTCACCCACACGACGCCCCGACACCTCCACGCCAAGCCCGCTCTGCCCCGCGACGAATCCCGACGCGCGTCCGGACGTGTCGAACCGGCCCCGACCGGCACCCCCACACGGGCCTCGCCCGGACCGCCATGGGCCGATCAGCCCCGCCTCCGGTGACGTGATTGACTCGCCCCGGACTGATTCCGATCCGAATCCACAATCCGCGAGGAGATCGCTCATGACCAAGCCCGTGGTCGAACCGCACGACGGTCCGGCGCCGGCCGACCTGCTGGTCGAGGACATCACCGTCGGCGATGGCCCCGAGGCTCAGGCCGGCCAGCTGGTGCACGTGCACTACGTGGGCGTGTCCCACTCGACCGGTGAGCAGTTCGACGCCTCCTGGGACCGCGGCGAGGCGTTCAGCTTCCCGCTCGGCGGTGGCCGGGTCATCGCGGGCTGGGACCGGGGTGTCGCGGGCATGAAGGTCGGCGGCCGGCGCAAGCTCGTCATCCCGCCGCACCTGGGCTACGGCGACCGGGGCGCGGGCGGCGTGATCAAGCCCGGCGAGACCCTGCTGTTCGTGGTGGACCTGCTGGGCGTGAACTAGCCCACTCGCGCCCGGTTCCGACCGCTGCTCCGTTCGGAGCATTTGCCCCCGGCTCGGAACCGGGCCGTTCACCGTTGCGTCATCCTGGAGTGAAGCACCGAGCGTGATCAAGGGGGAGCCGCCGTGCCCGAGGACATCGGCGCGTCCGAGCGGATGCTCGAACAGTGGCAGTCGAACATCGAGCAGAAGGCCGCGCGCTACCAGCAGATGGCGGAGCTCGTCCAGGGGCAGTCGATCACCGAGACGTCCAAGGACGGCCTGATCCGGCTCACCATCGGCTCGAACGGCATCCTCACCAACCTGGAGATCGCCGAGCAGGCGGGCGGCAAGCGGATGGCCGAGGTGTCGGCCGAGGTGATGCGCACCCTGCAACGCGCCCAGTCACGCATCCCGGAGCTGCTCCAGCAGGCGATGGCGGACACCATCGGCACCCAGGACGAGACCGCGAACGTCCTGTTCAGCGAGGCGA
This sequence comes from uncultured Saccharothrix sp., assembly GCA_965995405.1. Taxonomy (GTDB): domain Bacteria; phylum Actinomycetota; class Actinomycetes; order Mycobacteriales; family Pseudonocardiaceae; genus Actinosynnema. Next base: position 6,522 of record CBHFOL010000063.1, read on the forward strand.
AGAAGAACTTCCCCGCCCCGCCACAGGAAGACACGCCGCCCCCGGTGAACCAGGAACTGCGCTTCGGCATCGAGGACGACTACCAGCCGCCCCACTCGCCCCAGCCACCGCCGCCGCAGGCACCACCGCCCGCCGCGCGCCGCCCGCCCGCGCGCAGGCCGGATGACGACGACGACTTCGGCGGTCAGTCTTTCCTGTCGTGACGACGATTCCCAGGGGGTGAGCGATGGCCGGCTTCGAGATCGTCGCCGACACGTTGGCAAGCCACAGCAAGCAGCTCGACGACCTGAGCGCGCGAATCCAGACGGCGGTGGACGCGGCCAAGACCGTGAGCATGCCGACCGACGCGTACGGGATCATCTGCCAGCCGTTCCGGATGATGCTGGACCCGGTGGAGCAGTGGGGTCAGGACGCGTTGCAGGGTGCGGTCGAGGCGATGGAGGCCGCCGGCAAGGCGGTCAAGGACACCGTGACCCAGTACCGCGAGATCGAGGAGACCATCCGCGACAGCTTCAAGGCCGCCGAGTAGCACCACACGTCAGCCGGCGCACGTCCGCCGGCGGATGGGTGGTGGTCGCCTCTCGCGGGTGGTCGCCTCTCGCGCGGGCGTTCCGCGTGTGGGTCACGCCGTGTCCGCAGTCATGGTCTCCTCCGATCTCTGCCAGTCATGGTCTCCTCCGATATCTGCCCCGTGTCGGGTTCCCGCTTGAATGCATACGGTCCGCCGCCTGGGGGCCGCCTCAGAGCCTCATTTAGGCTCATGCTTCGAGACAGTGTTTTGGTTGTCATCGCGGCGGTGATTGACCCGAACGAGCGATAGCCGCCGGCCTGTCGAGCAGGGCGGACGCGTCTCGTCATGGCTTGGGCAAGATCGTCCGGAACAGCATAGCGGCCGGCTACGACATCGGCCTGACCTGCGCAGTCACCCAACCGAGCCACGGGTGACGGGCGTGGCCGTTAAGATCAGCGGGTCGTGTTGGGGGGAGCCGAAGGGGTGTTCGACGCATGAGCCAGCCAGCCACGCCGCTGTCCGAGCAGGAGCAGCAGCAGCTTGTCCGGCAGATCGGGCGGGCCATGCTTCCGGCGCTTCCGCAGGGCTGGCAACGGGTGCGCGCCGAGTACCGGGCCGCGGGGCGGCACATCGAGGTGGACCTCGCGTTCGCCGGCCCGGACGGCCAGTGGCGACCGGTGAGGCCGCCGATGGATGTCGTGCAGCTGTTCGGGCAGCTCCGCCTGGGCATGTACGCGGCGGACCGGGGCACGTGGCTCAGCGCCGTCTACGAGATCGAAGCGCCCAGCGCCTTCACCGTCGACTTCAACGCCGAGGACGAGCCGCGTTGGCGCAACGCCCCGCCGGTCATCGGCTTCCAGGACGAACTGCGCACGTTCCCCCGCGCCGACGAACGCATCCCGGACTGGCTGCGCGAACGCGTCGGCCTGCCGCCGCGCGTGGAGTCCGTGCCGCCGGGCGAGCTGCGCACCGCGCACGTGTACGACGGCAGGGACGAAGCGGGCCGCCCGGTGGTGAACCGCCAGGCCGTCGAACCGCAGCTGCGGGACGCCCTGCTGACCTACCTGGAGGCCGCGCCCGTCGTGCTGGCCGCCCGCAACCTGGACGTGGACGAGTTCGTCCCCGGCGAGCAGGACGTGCCGCTGAACTTCCGCACCGACGGCACCTGGATCTGGGCCGGCGCGGTGCCGCACTACCTGCGCAAGCACGGCCTGCCGCCGGAGCCCGCGCTGATCCAGCACATCCTGGACCGCAACTTCCAGGTCACCGAGGTCGACGAGGCCACGAAGGACCGCGCCGTCACCCTCATCACCGGTTCCTGAACCCAACCGGGATCCGTACCAAACCGGGATCCGTCCGAGACCGACGCACCTGACCGCCGGACGCCCGTCCAAACAACCACGCCAGGACAACCACGCCGGCTGGATACGCCCTAACGCGCTCGTCGCACGGTCATGCCCGCCCCAGGCAACGGCACTGCCGTGCCCGCCTCACTACCCGAACGGTTGTCCGGATCGCCACTCGACCGCTCGGCATACCGGCGACTCGCCCGTTCGGACCGCGACGAAAACCCGCACCCGTCATTCGGATGAGTCACACGTCACCATGTCCGCCCCACCTCCCTTACGTAGAGTGGCGAGTTGTGCGCGCTCAGTCCGATGTGACCGACATCCGGGGCTCATCGGGGCACATTCGGAGCAACTATGCGCACAAGGGCGCACGCACGGGATACCCTGTGCGCATGAGTCCCGCGCTGGAGGCGGTTCTGGCCAAAGCCGGCCTACAGGTCACCCCCGACGAGTTCCTATCCCTCGTCGCGGACGCCGCCAAACGACTCGCCCCGCCGCACCCCGACCCGGCCGGCTACTTCACGCCCGACCAGCGCGACGCCCTGACCGAGGCGGGCCTCGACCTGAGCCCGCACCGCCCGTCCGACGACCAGCCGAGGGCCCGGACCGTCGTGGCGCACGCCGTGCTCCGCGACTCGGCCATGACCGTCGCCGAAGCCGCCCGCCGACTGGGCGTCGACACCAGCCGCATCCGCCACCGCCTGGGCGTGGGCAGACTCGTCGGCTGGAAGGACCGGGGCTCGTGGCGGCTGCCTGCCTGGCAGTTCGCGGGCGGCGGCGTCCTGCCGGGGCTGGAAACCGTGCTGGCCGCCGTGCCGGCCGACCAGCCGGCGCTGGTCGTGGCGGGTTTCATGACCACCGAGCAGGAGGACCTGCTGGTGGAAGGCGACCGGATGTCGCCGAGGGAGTGGCTCCTGGCCGGCGGCGACCCACGCCGAGTGGCCGAGTCGGCCGGCCAACTGGGCACCCCGGCTTAGCAATCGTCCCCTCCGACAGGATCCGAATTGTCCCGGCTCCCCCTGCCGCCCGCTCCTGCCGTGCTCCAGGCGAACCTCCGCCGAACCGAGGACGTGGTGGCAGTGCACCGCGCGACCAGACTGGTGCGCGTCTTCACCGCCAAGGGCCTGCACCCCCAACGCTGGAACAGCTTCCGCTACACCGGCCCCCTGCCGCACGCCCGCTTCGACACCCAGCCCCCGTCCGCGGACGGTTCGCCGACGCACGCGCACGACCAGGGCGTCCTGTACTTCGGCCTGTCGGTGCGGACGAGCGTCGCCGAGGTGTTCCAGGCGACGTCCGTGGTGGACCGCCGGACGAGGAGCCCGTTCCTGGTGGTCCTGAGGCCACGCCGAACCCTCCGCCTGCTCGACCTGGCGGGCCTGTGGCCGACGCGGGTGGGCGCGTCGCAGGAGATCAGCGCCGGTCCGAAACACCTGACGCAGCAGTGGGCGAGGGCGATCCGGGCGGCCTATCCGGAACTGGACGGCCTCTGGTACCGCTCGTCCATGGACTCGGGCGACCCGGCGGTCTGCCTGTGGGACCCACCCGGCGGCTCGGGACTGCCCCCGGCACCGGACGTCCTGCTGCCGCTGGAACACCCCGGGCTGGACCTCCCCCTGGCCCGCGTCTGCGAGGAACTGAACTACACCCAGCTCGGCCGAACCGCGCCCGACTCGGCGAACCCACCCTGGGATCGCGCCGAGGGCGCGGCCTCCGGCCCCCGGTCACCATTGTCCCAGCGACCACCGACAATTTCGGGCGCAAAAGCTGAGAACCCAGCAAACCCTTGACTGCCGACTGCCGGCACCCAACTGCCGGCACACTGCCGCACCAACTGTCGGCACCCAGCTGTCGACACCCAGCTGTCGACACCGGTTGCCGACTTCCAGCTGTCGACAGTTGACAGTCCGCAGTTGACAGTCGGCAGCGGCGGCCTCAGCCTCGTCCTGCCACCGCTCGGCGTCGGGGTGCGGGCAGGAACCTGGCGTAGCGGACCTCCGGCAGTTCCTGCTCCCCCAGCTCGTACCGGTCCACCACGCCGTCGTGCCGCCACCCGTGGGCCTCGTAGAAGTCCCGGCTCCGCGAGTTGTCCTGGAATACCCACAGGACCGCGTATCGGAAGCCCTGCTCCATCAGGTGCCGCACTCCTGCCTCGTGCACCTCGTGTCCCGCGCCCGTCCCCCGGTACCGGGGATCCGCGTAGATCGCGACGAGCTCCCCCGTGTGCAGATCCGGATGGGCGTCCTTCGACTCGCGCACCGCGTCCACCGCGCAGTACGCCCCGATCCTCCCGTCCTCCCCCTCCGCCACGAACACCCGACTGGGTGACGGCAACCCGAGTACGCGCGCCCACGCGGGCTGGCGGCTCTCCGGGAGCATCCGGTCCAGTACCGGGTCGTCGACGATCCCCCGATACGAGTGCTGCCAGGCATCCACGTTGATCCTGGCGATCTCGGGCGCGTCGTCGGGTCGGCCGACCCGCACGGTCCACTGCATCCGGTGAGCGTGCCGCACGGGATGTCCGGTTCGCTAGGTTTCCACGAACCCCGACCGGACCGGGCGACTCACCCGGTCAGTTCCACCAGCTCCGCCCGGTCGGCGGACCGGGGCTCGCCGTCGCACAGGTAGCCCGCGTAGCTGCACCCCTTGGTGGAGAACCGGGTCGCGTGGAACCGCGACGGGTCCAGTTCGTGGAAGCGAGTCAGGACCACGTCGTCGTACAGGCGTTCGGAGATGACCAGCACCAGGTCGCTGTCCCCGGTTGCCAGCGCCCGCCGCACGACCCGCGAGTCGAGCAGCCGGCACGTCACGATCGGCGCCTGCCCCACCAGGCCGAACCGGCCCGCCGTGAGGGTGCCGCAGTGCATGGCGAGTCTCATCCGCATCGGAGTACCCGCCCGGCGCAGGCCTCGCAGGGCCCGCGCCACTTCCTCGGTGAAGTGCGCGATCACCCACGCGGCATCGGCGTCGGCGGGCAGCACGGCCAGTTCGCCGTCGCCGCGCACCTGGCGGTACCACTGGGATCGGTCGAGTCCGGAGTTGTGGGCGGCGGCGTCCAACACCTCGCCCAGGCGGGACTGCACGAGCGACTGGTCCAGTGCGTCGAGCTTGCTGTAGCCCTCGACGTCCACGGCGACCACGAGCCGGTAGACCAGTCCGTCGAGCGGTGTCACGGTGTCCAGCTTCACGGTGTCCAGCTTCACCCGCTCAGCATCTGCCCGGCACCCCGCGACAACTAGCGGTATCACCGGGTTTCGGACCAGTCGTAGGCGATCGTGCTCAACACCTCGCGATCCACGATCGTGATGGTCCGGTAGCCCATCCGTATGACGCCGCGGTTGCGCAGCGACCGGAGTTCCTTGCGGGCGGTGTCCTCTTCGGCGCCTACCAGCGCGCCCAGTTCCCGTTGGGTCAGCCCCAGATCCAGGGTCACGCCCTCCGGGACCCGCCGGCCGTAGCCGTCCGCCAGTTCGTCCAACACCCGGGCCAGCCGGACGAACGCCGGGTAGCCGTTGAAGTCGATGCGCCGCTTGTCCGCCCACCGCAGCGTCTGCATGATCATCCGGGTGAGCGCCGGGTTGGCGTCCGGGTACCGACCGAGGTACTCCTGGAATTGCCCGGACGAGATCACCCGGACGCGGGCGTCACCGCAGACGGTGACGGTCGCGGAGCGGGGTTCGCCGCTCAGCGCCGCCATCTCGCCGACGACGTCGCCGCCGACCTTGATGCTCAGCAGCGCGACGCGGCCGTTCTCCAGCGTCACGGTCGCCTTCACGACCGCGCGTTCCAGCAGCACCACGTGGTCGGACAGCTCGGACTCGCGGAGCATCACCTCGCCCCGCCGGTACAGCTTCGGCACGCCCAGCGCCAGCAGCGCGTCCTGGCTGGCGGGCGACAACATGTCCAGAAAGGTCCCAGCGGGCCAACGACCGGCCCGGGGTAACGGGATCGTGCTCATTTGGTCGACCTCCTCGCAGGGCACCAGTGTCCCGTGACGAGGAGGGCCGACCGAAGCGGATCCGCCCGACGATGACCCGATCGTGCCACGGACGTGTCACGGGCATGGTCGCGGAAGTGCCATGACGCGGGGTCGCGAACGTGGCACGCCCGTGCCGCGGGTGGGTCACACGGGCGTGCCACGGAAGTACCGCCGGACAGGGGGCACGGACAGCGCCAGTCGGGGCGATCAGTGGCCGACGCCAGGGGACGGGGTCAGGACAGGTGTCGGCCCCACCAGTCGAGCACCGCGTCGAAGCGCTGCTTGCGGTGGCGTGGCTTGCCGGACCGGGTCAGCTCGTGCCCCTCACCGGGGAACAGCAGCAGCTCCGCCTCGACCCCGTTGCGCCGCAACGCCACGAACATCCGCTGGGCCTGCTCCAGCGGGCACCGCCAGTCGTGCTCGGAGTGCACGACCATGAACGGCATCGACACCTTCTCCGCGTATGTCAGAGGCGACATCGCGCGCTGCGCCTCCAGGCCGGGCCCGCAGTACGCGTCGGTGAAGAACCACCCGATGTCGGACGACCCGGAGAACGAGTCCCACGCGTTGACGGCCCGCTCGCTCCACGCCGCGCGGAACCGTTCGCCGTGGTGCGCCGCGAGCCACGACGTCATGAACCCGCCGTAGGAGCCGCCCATCACGCCGACCCGGTCCGCGTCGAGGTCCGGCCGCTCCAGTGCCACGTCGAGCACCGACAGCACGTCGTCCACGTCCACGGTGCCGAACGCGCCGACCACCGCCTGCCCGTGGGTCTGCCCGTAGCCGGCCGATCCGCGCGGGTTGGGCAGCACGACCGCGTACCCGGCGCGCGCGTACACCTGGGCTTCGTCGAAGAACCCCCACCCGTGGTACATGAACGGCCCGCCGTGCACCGCGAGCACCACCGGGTGCGGCCCTTCGCCTTCGGGCAGCACGAGCCACCCGTGCACCGGGTACCCGTCGGACGCCTTGCCGGCCAGCTCGACGGCCGGCCGCAGCGGCACGGGCGCGCCGAACGACGTCAGCACGTCGCCGCCGACCCGGACCACCTCGCCGGTGTTGTCCGACTGGGACACGACGGCCACGACCACGTCGCCGTCCGCCGCGAACGACTTCACCTCGGCGCGCGCGCCGGCCAGCAGCTCCAGCGACGGCAGCGGCAGCTCGAAACCGTTGAGCGGCACGCGCCGCAGCTCCACCGCGCCCCGATTGCGGACCGCGACGAGCACGCCGTCGCCGACCACGACGGGCGGGCCGGCGAGCTTCTCGCAGTCGACGCTCTCCATCTCGGTGAGCCGGGTCAGCTTGCCCTCGGTGTACCGCCAGAGGCTCATGTTGCGGGCGATGCTGTGCACGCCGTTGGACTCGGTCGCGTAGAACACGACCCCGCCGGGCACGGCCACCGGGTACGACGCGAGGCCGCGCGTCTGCACCAGCAGCGTCGGCTCGCCGCCGCCCGCCGGCACCGTGTACAGGTCGTGGTGCAGGGTCTCCACGACGCCGAGGTCGCGCTCGGCGATGAACACCAGGGCCGTGCCGTCGTCGGTCCACGCCGGGTCCGTCACGGCGAACGTGCCGTCGGTGAGCTGCACGGGCCCGGCCGCCGGGTCCGTCACGTCGACCGTGAACAGGCGGGGCTGCCGGTCGCCGGTGAAGCCGATGTCGTCGAACCGGTAGTCCATCCGCAGGATGTGCCGGGGTGCCTCGGCGTCCGGCGTGGGCACGTCGCCGTCGTCGAGCGCGGTGCCGTAGCGGCCCCGCTCGGGCACCCGGGAGGTGAACGCGAGCCGCGTCGAGTCGGGCGACCACACGGGCACGCCCGCGCCGAGCTCCAGGTCGGTGAGCCTGCGCGCGTCGCCGCCGGCCGCGGACATGACGTGCAGCTGCGGGGCCTTACCCGGCTCGGTGACGCGGAGGAACGCGACCCGCTGCCCGTCCGGGGAGATCCGGGGGGCCAGGTCGCGTTCCGCCCACGTCCAGCGCTGCGCGCCGCTGCCGTCGAGGGGCACGCGGTGGAGCCCGCCCCGGTAGGCGTTCGCGGTGACGTCCGGCGTGGAGATGTTGACCAGGACCAGGTCGCCCCGGACCGATACGGAACCGGCCGGGGTCAGCGATTGCAAGTCATCGGGGCGCACGCTGCTGGACGTTACCCCAGAACTCGTTAGCAAGGCTCACGAGAATTTTGACGCTCACAGTTCCGCCGCCGACAACTCCGCCGACAACGCACGGCCACCGAACGGTCACCCCGCGCAGACAATTCGAGGAATCGTCACTTCGCGACCGGCTTCACCGCTTCCGGATCGCGCTTCACCTTGATCAGCGACGCGATAGTGGTAATCGCCAGCACACCCACGATCACCGACAGCGACAACTCGATCCCGATGACCGGCACCGGCAGCGGCTCGCCGTCGTTCAGGAACGACAGCGAGTTCGAGTGCAGGGCCTCCAGGATCAGCTTCACGCCGATGAAACCGAGGATCACCGCCAGCCCGATCGACAGGTAGACCAGCTTGTTCAGCAGGCCGCCGAGCAGGAAGTACAGCTGGCGCAGGCCCATCAGCGCGAACGCGTTCGCGGTGAAGACCAGGAACGGCTCCTTGGTCAGGCCGAAGATCGCCGGGATCGAATCCAGCGCGAACAGCAGGTCGGTGGTGCCGATCGCGACCATCACGATGAACATCGGCGTCACGAACCGCTTGCCGTCGATCCGCACGAACGACTTCGCGTCGTGGTACTCGTCGGCCACCGGGAACACCTTGCGCACGAACCGCAGCGCCGCGTTCTCCTTGTAGTCCTCTTCCTCCTCGTTGTGATCGGTGCGCGCCAGCTTGTAGCCGGTGTAGATGAGGAACGCGCCGAAGAGGTAGAAGACCCAGCTGAACTGCGCGATGACCGCCGCGCCGACGGCGATGAAGATGCCGCGCATGATCAACGCCATCACGATGCCGACCAGCAGCACCTTGTGCTGGTGGATCGCGGGCACCTTGAAGGTGGTCATGATGATCAGGAAGATGAACAGGTTGTCGACGCTGAGCGAGTACTCGGTGATGTACCCGGCGAAGAACTCACCGGCGGGCGTGGCGCCCGCGAAGTACCAGATACCGGCGCCGAACAGGGCCGCGACCGCGACGTAGAACGTGACCCACCGGCCGGCTTCCCCGATGGTCACCTCGTGCGGTTTGCGGTCGACGATGAACAGATCGATCGCCAGCAGAGCCAACAGCCCAGCGATCGTCGCGATCCACAACCACGCGGGAACAGCCATCGAAACACCTCCGGTACATCGCGCGCACGCCAATGACCGGAGGTCTCCTCCGCCGATGCCGTGCACCGACCGGCGGCACCGGGACCCCGACGTTGGGCTCCGTGCTGACGACACCGCCGCTTTAGGGAGTACTCCCCTCCAAGCTGCGCACAGTCTCACGCATCATTGCGGGTTCGCGCCACCCGGGGTGATCGGACGCACCCGACCGTGGCGCGATTCGCTGAGAATGAGCAACCCCCACGACCCCTGGTTCTCAGCAAACCCGGCCACCGCGCGCGAAGCGGCCTAAGGTCAACAAGGTGGCCCTCTCCTCCCGCCTCCGCGGCAGGTGGTCGCTCCCCGCGCTGGTCGTGCTGGTCGCCCTGGTGGGCGCCGTCGTGGTCTGGACGCGGTCGGGCGACGACCCGCCCCCGGTGAGCAAGCGCGACGCGGTGATCGACGTCCAGGAGAGTCCGGGCAGTGACCGGACGATCCAGCTCGACACCACGCTCTACCTGCCGGAACACACCCCGGCCCCGGCTGTGCTGCTGCCGCACGGTTTCGGCGGCAGCAAGGACAGCGTGGCCGCGCAGGCGACCGAGCTCGCCCAGCGCGGGTTCGTCGTGCTGGCGTACTCGGCACGCGGTTTCGGCCGCAGCTCCGGCCAGATCGCGCTGAACTCGGTGGACCACGAGGTCCGCGACGCGCAGAAGCTGCTGGATTGGCTGGCCACCCGCGAGGAGGTGCGGACCGACGCGGCGGGCGACCCCCGGGTCGGCGTGACCGGCGGTTCCTACGGCGGGGCGCTCGCGCTGTCGCTGGCGGGCGTGGACCGGCGGGTGGACACCATCGTCCCGGTGATCACGTTCAACGACCTGGGCCAGGCGCTGCTGCCGAACTCGGCGCGCGCGGACACCGTGGACACGTCGTCGCCGTCGCCCGGCGCGTTCGGCGAGGACGGCGTGTTCAAGCGGTCGTGGGCGGGCATCTTCTTCGCCGCCGGGCTGTCCGGCGGCGACCTGGCGAACCCCGGCCAGGAGGCGCAGGAGCCGGGGCAGACCGCCACCGCGACCGGTGACCTGGCGGTACCCCAGCAGGGTGGCGACGCGCGGCCGACCGGCCCGGTGAGCGGTGCGTGCGGCCGGTTCCAGGCCGACGTGTGCGCCGCGTACACCGACGTCGCGACCACCGGCAAGGCCAGTGAGCGCACGTTGGAGGTGCTGCGCCGCTCGTCGCCCGCGTCGGTGACCAACCGGATCACCCAGCCGACGATGCTGGTGCAGGGCGAGCAGGACACCCTGTTCGGGCTCGACCAGGCCGACGCGAACGCCCGGCAGATCGCCGCGAACGGCGCGAAGGTCAAGCTCGTCTGGTACTCCGGCGGCCACGACGGCGGCACACCCGGGCCCGAGCTGCGCGGGAAGATCGCCGACTGGATGGCGTTCCACCTCGACGGCAAGGGCGCCGACCCCGGCGTGAACTTCGAGTACACGGTGGTGGGCGCGTTCCGCAGCAGCGGTGCGCCGTCGCTGCGGACCGTCGTCGCGCCGCACTACCCCGGTCTGCCCGGCGCGGACCCGATCGAGCGCCGCGCGGTGCCGCTGACCGGCCGTGACCAGCTGGTGGTCAACCCGGCGGGCGGCAACCCGGCGGCGGTGAGCAGCCTGCCCGGACTGGGTTCGGCGGTCGCGCGGTCCGGTTCGCTGTCGGCGCGGCTGTCGGTGGACCTGCCCGGCCAGTCCGCCGTGTTCACCAGCGACCAGTTCACCTCGCAGGTGCTGCTGACCGGCGCGTCGACGGTGAAGCTGCGGGTGTCGGCGGTGCCCGGCCAGCCGGTGCCGGCCGACGGCGCGGTGCTCTACGCGAAGCTGTACGACGCGGACGCGGGCGGGGTGCGCACCCTGCCGGGTTCGGCGGTCGCGCCGTTCCGGGTCCGGAACCTGCCCGCCGACGGCACACCGGTCGACGTGACCGTGACGCTGCCCGGCGCGGTGCGCCCGGTGGAGAGCGACCACCGGCTGGTGCTCGTGGTGGCGACGACCGACCAGGCGTACGCGAACACCGACGAGCCCGCCGCGTACCGGGTGGCGCTGGCGTCGCCGGACCTGTCGGTGCCGGTGGTGCCGGGCGTGAACGCGACCAGCGAGGTGCCGACGGCGGCGCTGTGGGGCATCGCGCTGGTGCTGATCGGGTGCGTGCTGGTGGGCGTGGTGGCGTGGTTCCGCCGCCGGCTGACCGCCGACGTCGACCCGGAGCTGAGCGGCGTGCCGCTGGTGATCTCCGACCTGACCAAGTCCTACCCCGGTGGGCTGACGGCGGTGAAGGACCTGTCGTTCCGGGTGGAGCACGGCCAGGTGCTGGGGCTGCTCGGCCCGAACGGCGCGGGCAAGACGACCACGCTGCGGATGCTGATGGGCCTCATCCAGCCCAGCGAGGGCGAGATCCGGGTGTTCGGGCACAAGGTGAGCGCCGGCGCGCCCGTGCTGTCCCGGATCGGGTCGTTCGTGGAGGGCTCGGGTTTCCTGCCGCACCTGTCCGGACAGGCGAACCTGCGGCTGTACTGGGCGGCGACCGGGCGTCCGGAGGAGCAGGCGCACTTCGAGGAGGCGCTGGAGATCGCCGGCCTGGGCGACGCGGTGCACCGCCGGGTGCGCACGTACAGCCAGGGGATGCGGCAGCGGCTGGCGATCGCGCAGGCCATGCTGGGGCTGCCGGACCTGCTGGTGCTGGACGAGCCGACCAACGGGCTCGACCCGCCGCAGATCCACCAGATGCGCGAGGTGCTGCGGCGGTACGCGGCGGCCGGGCGCACGGTGCTGGTGTCCTCGCACCTGCTCGCCGAGGTCGAGCAGACGTGCAGCCACGTCGTGGTGATGCACAAGGGCACCCTGGTCGCGGCCGGTCCGGTCGAGGAGATCGCGACGGGCGGCGGCGAGGCCAGCTTCCGGGTCGACCGGCCCGAGGAGGCGGCTGCGGTGCTGCGCGGGCTGGCCGGCGTGCAGGGCGTGACGGTGGACGGCGAGCAGGTGCACGCCGGGCTCAACGGGACGCCGCGCGCGGAGGCGTTGCAGGCACTGGTGGCGGCCGGGGTGGCGGTGGACCAGGCCGGTCCGCGCCGCCGGCTGGAGGACGCGTTCCTGGAGTTGGTGGGCGAATGACCGGGCAGCGAACACACGGACCACAGCGCGGTGGGTGCGCCATGCACCACGCACCCACCCGCTGCCGGGCCCGCCTGGCGGCACACGGCGCGGCAGGCTCGGCAAGGACGTTCCGGAAGGCGGTGGGCGCATGAAGTCCTCGGGCGGGACCGGTGGCGTGCACACCGATCCATCGGCGATCTCCGACCTGACCGACGCGGCCGAGCACGAGCACTCGTCGGTCGCGCCGGACGGCTCGAAGGTCGGCTACCGGGCGGGCCGGACGCTGCCCGTCCGGGTGGAGCTGGCGCGCCAGCTGCGCCGCCGGCGGACCCAGCTCGTGCTGGGGTTCCTGGTGCTGCTGCCGTTCATCCTGGTGGTGTCGTTCGAGCTGGGCCAGGCGTCGCCGAACCGCCGGTCCGGCGGCTTCGTGGACCTGGCGACGGCCAGCGGCGTGAACTTCGTGATCCTCACGCTGTTCGTGAGCGGGAGCTTCCTGCTGCCGATGATCGTGGCGCTGTTCTTCGGCGACACCATCGCGTCCGAAGCGTCCTGGTCGAGCCTGAAGTACCTGCTCGCGGCACCGGTGCCGAGGCACCGGCTGCTGCGGCGCAAGGCGATCGCGTCCGGGTTGCTGTCGGTGTTCGCGCTGGCCCTGCTGCCCGCCGTGGCGCTGGGCGTGGGCGTCGCCTGGTACGGGGCGGGTGAGGCGGTCAGCCCGACCGGTGAGGCGGCGTCGTTCGGGTCCGGCGTGACCGGGGTGGCGCTCGCGGTCTGCTACATCGCCATCCACCTGTTCTGGGTGGCGGGGCTGGCGCTGTACCTGTCGGTGTCCACGGACGCGCCGCTGGGCGCGGTCGGCGGCGCGGTGCTGGTGTCGATCCTGTCGCAGATCCTCAACCAGATCACCGCGCTGGAGGACCTGCGCAACTACCTGCCGACGCACTACGCGCTGGCGTGGACGGACCTGCTGTCGTCCGATGTGGACTGGTCGCAGATGGCGAAGGGCACGTTCTCGGCGCTCGCCTACGGCGCGTTCTTCACGCTGCTCGCGGCCCGCAAGTTCGCCCGCAAGGACATCACCAGCTGACGGGGCCGCTCACCGGGAGTCGTAGTGCTCCCGGTGGGCCGGCACCTCTTCGATGTTCGCCTCGGCCCAGGCTTTGATCGTGGCCATCACCGGCAGCAGGCCGCGCCCCAACGGGGTCAGCTCGTAGTCGACGCGCACCGGGACCGACGCCGTCACCCGGCGGGTCAGCAGGCCGTCGCGTTCCAGCGACCGCAGGGTCTGCGCCGGCATCTTCTGGCTGACGCCGGTGATGGTCCGGTTCAGCTCGCTGTACCGGCGGGAACCGTCGGCCGGCGCCACCAGCACCAGGCTCGCCCACTTGTCGGCGATCCGGTCCAGCAGCTGCCGCGTCGGGCATTCCGCGATGTACGCGTCGTACACGACCTTTTGCCCGGCCCTCGCCTGTTCCGCCGTCCTGGTAACCATGGCCTCCCCTACGCACTTCCGGGTACGTACCTCCTCCTGGAGAGCAGCTTTCCATGGGTTCGGGACATGCGAGCTGTGATCGTGCGGTCGTTCGGCGGGCCGGAAGTGCTGGAAGTGGCCGAGGTGGCGGTGCCCGAGCCGGGTCCGGGCCTGGTGCGGATCAGGGTGTCGGCGGCGGCGGTGAACCCGGTGGACGTGGCCACCCGGTCCGGTGCCCTGCACGCGGCGGGCCCGCTGCCCGCGCGTCCGGTCGTCGGGATCGGGTGGGACGTCGCCGGGGTCGTGGACGTGGCCGGCGGGCCGTTCGCGGTGGGTGATGAGGTGGTCGGCCTGCGCGACCGGCTGCCGCTGCCGTTGGGGGCGCAGGCCGAGTACCTCGTGCTGGACGCGTCGGTGGTGGCCCGGGCACCCCGGACGGTGTCCTTGGTGGAGGCGAGCACGTTGCCGCTCAACGGGTTGACCGCGTGGCAGGCGCTGGACCTGCTGGCCGTGCCGCCGGGTGGGACGGTGCTGGTGACCGGGGCGGGCGGTGCGGTCGGCGGGTTCGCCGTGCAGTTGGCGGTGGCGCGGGGGTTGCGGGTGGTCGCGCTGGCCGGTGACGAGGAGTTGGCGCGGTCGTTCGGCGCGTCCTGGTTCGTGCCGCGCGGGGTGGCGGACCTGGGCGGTGCGGTGCGCGCGCTGGTGCCGGGTGGGGTGGACGGGGTGGTGGACGCCGCCGTGCTCGGGGTGGAGGCGTTGGACGCGGTGCGCGGCGGCGGGTCGTTCGTGTCCGTGCAGGGTCGGGCGCGCCGGTCGGGTTGCGTGGGATCCGGGTGGCGAACCAGTGGATCCGTGCGTGCGGGAGCCAGTTGGCGGGTCTGGTCGAACTGGTGGACCGGGGTGTGCTGCGGTTGCGCACGCCGACGACGCTGCCGCTGGTAGAGGTGGCGCGGGCGCACGTGACGCGGGGGAAGGTGGTGCTCGTTCCCCCGGCGGTCGCGGCCGGTCCGGCATAGCGTCCGGCTCCTCCCACGACCACGACATCTGGGCGGCGTGAGCAGGCAGGCGGACCGTCGGCACCGACGGGCAGGGCAGCGCAGGCAGCGCAGGCAGGCGTCAGGATGCCGGCGGCCGTCAGGACCTGGGGTGCTCGTTCGTGGGGCGCTTGGACCTGGGCAGCTTGGCGACGATCGCGTCGTAGGAGCGGTCGAGCAGTTCCCGCACGTCGTCCTCGGGCACGCTGCCGCCGAGTTGCACCCGGTTCCAGCCGTAGCGGCCGATGTAGGCGCTGACGGTGATGTCGTCGGGGAAGCGTTCCCGCCACTCGGCTGCTTCCTCGGCGTTCGCGCCGCACTTCAGCCCCACCGCCTGCCCGGACAGGCCGATGAACACGAACGCCTTGCCACCGACCTTGGCGACCAGTTCCTCGTCACCCCACGGGTAGCTCTCCTCCGCGCCGGGTTTGGCCAGGCAGTACGCGATCACCTCATCGAGCGTCATAGCCGCACACGCTAGGCCAACCCACCGACAATCAGCCGCGCCGAACAATCCCGCCGAACAATCCGCGCCGGCAAACCCGCGCGAACGCCTGCCGCTCGGCGTCCGCCCGGAGGAGGCCCCGGCGCGGTTGCGCCGGGGCCTGTGGTGGGAGCGCGGGCTACTTGACGCCGGCGGCGTCCATGCCCCGGAGTTCCTTCTTCAGGTCCTGGATCTCGTCCCGCAGGCGGGCGGCCAGTTCGAACTGGAGCTCCCGGGCCGCGTTCATCATCTGGTCGGTCAACTGCTGGACCAGGTCCGCCAGCTCCGAGCGGGCCATCGTGCCCGTGTTGCGGTCGACCAGGACACCCGAGCTGCGGCCGGACGCGCCCGGGTCGCCGGTGGGCTTCTTGCCCCGGGACGCGTTGCGGCCGGAGCCGCCCGGCTCGATGGCGTCCTCCGCCTCGGCGTACACCTGTTCGAGGATGTCGGTGATCTTCTTGCGCAGCGGCTGGGGGTCCAGGCCGCGTTCCTCGTTGTAGGCGACCTGCTTGGCGCGCCTGCGGTTCGTCTCGTCAATCGCGTGCCGCATCGAGTCGGTGATGCGGTCCGCGTACATGTGGACCTCACCGGACACGTTGCGGGCCGCGCGGCCGATGGTCTGGATCAGACTGGCGCCCGAGCGGAGGAAGCCCTCCTTGTCCGCGTCCAGGATCGACACCAGCGAGACCTCCGGGAGGTCCAGGCCCTCGCGCAGCAGGTTGATGCCGATCAGCACGTCGTACTCGCCCAGGCGCAGCTGGCGCAGCAGTTCGACGCGGCGCAGCGTGTCGACCTCGGAGTGCAGGTAGCGCACCCGGATGCCGAGTTCCAGCAGGTAGTCGGTGAGGTCCTCGGCCATCTTCTTGGTCAGCGTGGTGACCAGGACCCGTTCGTCGCGCTCGGCCCGCGCCCGGATCTCGTGCACGAGATCATCGATCTGGCCCTCGGTCGGCTTGACCACCACCTGCGGGTCGACCAGGCCGGTCGGCCGGATGACCTGCTCCACGAACTCGCCGCCCGCCTGCCCCATCTCGTACGGGCCGGGTGTCGCCGACAGGTACACCGTCTGGCCGATCCGGTCGGCGAACTCCTCCCAGGTCAGCGGCCGGTTGTCCAGCGCGCTGGGCAGCCGGAAGCCGTGCTCCACGAGGTTGCGCTTGCGGGACGCGTCACCCTCGTACATGCCGCCGATCTGCGGCACCGTCACGTGCGATTCATCGATGACCAGCAGGAAGTCGTCCGGGAAGTAGTCGATCAGGGTCGCCGGCGCGGTGCCGGCGGCACGGTCGTCGATGTGGCGGGAGTAGTTCTCGATGCCCGAGCAGAACCCGACCTGGCGCATCATCTCGATGTCGTACGACGTGCGCATCCGCAGCCGCTGCGCCTCCAGCAGCTTGCCCTGCCGCTCCATCGTGGCCAGCTGGTCGGCCAGCTCCGCCTCGATGCCCCGGATCGCCTTCTCCATGCGCTCCGGACCGGCCACGTAGTGCGTCGCCGGGAAGATGCGCAGCTCGTCCACCTCTCGGATCACGTCACCGGTGAGGGGGTGCAGGTAGTAGAGCTTGTCGATCTCGTCGCCGAAGAACTCGACGCGGATCGCCAGCTCCTCGTACGCCGGGATGATCTCCACCGTGTCACCCCGGACCCGGAACGTGCCCCGGTTGAACGCCACGTCGTTGCGGGCGTACTGGACGTCCACCAGCGCCCGCAGCAGCAGGTCGCGCTCGACCTCGCCGCCCACCTCCAGCTGGATCGACCGGTCCAGGTACGACTGGGGTGTGCCGAGGCCGTAGATGCACGACACGGACGCCACCACGATCACGTCCCGCCTGGTCAGCAGGCTCATGGTGGCCGAGTGGCGCAGCCGCTCCACGTCCTCGTTGATCGAGGAGTCCTTCTCGATGTAGGTGTCGGTCTGCGGGATGTACGCCTCGGGCTGGTAGTAGTCGTAGTAGCTGACGAAGTACTCCACCGCGTTCTCCGGGAAGAACTCCTTCAGCTCGTTCGCCAGCTGCGCCGCCAGTGTCTTGTTCGGCGCCATGACCAGCGTCGGCCGTTGCAGCTTCTCCACCAGCCAGGCCGTGGTGGCGGACTTGCCCGTACCGGTCGCGCCGAGCAGCACGATGTCCTTCTCGTTGCCCCGGACCCGGCGTTCCAGGTCCGCGATCGCCGCCGGCTGGTCACCGGCGGGCTGGTAGTCGCTGACCACGCGGAACTGCCCGTCGGTGCGGGGGATCTCGCCGACGGGACGGTGCGCCGAGTGCGCCTTGACCGGGATCTCGGTTGGGAAAGCCACGGGGAAGACGGTACGCCCCGGGTACGACAATTTTCGATCGGCGCAGGTCAGAGCAGGTCAGGGCCAGGGCTGGGCAGGACAGCGCGGGCCTCAGCAGTTGCAGTCGCAGCCGCAGCAGTCACAGTCGCAACACCCGCCGCCACCGCCACCGCCGCCTCCACCGTGGTGGCCGCCGCCGCAATCGCAACCGCCGGACCCGCAGTCGCAGCCCCCGTTGCGCCACTTGCCGCTGAACGGCCCCGGGAACGGGTCGCGACAGCAGTACTGGCAGGTGCCGCACTGGTAGACCATCGCCAGGCAGCCGAGCAGGAGCCCGCGTTCCCTCGGCGGGTGGGTCAGCGCCGGCCAGCACCACAGGCCGCCGCCGCTCCCCGGCTGCTTGCCCTTGCGGTCCCACTTGGTCGGCCGGGGCGGCGGTTCGTCGCCGCCACCGCCGTAGCGACCGCCCGCCGAGGGCGGCGGAACGGGCCCGGGCGGGGGAACGCTGCCGTACGGGGCAGGCGGGTACATGCCGGGCGTGGGCTGCCAACCCGGCGGTGGGGTGTCCTGCGGGCCGTGTGCGTGTGGTTCGCCGAACGCGCGTCGGATCGACTCCTGCACCTCGTGCACCAGCAACGCGTGCACAAGACGCCCGTCGACGAACTCCACCTCCTGCAACGCCAGCTTGATGCCCAACGCGGCGTCGTCGCACAACCGGCGTGCCTCGGCCAACGACGTGCCCGTGGCCTCCAACGGGTTCCACGCGCCCGTGGCGCGGTCCTCCGCCAAGTCCTCCACGGCGTCGATGAGGTGCGCAAGACGCCCGAACAGCCGTCCCACCTCGCGCAACGGGGCCGCGTTGGCGGGACGTCCGGCCAGGATCGCGGTCTGCGCCACGGCCTCACCGCTGGCAGTCTCGGTCGGCTCGGTCACCAGCAGCACGGAACTGCCCAGGCCGGCCGCCGCCTCCACCTCCGACTGCCGCCGCACGGCCGTGACCAGCACCGCCGTGTCGAACCCGAGGTCCGCGCCGGTCGTCTCGGCCTGCCGTGCCCAGCGGCGCGCCACCTGACGTCCCAGGCCGCGCATCGGTGCCCGCGCGAACGCGCCGTCCCGGTCGTCCACGTGGTCGCCGACCTTCGCCGACGCGAGCACAAGGGACACCGTAGCGGCCAACCGCGCGCCCGCGCCCACGGCCACGTCGGCGGACTTCATGCCGCGCAGCGCGCACGGTCCCGCCGAACGCCGTGAACGCGCCGTCTGGGCCTCCACGAGGGCCGATATGACCAGCCCGTCGTAGTTGGTGACCACGCGGGCCAGGTGGCCGTGGTCGTCGCGCAGCGCCAGGCACAGCCCGCACAGGTGCGCCAGCCACGATTCGCGCAGGTCCGCGCCCAAGCGGTTGCGGCACGGCCGGATGATCCCGAACATGGCCGGAAGGGTAAGCGATCATCCTACTTTCGGGTGACAAAATCGGGTGTTCCTCAGGTTCTGGTGCTTAGGGTGCCCATCGTGACGCGGAGCGCGGCAGGGACCTCACAAATGCACATCCACCCGCCGAAGATCGAGTACTTCGACCTGGACGCCAAGAGCAACACGGACCCCAAGGGCCACCTGCGCGGCGTCGAGGAGTACCGGCTGACCGGCGACGGCCTGTACATGTTCCGGCCGGTGCCGGGTCACCCGCAGTTGTCCCACTTCGAGTCGTGGCTGCTGCCGGACCACGGCCTGCGCCTGACCCGACAGTCGTGGCACCCCGGACACGAACGCGACTACGACCTCTACATCGACGTGGTGGAGATCAGCTCCAGCGGGTCCGTGTGGAAGACGGTGGACCTCTATCTGGACCTGATCGTGCGCACGGGCCGCAGCGTGACCGTGTTGGACACCGACGAACTCCTGGCCGCGCTCGAACGGGGCCTCGTGCAGCCACAGCGCGCGCAGTGGGCGTTGGAGACCACTTACCGCGCCGTGGCGGGTATCGCGGCACACGGGCACGACGCGGTGCGTTGGCTGGCGTCGCAGGGCACCGTCACGACGTGGCGTCGGCGCTAGTACAGACGGTGAGACTCGCTGGTCAACCGCCATCCGTGTCCGTCACCGGAAAGAGACCGATACACCCACAGACCGTGATGTAACGAATCGACCCGCAGTGTTACCGGCCGCATACTTACGGCTACCCTCGGGTCGCGTGGGAGCGGTCATCACACCTCAGCTGGTCGACGTGGTCGACACCGTCAGCGCAGTTCGGAGCTATTCCTCGGGCACGTCCCGACACCTGACGACATGCCGGGTGGAGCGGTGGGGCCTGAGCCTGGAATGCCCCACCCCCGAAGATCCGTTCTCCGATTCGGAAGTCACCTGGTTGATGCCGGACCTCGGTCTGCGCCTCACCCACCACCGCCCGCGGTCCCGACACGCCCGCAGCGGCCCGAGCGTGCTCACAGCCGTGCGCGTGCTGCGTGACGGGCGTTCGTGGCGCACCACGGACCTGCTGCTGGGCCTCGCGGTGCCCGGTGGGACGACGGCGAGAATCGTCCGTTCGGAGGAATTCGCCGCCGCCGTGGCGGGCCGTGTGCTCAACCCCGGTGACGCCGACCAGGCGTTGCGGACCGTGCACCGGACGTTGGAGGAGGTCAGCCTGCACCGCCACGACCTGGGCGCCTGGCTGACCCACCGGGGGATCTACGACGTCTGGCCGTCCCTGTAGAAGGCGTCGATGCGGGCCGCGGCGGCGTTCATCCAGGGCTCCTTGGCTTCTCCGTAGGCGAAACCGTCGGTGTCCTTCGCGTGCCGACGGGCCAGCTCCAGCTTCAGCGCCTCGTACTCCCGCCGGGCGCTCTCGTCGGCCCGCAACCAGTCCCGGAAGCGGATGGCCCACTCCCAGGCAGGCCCGCCTTCCACCCGGACGTGCAGGTTCACCCGCCGTTTCGGGTCGGCGCCGGCGTGCAGCCGCTTCTTCCAGTCCTCGGGGTCGCCGTGCTTGACGGTGTCGTCGGCGATGCCCAGCGCGGGGAAACCGGCCCGGGTCAGGGACTCGGCGAGCTCGTCGGCCTCGGCCAGGGACCGGACGCCGAGCTGGAAGTCCAGGACGTCCTTGGCGGCCAGGCCGGGGACCGAGGTGGAGCCGATGTGCTCCACGCGGTTCCGGCCTGCCGCGAACGCGATCCGGTTGGCGATCCGTGCGGCCTGCTCGGGCCAGGTCGGGTCGTAGGGGACGACCTTCGGCGGGCCGGAGGCGTAGCGGCGGAGGCGGACGTTGGCCTCGTACGGGACCAGTCGGTCCGCCCACAGCTCGTCCACGACGGCCAGGACCTGGTCGGGGGTGCCGGAGTTGTCGAGCCAGACGTCGGCCACCTCGCGGCGGCGGGCTTCGTCGGCCTGCTTGGCCATCCGGTTGCGGGCGTCCTGCTCGGTCAGGCCGCGGGACTTCAGGCGGGCGATGCGCAGGTCGGGTGCGGCGTCGACGATGAGGACGAGGTGGTACATCGGGGCCATGCCGTTCTCGACCAGCAGCGGGACGTCGTGGACGACCACCGCGTCGTCCGGTGCCTGGCCGATCAGTTCGGCGGTGCGGGCGCCGATCCTGGGGTGGGTGATGCCGTTGAGCGTGGCTCGGGCTTCGTCGTCGCTGAACACTTTGGCTGCGAGCGCGGCCCGGTCGAGCGCGCCTTGCCCGTCCAGGACGCCTGGTCCGAAGGCTTCGGCGATCTCGGCCAGGCCCGGGGTGCCGGGGGCGACGACCTCGCGGGCCAGCTGATCGGCGTCGATCACCACGGCACCGTGCTCGGCCAGCCGCCTGGCCACCGTCGACTTGCCCGACCCGATTCCACCTGAGAGCCCTACGCGCAACATGCCCCACAGTCTGCCGACTGGGGTGTGTGGGGCGCGCGGCGGTTTCGGACGGGGTGCGGCCTCCGGCCCCCGGTCACCATTGTCCCAGGGAGCACCGACAATTTCGGGCGCGAGAGCTGAGAGCGAGCTGAGATGCCGGCCCAGGGGGCAGGACCGCACGTCGCCGAGTGAGAGTGTCCGGTTCGGGGATGTCAGGCGTCTTCGATGGGGGTCATCGACTGGGCTGCCAGGCCGGACAGGACGGCGCTCATCTGGTCGTCCGGCACGAAACCGGTCTTGGCGCGGGCCACGAAGGTGGTTTTGCCCAGCGAGCCGATGAGCAGGCGTTCGCCGCCCGTGCTCACCAGGGATGCCTTCTGCTTCCCGACGTCCACCTCGGCCACCGAGCCGCCTTCCTGCTTCTCCGCGGTCACGCTGTCCGCGACCCGGCCCTTGGCGGTCGGCTCGTCCACGTACGTCGCCAACCCGATCACCAGGGGCGCGGCGGACAGTGGCTGGCGTTCGCCCAGGTCGTAGTAGCAGTCGACCTTGCCCGTGCGGCCCAACGACGCCTCGGGGATGCCGATGATCGTCCGCAACCCGCCTGCGAGCTCGCGTCCTACGCGTTGGTTGACCATGTCCACCGGGACGATCAGCTCGCAGTCGTCCGGGAGCGCGCGGTCGACCATCACCGGGGTCCGGACCACCGAGGTGGGCGCGACGATGGTCGGGATCTGGGGCGGTGGGGACAGGGATTTCGGGGTCGACGTGCAGCCCGACAACGTGCACGCCGCCAGCACGACCGACAGCGCGACCGCCGAGACCGCAGGACCCGCCCCCGGAGCCGAAGCCGTTGTCTTCCACCGAATTCGCGCAGCCATAGAGCTCACAACCTAGCGCACACGTACCAACACGGCCCCGACAACAGGCCACGACAGGCGCACAACGAACAGCCCCGGAACCACGACCCGGGAGCCGGACGACCCTCGAACCGGCTGCCCCACGGACCGAGCCCCACGACGACGCAGGACCACGCCACCCGACGACATCGACGCACGGCGCGCGCCCGCGCCGACGACAACGACCCACGCCCGCGCCCACGCCCGACGCACGACCACGCCCGAGGACCCGACGACAACGGCCCCGCACCCGGGAGGGGTGCGGGGCCGTGGTCAGCCGTTCAGAACTGCTCAGGCGCCGCCCGACAGCTTCTCGCGGAGAGCCGCGAGCTGCTCGTCGCTCGCCAGCGTGCCACCGGCCTGGGCCGGAGCGCCGCCCGAAGAAGTCGCAGCCGCCGCCGGGGCGTCGCCGCCGGAGGAGTAGTTGGTCTCCCCCGCCGCCTCTTCCTCGGCTGCCGCCGCCTTCGCGACCTGCTTCATGTGGGCCTCGTAGCGGGTGTGGGCCTCGGCGTACTGCCGCTCCCACTCCTCACGCTGCTTGTCGAAGCCTTCCTGCCACTCCTGGGTCTCCGGGTCGAAGCCCTCGGGGTAGATGTAGTTCCCCTGGTCGTCGTACTCGGCGGCCATGCCGTACTGGGTCGGGTCGAACTCGGAGTCGACCGTGAAGCCCTCGTTGGCCTGCTTGAGCGACAGCGAGATCCGGCGACGGTCCAGGTCGATGTCGATGACCTTGACCATGACGTCGTCGCCGACCTGGACGACCTGCTCCGGGATCTCCACGTGGCGCTCGGCCAGCTCGGAGATGTGGACCAGGCCCTCGATGCCCTCGTCCACCCGGACGAACGCGCCGAACGGAACCAGCTTGGTGACCTTGCCCGGCACGATCTGGCCGATCGCGTGGGTCCGGGCGAACTGGCGCCACGGGTCTTCCTGCGTCGCCTTGAGCGACAGCGACACGCGCTCGCGCTCCATGTCGACGTCCAGGACCTCGACCGTGACCTCCTGGCCGACCTCGACGACCTCGGACGGGTGGTCGATGTGCTTCCAGGACAGCTC